>JBKJQR010000187.1:0-3365 GCA_046593895.1 Gemmatimonadaceae bacterium | reverse complement strand
ACCTTGTTCACCGCGGTGCCGGCGATCTTGACTGATCCCTTCTCGCCGAGGATGGTGATCGAGCCCTCGAGATTCTTCGGGTAGGCAAGCATGGTGACTTCGATGGTGCCGAGGGCGCCGTTACGGAACTTGAGCACCGCGATCCCGGTGTCCTCGGCTTCGATCCGGCGAGCCAGCGTCGCCGTTTTCGCGATGACGCTCTCGACCGGTCCGAGGAGCCACTGAATCAGGTCGACGTAGTGCGATGCCTGGTTCATGAAGGCACCTCCGTCGAACTCCCAGGTGCCGCGCCAAGGCGCCTGATCGTAGTACTCCTGCGGGCGTGTCCAGCGGACAGTGGTGTTCGCGAGGTAGATGCGCCCGAAGCGACCCTTGTCCAGCGCACGTTTCAGCAGCTGGATCCCGGGATTGAGGCGATTTTGCTTGACGACAAACAAGTGCACGCCAGCGCCGTCGCACGCACGGACCAGCTCATCAGCGGCAGCGAGGGAGATCGCCATCGGCTTCTCGGTGATGACATGCTTCCCCGCTTTGGCCGCGAGCACGCCGTGCTGAGGATGCAGCCCCGAGGGCGTGGCGATGACGACCGCGTCGCACTCGGTTGCGCGAAGCATTTCCTCAAGCGAGGTAAAAAACGGCACCTCATTCTGGTCGCCAGCTGCGCGCGCGCGTTCCTCAACCGAGTCGCAGACGGCGACGAGCGCGAGGCCGTCGATCTTGCGCAAGGCGTCGATGTGGTTGGCGCTGATGCGTCCACAGCCGACGAGGGCAATGCGGATATCGCGCCCGATGATCGGCGAGGTGCTCACTGCGCCGCTCCGACAACCGGGCGGATCCCGTCGCCCGATCGTTCGTACGCGGTGCCGCATGCCGCGCACTTCCCCGCGCCGCCGTCAGGCAGCCGCTCGCCACACTGGCACATCCAACCGCGACGGCGGGCGGGCACGCCGACCATCATCGCGTAGGCCTGGACGTCGCCAGTGACGACGGCGCCGGCGCCGACGAACGCGTATTCGCCGAGCGTGACTCCGCAGACGATGGTCGCGTTTGCGCCGATCGATGAGCCGCGCCTGACGAGGGTGCGCTGGTACTCGTTCTTTCGCGAGACATGACTTCGCGGATTGATGACGTTGGTGAAGACCATCGACGGCCCGCAGAACACGTCGTCCTCGAGCTCGACTCCCTCGTAGATCGAGACATTATTCTGGATCTTCACGTTGTTGCCGATTTTCGTACCCGACATGACAACGACGTTCTGGCCGAGGCTGCAGCGCTCGCCGATTCGGGCACCGGGCATGATGTGACAGAAGTGCCAGACCTTCGTTCCCAATCCGATCACCGCGCCGTCGTCGACGTACGCCGATTCGTGCACGAAGGGGTCCGGCAAAGCCGCGCTCATCGGCTCCGGCCGGCCGGGGTGCGCGACTCGGCGAGCATCGCGTGCCACTCCTGCAACGAGCGAACGCTCGTCTTCCGCGAGCGGAGTGAGAGGATCGCGTCGCAGGCCGCGCTGGCGGCGGAGAGCGTTGTCGTGTAGGCGATGCGGTGGCTGATCGCCGCCTGGCGCAGCGCATAATCGTCGTGCTGGGCGTGCTTCCCTAACGGTGTGTTGACGAGCAACTGCACCTGCCCGTTGACGATCAGATCAAGACAGTTTGGCCGGCCCTCGTGCACCTTGAACGTTCGCTCGGCGGGGATGCCGCGGGCGCGGAGGAAGCGCGCCGTCCCCTCGGTGGCGACGATCCGGAAGCCCATCTCGTGGAAGCGGCGAGCGATCGGCGTCGCCGTCGCCTTGTCGTGATCGTTGACCGTTATGAGGATCGTCCCCTCGAGAGGGAGATCATTCTGGGCCGCGGTCTGCGCCTTGGCGAACGCGCTGCCGAAGGAATCCGAGATGCCCATCACCTCGCCGGTGGAGCGCATCTCGGGGCCGAGAATCGGATCTGCCTCGCGGAATTTGTTGAACGGGAACACCGCCTCCTTCACCGAGACGTACGATGGGACGATCTCCTCGAAGAGCCCGACCTGCGCGAGCGTCTCGCCGGCCATCACGCGTGCGGCGAGCGAAGCGAGCGGCACGCCGATCGTCTTCGAGACGAAGGGAATCGTGCGGCTGGCGCGAGGATTCACCTCGAGCACGTAGACGACACCACCCTTGATCGCGTACTGCACGTTGATCAGCCCGACGACTCCGAGCTTCCGAGCGAGCGCGATGGTGTGCGCGCGCATCGTCTCCATGTCCTTTTCGCCGATGAGATAGGGCGGGAGGACGCAGGCCGAATCGCCAGAGTGGATACCGGCGTCTTCGATGTGCTGCATGATGCCGCCGATCACGACGTCGACCCCGTCGGAGATCGCATCGACGTCCGCCTCGAACGCGTCTTCAAGGAAGCGGTCGATGAGCACCGGCTTGTCCTCGGAGACGCGGGCCGCGTGCTGGAAGTAGTCGCGGAGCGAGGGCTCATCGTAGACGATCATCATCGCGCGGCCGCCGAGTACGTAGGAGGGCCGAACGAGCACTGGGTAGCCGATGCGTTCGGCCGCGATGACCGCCTCGCCGACGCTGGTCGCCGTACCGTTAGGCGGCTGCTCGATGCCGAGCTCGCGAGCGACGGCGTCGAACCGGCGGCGATCTTCAGCGACGTCGATCGCGTCGGGCGAGGTGCCGAGGATGCGAACGCCGGCGGCCTCGAGTCCGCGCGTGAGCTTGAGGGGCGTCTGTCCGCCAAGCTGTACGATGACGCCGATCGGCTTTTCGCGGTCGACGACCTCGAGGACGTCCTCGAGGGTCAGTGGCTCGAAGTAGAGCTTGTCGGAGATGTCGAAGTCGGTCGAAACGGTCTCGGGGTTCGAGTTGATCATGATGGTCTCGAACCCCTGATCGCGTAGCGCGAGGGCGGCGCGCACGCAGCAGTAATCGAACTCGACGCCCTGCCCGATGCGATTCGGCCCACTACCGAGGATGACGATCGAACGCTTGCCGCTGCGCGGCCCTTCGCTTTCCTCGTCGTAGGAACCGTAGAGATACGGCGTCGCCGAGGGAAACTCACCGGCGCACGTGTCAACCATCTTGTAAGCCGGGCGGACGCCTAACGCCCAGCGGCGATCGCGAACCGCCTGCTCCGTCTCGTCGCGGAGATCGCCGAGCTGGCGATCGGAGAAGCCCATCCGCTTCATCGTGCGGAGCGCGTCGGCGTCGACGTCGGCACGGGTCGCGTAGCGACGCTCGGCGGCGACGAGCTCGCGCATCTGCGCGAGGAACCATGGATCGACGCCGGTCATCTCGTTGATGGCGTCGATGGTGATGCCCGCTTCGAGCGCGCGCTTGATCTGGAAGATGCGCTCGGGCGTCGGCTGGCGAAGGG
>JBKJQR010000087.1:0-13874 GCA_046593895.1 Gemmatimonadaceae bacterium | reverse complement strand
TTTCGATCCGGAGCGGAAGCCGCCGCTCGTCGTCGCTGAAGTGGATCCGGATGACGCCTTCGCCGCGGTAGCGAGCCGGATCACGCACCCGCATCTCGACGAGTACCGCGGCGAATGTCCCGGCGCCGACCTTGAGCTGCTCGCGCCGGAGGACGCGAACGAGCGTCGGATTTCGCGCCGCGTCGAAGTGCCGGTTGAAGCGATATGTCGAATCGGTCACCAGCGGAACGGTCCGCAGCAGGTAGATGAACGAAAGCTCATCGAGTGGTGCATCGGTGATGTTCGCTCCCGATCGCCCATCCGCGGCCGACCAGCGCTGCTCAAAAGGAAAGAGCGCGATATCCTCGTCGTGACTGGCGAACGGCTGACGCTCCCGTTTGACGAAGCGGAGCGACGCCATGCGCACGGGATCGAGCCACGACGTCGTCGCATCGGCCACCCGCAGCGGACCGCGGCGCGCCTTGAACGAGAAGTGGAGAACATAGGTCTCGGTGCCGCGCACGATCTCGGGCGGCCCGACCCACATCGCACCATGGCCGCGCAGATTCACCGCCGAGAGGCGGACGGCGTACTCGAGCCGCTCGCCAATGTGGAACGGACGCTGCAGAGCGGCGACCGCGCCGACGATTACCTGTGACGCGGCAGCCCCAGTCGGTTGTACCTGCGCCGGGACCGACCGTGCGCCTAACGCGAGGCTCGCGACCACGATAGCGCGCACCGAGCAGACTCGCGGCCTGCAGGTCGCTCTGCATACAGCTGCACCGACCAGTGCTCGTCCCGCCATTGCGCTCCGCGGTTGAAGTACATGTTCTCCCGGAGGCTACCCGTTACGACGCTCTGGCGTCGTCGGCGTGAACCTGAAGTTCTCGCGGCGTTCCCTCACATCAGCGCAGGCGTTCCCCCTACAGCGAAGTACGGGCGGAGATCGGCGACTCGCGCGGCAGCGGCGCGTCCGTGGTTCCCGCGCGATCGTGTAGGCACCTCCCTCACGCATTCTCGGGCGACGCCCGACAGACAGCGGCACCTCCGGCAGCGAAGATGAGCAATGCTGAACGACTTCCATCACATCGAGGTCCCTGTGCCTACCATGACCGTTGCGCAACGCAGCTCCATCGGTACGACGACCCGCCACCCTCTCGACGGGTCGATTCTCGTCGCGACCGACGGCACAGCGCAATCGTCAGGCGCGTTCGCGGCGGCGGTCGGTATCACCGCGACGGCGGCGCGACGAGCGGCGGGGCTGACTCCGCTCCCGGTACACGTCGTAACGGTATCCGATGCCCTCTCTGTGCTCACCCCCGAGATGCGCGTTGCGCCGGATTACTCCGAGAATCACCAAGCCGCGATGCTGGCCATCGCTGCCGAGCAGCTGCGATACTGCGTAGCGGATCGCGCCGACTGGAGTGTTGCCGCGTTGTCAGGTGCCGTCGCTCCGACCCTCGCAACAGCAGCGGTCGAGAGTGGTGCATCGCTCATCGTGATGGGATTGGGAAGGCATCAGCTGATCGACCGCATCTTCGGAACCGAGACAGCACTGCGCGTAATGCAGCGATCATCTGTGCCGGTCCTCGCCGTGCCACAAAACTGGATCGGGATTCCGCGCCGCCTCCTCGTGGCCGTGGACTTCGGGCCAGCCAGCCTCCGCGCCGCGCGCGCCGCGATGCATCTCGTCGCTCACGGAGGCTCCGTACATTTCGCCCACGTGGAGTCGAACGCCAACGCGGCACGTTATGACGACGAGATCGCGGCAACGTTCCAGACACGCCTCTTCGAAGACTTTGATCGATTTGTCTCGGCGGCCGGGGTGCCTGACGATGTGACGATCACGCGGACACCCCTCTACGGCGAGATCGCTCCGGCACTCCTCGGTTGGGCGAGCGCGCATTGCGCCGACCTGATCGTCGCCGGCACGCATGGGGTGAATCCATTGGCGCGGCTCTTCGTCGGCAGCGTCGCGAGCAAGCTTGTCCGCGGCGCGCATTGCGCGGTGCTCGTATCCCCGGGGCGCGATGACCGAGGTGGGCGGGAAGCCGTCGATGAAGCGTAGCGTTAGGCTCCTGCTTCGCACCCACGTTCCCGGGGAACGCGCCAGTTGGCTGCAGCGCGTACTCTCTGTGCCGCTGATCGCGAAGCTGGCCGGCGCGAATACGACGATCGTGATTGCCGTATTGGCGGTCGCGCTGTACATCGAGCGCTTCGCACCGCGCGACGCGCAGCTGTTCGTGTTGATGGGCCTCGCCTGCGGAGTGGCGCTGATCGTGAATGCCGGCCTGGTGGTGGCCGCACTGCGGCCGCTGCGTTCGCTCGAACAGGCGGCAGAGCGCGTCGCGAGTGGCGACCTCGCGGCGCGCGTTCCGTCGTGGCCCGACGCCGATGCCAACACCGCGCGGATTGGGCGAACACTCAATCGCGTCCTTGACGACCTGATCACCGATCGGGCGCGCATGCGGCGGCTTGCTGCGGAAGTCATTCGCACCGGCGACGCACAGCGCGCGTCGATCAGCCGTGAACTGAGCGAGTCGACCGCGCAGGTGCTTTCAGCACTCGCGCTGGAGGCCGGCGCCATCGCCGCGCAACATGCAGACTCGCCGTTCACCGCTCGGCTCGAGACGATCCGCGGGCTGACGTCACAGGCCCTGGTGCACGTTGCTGTGCTCGCGCAGAGCGTTCACCCGCGGATCCTTGACGACATGGGGCTTGTAATCGCCCTCGAGGGACTGGCCCGCCGCCTCGGAGGGGAATCGTCGACCGGAATCGACGTTTACGCCGACCTTGGCGCTTCCTCGCTCTCGGCCGGCGACGAGACGATGCTGTATCGGGTGGCCGAGGAGGCGATTACAAATGCGATCCATCACGGGTGGGCGCGGCGCGTCTGGGTGCGCTTGGCCGGGAACCCGGCGGTTACACAACTGAGCATCAGCGACGACGGCCGCGGCTTCGACGTGAAGACGGCCGAAGCGCGGCCGGGCATCGGGTTGTTCATGATGCAGGAGCGTGCGTCCCTTGCCGGCGCCACCTTCGGCATCGAAACCAGCATCTCGATGGGAACGACCGTCAGCGTCACGCTGCCCGCGCACCTGCCATTGAGCGCGTGATGCCGGCCGATGCCCGGCTAACGGGCGGTGGATATCGCCGACGGCACTGCCCCGCAACCGTTAGGCTTGACCGGCCCGATGACATACGATGCGGCGTCGAGCGCCGCCTGCACGGCGAACAGCAGCGCGAGCACGATCGGCGTCGATGCCCAGCGGTCGCGCACCGGTGACAATCGAAGCATTCGCCAGCCGAGGAATGTCACGACCGCCTCGAGCGCGAAATCGGCCAGTGGACGCGAATAGAGGTCGAGGCCGACAACCGGCCCGCCTGCCCAAAGGATCTTGACGCCGGTGATGTAATCGGCCGCCAGATGGAGAACCACCATCGCGACCACGAGCAACCCGGCGGCGGCGGAGCGGCGCCAGAGGGCGGCTGCCGCGCCGAGTACGACAACCTCGATCGCGATCGCCGGCAGCGAGTGCGAGTACAGCCCCTGCTGTCCGCAGATGCGCAGCGCGGCCGTCACGAAATCGACGATGTCGGGCGCGAGCGATGCAACGACGACGGCGACCAGCGGCACCCGGGGCCAGCGCGCGCGCGCGGCGAGCGCGATGCCGATGTGTCCGACGATCACTGCCGTCCTCCGCGCGCTGGTATCCGGACACGCCGTGAGTGACGCAGGCTCGTCATCAGGGTAATTTGAAGATCATGGAATCCTTCACGCGCCGCCGGCGAGCTTCGCGGCCACACATGAAACGGCATTCATCTCACAAGAATAGCACCGTGACCAGCATGTTGAATCAGCCGCAGCGGCGCCCGTTCACGATCGCGCTGTCCGTCGCCGCGTTAGGCGCATGCAGCGGCACCAGCGCCGCCCAGACGATGGCGGCCGTCGGCGCACACGGGCAGGTCGCGGCCTGTAGCCGCGATTCAGTCATCGCGATCGCGCCCCCCCGGACGCCGCTGCCCTCGACAGTCGAGACGAAGGGACTGACGAAATTCACCTTCATCGCCTACGGTGACACGCGCGGTCGGCACGATGGCCAGCAGCTCCAGTCGGAGCATCAGTTGGTGATCGAGTCGATACTGGCCACGATCAAGGCCGCAGCCGGCGGCCCCGATCCGATCCGGTTTGTTCTGCAGAGTGGTGACGCGGTGCGAGTCGGTACCGTCGCCGCGCAGTGGAATGTCAGCTACACGCCGTTGATCAACCGCCTGACGACGGAGGCAGGGGTGCCCTACTTCTTCTCCGTCGGCAATCACGACGTCACGAGCGGGGAAGATCTCACGGCACCGCAGCGCTTCACCGGATTGTGCAACGTCTTCGCGGCGAATGCGCGCCTGATTCCCGCTGCCGGCTCGCCCCATCGGCTGACCGGGTATCCCGACTACGGCTTCGGCTTCGGCAATACCTGGTTCATCGCGTTCGATTCGAACATTGCGAGTGACTCGACGCAATTCGCCTGGGTCAGCGCCGAGCTGGCCGCACTGGATCGGCAACGGTACCCGAACGTGGTGGTGTTCTATCATCACCCCGCGTTTTCGTCAGGTCCGCACGGTGGTGCGCTGGTCGAGCCCCAGGCCGCGAGCCTTCGCGCCAGGTACATGCCGCTCTTCCGGCGGCATCATGTGCGCCTGCTGCTCACCGGCCATGAACACCTCTTCGAGCACTGGATCGAGCGCTACGTCGACGCGACTGGCGCGCATCGGCTGGACCAGATAGTGAGCGGCGGCGGTGGTGCTCCGCTCTACGGCTACAGCGGCGAGCCAAACCTGCGTGACTACGTCAAGGCGGGAGCGGCGGAGAAGCTGGCCGTTCAGCATCTGGTGCGACCCGGCCTCGAGCCGGGCGCGAGCCCGTTCCACTACATGGTGATCCGCGTCGACGGCGACCAGATCCGCGTCGAGGTCATCGGCGTCGACTGGGGGACCGGCTTTGCGCCATACGGTGGAGCGACCGGCAATACGGCGTCGCTCAGCGACGATGCGCTGAAACGTTAGGCGGTTGAGCGATCGCCACCTGGCATGCTCGGCCCGCATTCGTTCCCGGATTGACACCTCACGCGTCCGGAACGCCGGCCAGCCAGGTGGCGTTCAGGTGACGTGAAGCGGACCGGATCGCCGGTCCCCAACGCTGCGGCGGAAACACGGCCCGTGCTCAACAGGAAGCACAGATGCCCGAGCAACACACAGACAACAGCTCCAAGCCGCGCGACCGCGCAGGCAGCGGCACCCTCCTCGGCGCCGGAACAACGGCACCGGGGTTCACTCTGCAGGCAACACCCGATCGGTCGATCACGCTCGCCGAACTCCGCGGAAAACCAGGGGAAGTTCTGGGAGATGCACGATGCGCTATACGAGAATCAGGACCGGCTCGAAGACGAGGATCTCGTCGCCATGGCGAAGCAGGTCGGGATCGATGCGCCGCGTGTAGCGAAGGCGATCGCTCATGGAACGTTCACGGCCCACGTTCGCGATGATTTCCGCAGCGGTGTCAGGTCGGGAGTGAACGGAACCCCGACGTTTTTCGTGAACGGCGAGCGCTATGACGGCGCCTGGCCGGACGAAGACGCGTTCGTTCGCGCGCTGGAGCGGGCCGCAAAGGCATCGAGCCGCACAGTTCCGCAACGTTAGAGCGTTCTAACGGCGGTGTGCGCTGTGTTGCATGGGTCCGCCTTGCGCTTCCCGCCAGATGGTGACAGGTTGCACAACACTTTCGGGGGACGGACTCCCGGACCTGCAACCTTTTCGGCGACGAGGCTGAAATGGAGTCGCTCTACCGCGGCGCCGATGACGGCACTGTAAACGATGGACCGGACGGTGCCGACCCACAGGTCGATACCGTCACAGTGACGTTGGCTGACATCGCGCCGGCAGAGCTGGGAAGACCGAAGTATCCGCGCATCGCGCACGAGATTTCAGAGGACGCAGCGACTGCACTCGCCGGCGCAGCCGCCGCACGCGTCTGGCGCTGGACGGTCGCGGTCCAGGGAACGTGCCGGCGCGCGACCACGACCGCCGCGGACCGTCGCCGCGATGCGCTGTTCACCGCGACGCGCTTCATCGAAACCGCGAAGCGCATCGTTCGCTTCGAGCGGACTCGCCTGGGCGCAACGATCTCGCACGCGCCGTGCGGACCGGCAACCACCGACGCACCCGGCGAGCATGTGCTCTGCCTCGAGCTGCGCGACACCGATCCCGCGACGATTGGGCGCATCTACGAGCGGCTCGTTGCCGAAGCGTGGACGATCGGGCGATTGAGCTCGTCGGTCTTCGTCTTCACGCCACACGGCGGCAATCCGACGGTGCTCTATGATGTGCCCGAGCAGCCCGGCGTCACCGCGCCGCATCCATCGATGCTGTCGGGACGAATGAGCAGCGCGCTGGCGATCGAACCCGCGCAGGGCACTCGCGCCGGCTGACGCTGCGTCACCGTGCGCCTAACGGTGAACATCGGCGTAGTCCAGGTTGGCGTGCGACTCGACGGCGCCGTCAGAACGCTTCGTTGAGCGCGACGTAGAGACCACCCTGTCCATCGCCGGCGCGCGCATAGTCCACCCGGATCGCGCTGCGCAAATTCGCGAAGAGCGTGCGGCGCACCCCCAACCCGTCAGCGAAATCTGATCGAACGGCGCGTTGCCTCCCGTCAGCTCGGCGCGCGATTGCGGTCCCTGCCTGAAGCGCGCCGGTGGGCTGTGGTCGGAAGGATGCGCACCGCGGTCCAAGGGGGACATACGTCGTCTGACGTAGCGATTACACAGCACCTGACCGCACAACGGCGCGCGCCTGTTGGGGCGCGCGCCGTCAATCCAGTATCGCCGGTCGCAGCCTAACGCTTCACGTTCGCCGCCGTCAGGGCGCGGATCAGTGCGACTTCGGAGGCGTCAAAGGGTGTTCCATCGCCCCGGAAGACATCGTGGAACCAGACCGCCGGTTCGGCCGTGTACTCGTGGTACCACGAATCCCACGGGAAGATCGTCTGCGTCTTTCCGGCGACGAATCCCCAGTTGTAGGCGCCGATGTGTCGCCGTACGAATACCGGCAACATGCTCTGGAAGGTGCTCGCGCGCGGACGGGCCATGTACTCGGTGCAGATGATCGGCCGACCATAACGCTCGAGCGCCGTGACCAGCCGCTCGACGCTCGCGCTGTCGTCGTAGCTGTGAAAGGTGATCACGTCCGAGCTGTCGAGCATCCAGGCGACCAGCGGGGGCATCTTTGCCGGATCCACCCAGTCCCCCTTCCACGGGGCGGCAGTGAGCGGCTGCGAAGGATTCATCTGCCGCGCCCAGGCGAACGCCTTGCGCATGAGCAGGAACGCACGCGCGCCCTTGTCGACTGGCTCGTAGGCGACGTACGCCGGCCGGTTGGTGTTATCCGGCTCGTTGAACACGTCCCATGCGATCACGCGCCGGTCGTTGGCGAAGCGACCGACGACGCCCTGCGCATAGCCGCGCAGCGTGTCATAACGGCCGGTGTCCGCCAGCACCGCGGCGCCGGGGCTCTGCACCCACCCCGAGTTGTGAATGAACGGGATCGGCGCGCGCTGCGGACCGAGATGCGGATTCGGGTCCCACACTGCGTCGAAGAGCACGAGCATCGGTCGGATGTGGTGTCGGTCGGCGATCGCGAGGAATTGATCGATGCGTCCGAGGAATCCCACCGAGTCCTGCCGCCAGAGCTGGTCGTGCAGGAAAACCCGCATCGTGTTGAAGCCGAGCGACTCGGCCAATCCGAGTTCGCGATCGATCGCGCGCGCATCGAAGGTGGACGCCTGCCACATCTCGAGCTGGTTGATCGCATTGCTCGTCGCGTAGTTGCTCCCGATGAGCCATCCCGTCGAGTCGGCCCAGGCGCGCGCGCGCTCCTTGCTCCAGACGCCGCGCGCCATGCGCGGCGGAGCCGCCGGCATCGCCCCGGGCGTTGCCGGCACACGCGACGCTGCGCTCGATGACGCGCAACCGGTCGTCACGACCGCCACCGTGGCGGCCGTCGCGACCGCAGCGACGAGCCGCAGCACACCCGCCTGCATCAGCGGCTCACCCCGAACGCGAACACCGTGCGTGACCGGTACTCCTGCCCCGGGCGCAGGATCGTCGAAGGAAAGCTGGGATGGTTCGGCGAGTCGGGGAAATGCTGCGTCTCGAGGGCGAACCCGTAGCGATGGTGATAGATGTGACCGGACTTTCCAGTGATGCTGCCATCGAGAAAATTTCCGGAGTAGAACTGGATGCCCGGCTCCGTCGTCGAGATGGTCAACATGCGGCCGGTCGTTGGCTCCACGACGTGCGCCGCGTGCACGACGCCATCAGCGGCCGCGCCGGCGCGATTGAGCACGAAGTTATGGTCGTAGCCACCACCGAATCGGATTTGCGTGCTTTGCACCTGGTCGATCCGCGCTCCGATCGGCGTCGGCGTGCGAAAGTCGAATGGCGTGCCGGCTACACTGGCGATCTCGCCAGTGGGAATGAGGTTCGTGTCGACCGGTGTCATCGCGTCGGCGTTGATCATCATCTCGTGACCGAGAATGTCGCGGCTGCCATCGCCAGCGAGATTCCAGTAGCTATGCTGCGTGAGATTGATCGGCGTTGCCTTGTCGGTCGTCGCGTGGTAATCGACGATGAGTTTGTCGTCGTTTGTCAGCGTGTAGGTGACGCGCGTGCGCAGCGTGCCCGGGTAACCCTCTTCCATATCGGCGCTCGTATAGTCGAGCACCACGCCGACACCGGTTGCGTTCTGGAACTGCTCGGCGTGCCAGAGGACCTTGTCGAACCCTTTCAGCCCGCCATGGAGACTGTTCGGCCCATTGTTCACCGCGAGATGGTAGGTCGCGCCAGCGAGGGTGAAATGTCCCTTCGCAATCCGGTTTCCATAACGGCCGACGATCGCACCGAAATACGGCGTCGCACGCAGGTAGCCACTCAGGCTGTCGTAGCCGAGCGCGATGTCGTCGAAGTGTCCGGAGCGATCGGGTGTCTTCACCGAGGTGATGATGCCGCCGTAGTTCGTCGCCCGCACGACGACCCCGTGCGAATTGGTGAGCGTGAACAGCTCGGCCAGCTGCCCGTCGGCGGTGTGACCGAATGGTGTGCGCACGACGCCCGCCGTCATCGGGGTGACGGCTGCGCTGGCAGGCATGGATGCGCCGCCAGACCCAGTCGGCCTCATCGCGCAGCCAGCCTGCGTGAGCAGCGCGACGATGGTAGCGCCAAACCAGGCACGAGCGCGCCGATCAGCGAAATTGAAGCCTTCCATGCGTCCTCCATTCGAGTCAGTGGTGTACTGTTCATGCTGTTCGTGAGGTCGGTGCGCTTCATCGCCCTCGGTTAAAGCTTCAACACGGGCCCGGCTGGCGCCAGAGCGACATGGGTCAGCCACCGCATCGCCGTCTCCTGCCTAACGCTGCGCGGACGGATCGGCATCCGGGTCGGTCGGGTCGCGGGGACCGACGTCGCTATCGTCCTCGTCCACTTCCTCGCTCCGCACCTGGTCACCGGGCGCGCTGGCGGTCCGCTCGACACGCAATACCTGATGCAGTCGCGTGCCGCCCACGACCAGTGTCACCAGGTAGTCGCCACTCTCGACCACCGGCGCCCCCGCTCGACTGGAGCGACCCTCGGTCGAGATGTGCGCGCGGCGCATTGCGGTCAGCACCTCGCCGAGTAGCTCCTGATCGACTTCTCCATCACCCGCGGCTTCCGCGCCGCCCGCTCCTCGTGCCTTGCCAGCCGCCGCGGTATCGCTCGGCGCGCGCGCGCTCCCCGCGGTGTCCCGGCGTGCGCGCTCGATGCTGTCGCGCCGCGCACCAGGCAGCGGGCCCTCGCCCGGCCGCTCGACAAAACGGTTAGGCTGGCCGCCACCACCGCGACGACCGAACAGGTCTCCGCCCCCGTTGATCCGGGTCTTTACGCGGTCGAGATCCTCCCGCGTGCCGGCGCCAGCGGTCGCCATGCTGTCGATGATATGGTCGAGCTTCCGGAGATTCAGGATGCTGTCACGCGTCTGCGCCGGCGACAGCGGCGACGCGGGGGGCGTCTTCCCGCGAAAATCCCAGGTCACGCGATGCAGTCCCGCACTCCCTGCCCCGTCAATCGCGCGAAGCGTGTCGCCGCGAATGTTCGTGATCACGATCTTCGCCTTGTCGCGCGCTCCGCCGGTCGCAAGCCGATAGGCGATCTCGGCGCCGTACGCGGGCCCATTCGCCTGATAGTGCTTCTGCCCGGGCGAGGTTTGTGCACCGGGCGCCTCGCCGTACTGGTACGCCGTGCGCGGCGCGAACAGCCACGTCGCCGCGGTCATCGTGCTGTCCGCCATCTGCTCGAGCGGTGCGATGTCGGCGATCCACGCCGAGCGGCCGTGCGTCGCTGCCATCAGCTCGTGGTCGCGTGGATGGATCTGCAGGTCGTGCACCGGCACCGTGCCCAGCCCGGTCATGAACTTCTGCCAGCTTTGCCCACGATCGCGCGACACGTACACGGCGACGTCGCTGCCGACGAACAGCAGGTCGCGGTTGACCGGATCCTCGCGCACCACGTGCAGGAAGTCCGGTCCGCCGTTAGGCAGTCCGCCGGCGAGCGACCGGAAGGTCGCGCCGAAGTCTGTGCTGACGTAGAGGTAGGGCGTGAAGTCGTTGTTACGGTGGTTGTCGAACGCCACGTAGACGGTGTTGCTGTCGAAATGCGACGGCTCGATGCGCGCCAGATACGACTCGGCGGGTGCGCCGGGAAACCGCTTCGACAGGTCTTCCCACGTCGCGCCATCGTTGCGCGTCAGCCAGACGTTGCCGTCGTCGGTACCGGCGTAGAGGATTCCTGCCCGGATCGGTGACTCGGCCAGCGCGACGATGGCACCGTATGTCTCGGCGCCGGTCGCGTCGAGCGTGATGCCGCCGGTCGAATCGACGCTGTAGGCGATCTTCGCGCGTTGCTGGCGCGAGAGGTCGGGCGAGATCGGAACGAGGTTGTCGCCGCGACTGGTGCTCTTCAGCACGCGATTCGCGCCGACGTACAACGTCGTCGTCGAATGCGGCGAGAGGAAGAATGGAGTGTTCCAGTTGAAGCGGATGTCGAGCGCGGCACTGTCGGCCCGCTGCCGCTCGCGAAGGCGGGCGAGGCGCTGCTGCTGCGCCTTGCCTGGCGGCCGCGCCGTGTCGCCGCGCTCGACGATGATCGAATCCTCGAACTGCACAAAACGCTGGCGCCACGACGGCCGGACGAGTGCTATCCGTTCCCCGGTCCGCAGGTCATAACGGCCGACGTTCCCACCCTGGGACTCGGAGTAGACGATGTTCGCGTCGGCGCGGTCCTGTGCGGTGTAAAACCCGTCGCCGCCGCCGACGGTGATCCAGTCGGCGTTGCTGATCGATCCGCTCCGTGTCCGGCTCGGGCCGCACCACGACCCGTTGTCCTGCAAGCCGATGCAGACGCGGTACGGGATGGCCATGTTGTAGCTGATCTCGTACGGCTGACTGATCGCGAGGATGTCGAGAAAGTCGTAGTTGCCGCCGCGGTCCCAGGTCTGCGAGACGCCGCCGTCGTCGCCGACGATGAAGTGCTGCGGATCGTTCGGGTCGATCCACATCGCGTGGTGGTCGACGTGGATCCCGACGGTCGCGGCGCGCACCGTCTTGCCGCCGTCGTCCGAGAACTGTACCGGTGTCGATGACCAGTAGACGCGATCGGGGTCCTTCGGGTCGACGCGGACCTGCGAGTAGTAGAACGGTCGGACGTCCTTGTCGTTCATCCAGCGCCAGCTCCGTCCGCCGTCCGCCGAGCGATACAGTCCGCTGAGCAGCCGCTGCGAGCGGCGCGACCGCGGGTTGAGTGAATCGCTGGCCGGCTGCGGCGTGCGCGACGCGGCATCGCCGCCGCGGAGGGAGTCGGCTTCGACCGATGCGTAGACGACGTCAGGGTTGCTCCGCGAGACCGTTAGGCCGATGCGTCCCTTGGTCGTCTCGGGGAAGCCGCCACCCTTCACCGCGGTCCACGTGTCGCCGCCGTCGATGCTCTTCCAGAGCCCTGAGCCGGGACCGCCGCTCTTCAGGAAGTACGGGCCGCGAACACGCTGGTAGCTCGACGCCCAGAGAATGCGCGGGTTCGTCGGATGGATCGCGACATCGACGAATCCCGTGCGCTCGTCGATGAACTTGACGAGGCGCCAGGTCTTCCCACCGTCGGTCGTCTTGTAGAGCCCACGCTCCTTGTTCGGGCCCCATACGTGGCCGAGCGCAGCGACCCACACCGTGTTCGGATCGTCGGGGTGGACCACGATCCGCGCGATCTGCTGTGTCTCGGCGAGGCCGAGGAACTGCCAGCTCTTTCCGCCATCGGTGCTCCTGAAGATTCCGCCGCCAGGGGAGATCGAGTTGCGCGAATTCTGTTCGCCGCTGCCGGCGTAGATGATGTTGGTGTCGGACGGCGCGATGGCGAGCGCGCCCATCGAGATCACCCGCTGGTCATCGAACACGGCGCGGAAAGTTGTTCCTGCGTTCGTCGTCTTGTAGATCCCGCCGGCGACCGTCGCCACGTAAAACGTTTTCGACGGGCTCGGAATCCCGGCAACGTCGGCGATGCGTCCCCCCATGTTCGCCGGGCCGATCGGACGCCAGCGAAGGGCGGACATGATGCTCGAGTCGAGCGGTGCGCGACGCGGAGGTGTCGTTGCACCAGACTGCGCATGCAGCGCCGAGCCGATGGCGACGGTTGCGGCGAGGGTGAGCCTGAGCGAAGCAGTAGCTGACACGGCGGCGGCGGGGACGAGAGGATTGAATTGTCGTGAGTCACGAAGTACGCGACTCGCGATGCGAGTGTTGAGCGCACCTCCCTGTGAAGGAGGTGTCAGCGAGCTGGCGCGGAGGGGCAGGCTTGCCGTGACGGTGAGCCTGGTCGTATGCTAGCGATGATGCGGACCGGGCGGGAAGGACACAGCGCCCAGCCAGCCCGGATAGTTCGCGCCGCGCCCCGCATCGAATGAGCGGTGACACCCTGGCCGGAGACAATTATGCGAATTTCCCTGTTGGCGATGAGCGGGCTCGCGGCATTGCTGGCGTGTGGCGGAGGTGGTAGCGGTGGAGTGACCAACCCGCTGCCAGGCGGTGGCGGTGGGGGCGGAGGCACGCTGGTGCACGCCGCGCGAGTGACCGCGACCTCCGGTTTCGCCTTTGATCCCACGACCGTGTCGATCGCAGCGAACGACACGATTTACTTCACGTTTCAGGGGATCCAGCACAACGTGATATTCGACACCGCGGGCAATCCGGGCAACGTCGACAACACCACCAGCGCAACGGTGAAGCGGGTGTTTCCCACCGTCGGGACCTACAACTACCACTGCGGGATCCATCCCGCCATGACCGGCAGCATCACCGTCACGCCGTGACGGCGGGAGCGTTAGGCGACGGTGCCGGCGGACGGGTGGCCATCGCTTCCCACCGTATCGCGCGCTGCGCCGTGATGATTGTCCTTGGATGCTTCGCGCCATCAGCGACGGCCGCCGCCCAGTGCCTGCCGGGCGAGGATTCGAACGAGGCGAAGCTGCTCGCTCACTACTCGGCGCCGATCACCTTCGCGGCGCAAACGGGCCCGGCGTTCACCACCGGGCGCGTCTCCGTCGGCGGCGACCTCACCTACATCCCGCAACCCGACCCGGCGCTCGAGCGCACCGGCCTCTGCTTCATGCCGAAGAAGGAGTCGACGCGGCTCTCGCCGGTCTTTCCGCGGCCGCGGCTTGTGCTCCGGTTGCCGTTAGGCATCGCGGTTGAAGTCAGCTACCTCCCGCCAGTGAAGGTCAGTGGCGCGACGGCGAACCTCGCCAGCGGAGCGCTGTCCCTCGCGCGGCCA
>JBKJQR010000066.1:0-12451 GCA_046593895.1 Gemmatimonadaceae bacterium | reverse complement strand
CTCGATGCCAAGCCGACGTTCGTCAGCATCTGGATCGGCAACAACGATGTGCTCGATGCCGCGACCAAGGGCATCACCGCGTACAGCACCGCCACCGACTCGGTGTCGGTTCGGATCCGCACCCAGCTCATTACCCAGGGTATAACCGACACGAACACCTTCCGCGCGAACTACAAGCGGATGATCGACCAATTGCTCGTGCAGAAAGGCCTCAAGGGAATTCTGATCGGCGTCGAGAACGTGACGACGCTTCCGGCGCTGTTCCCGGCCGAGTCGCTGCTAACAAATCCCGGGTTCAAGGCCGTATTCGACGGCGCGACCGGCGGTGCGAATACCGTGCTCGCGAACTGCGTCGGTTCGCGCGCATTGTTGTCGTACGGAATCATCGGGCAGATCCGCGCCGGCGCGCATCCGCGCCTCATCAGCTGCCAGAAAAATGTCCCGGTGGCGCCGGTCGGCGATTACTTCATAATCGACAGCACCGAACAACGCATCTTCAACACGAACATCTCCCGCTACAACGTGTACATCGCGGCGAAGGCGGATAGCGCCGGTTTTGCCTACGTCGATCCGAATCCGCTGCTCGCAGCCCTGCGTGCGTCGGGTGCCGTTCCGACGTTGCCGAATTTCCTCAGCGCGACCGCGACGTTCGGTTCCTACATCTCGCTCGACGGCGTGCATCCCACAGGAAAGGCGGACCGCCTCGTCGCCAATGCGGTGATCATGGCGATCAACACCAAGTACGGCACTTCACTGGCGACTATTACCCCTTGAACTGGCACCTGCCGCCTGGCGTTTCGCGTTAGGCACGGGCGGTAAGCGGTAAGCGCAAGCACTCAGCGAACGGCGTCGGGAGGTCATCCTCGACGCCGTTCGCCGTTGTCGCTTTGCGCTTGCCGCTTTACGCTGACAGCTGACAGCTGACAGCTAAACGCTTCATCCTCCCTAACGCTCAACGCAGTGCCTGCGCCAGGTCGGCGATGATGTCGTCCGGGTGCTCGAGCCCGATCGACAGCCGGAGGAGATTTTCCGGCGCGCGGCTGCCGGCGCCCTCGACCGAGAACCGGTGCTCGATCAGGCTTTCCGGACCGCCGAGGCTCGTCGCCCGGGTGATCAGCTCGACGCGCGCCGCGACCCGCAATGCCTCAGGCGCGCCGCCGCGCACACGCACCGACAGCATCCCACCGAAGCCGTCCATCTGTGACGCCGCGATCGCGTGACCGGGGTGCGTCTTCAGCCCCGGGTAGTGCACAGCTTCTACCCCGGGGTGGCTCGCGAGAAATTCGGCGACCGCCTGCGCGTGCGCGCAATGCCCTCGCAGCCGGTACGGGAGCGTGCGGATTCCGCGCAGCACGAGCCACGATTCGAACGGCGAGGGCACCGCACCCGCCGTCGCCTGAATCATCCGGACCCGCGTGAACAGCTCATCGTCCGCCCGGCCGACGATCGCCCCGCCTAACGTGTCGCTGTGCCCGCCGAGGTACTTGGTGGTCGAGTGCATCACGAGGTCGCACCCGAGCTCGAGCGGCCGCTGCAGCACCGGCGTCGACCAGGTGTTGTCGACCGCGACGGGCACGCCGCGCCGCTTGGCGATCGCGACCACGGCGCGCAGATCGGTGATCGCCAGCAGCGGATTCGATGGCGTTTCCAGCCAGAGGAGTTTTGTCTCCTTGCGAATCGCCGCCTCGACCGCCGCGGACTCGCGCGCGTCGACCAGCGAGAATGCGAGTCCCCATCCCTCGAAGAGCGTGCGCGCGAGCTTGAGCGTGCCAAAGTACGCGTCCTCGGTGACCACGACGTGGTCGCCCGGCTTCAGCGCCTGAAAGACGCTCGTTGTCGCCGCCTGCCCCGACCCGAACGCCGCCGCCGCGGTTCCCCCCTCCAGTGTCGCCAGGCATTGCTCGAGCCCGTCGCGGTTCGGGTTGGCGTACCGCGAATAGATGAATCCGTGCGGCAGCGATCCGTCCGCCGCGCGCTCGTACGTCGTCGAGAGGTGAATCGCGGGGGTGACGGCACTGGTCGCGCGATCCGGCGAGTGGCCAGCATGGACGGCGAGCGTCTCGATCTTCATCGGAGGGGGTGGCGGCGGGCGGGTCACGCGTGCAACGTCGACGCGCTGGCGTTGATGATGCAGAAAGCTAGCACCGACCACGCAGGCCGTAAGACCGGGAACGGATCGCCGATTACTCGACCGGCCAATGACTCGATGTTGCTGATCGCCGCCGCGCTGCTCGTCGCAACTGCCGTCACCGCACAGGGCCCGATTGACTCCGCGGCTCGATCGAGTGACGACTCGCTGCGTACGCTGAAGCAAGCCCGTCGCGCGCAGCTCGACTTCGAGCACCACCGATTGAACTTGCTCCCGATCGTCGCCAGCGCGCTCGGACGTTGCGACGTGCGCGTCGGTCGCTTCTGTTACTGGCAGGACGAGGCCGACGCTGCGCCGGAGGAGCCGGCGGCGATCGCCGAGCTGCGCGCGAAGCTCGTCATCCGGTTAGCCACGCTCGCTGCTCGCTCGCCCGGCGACCGCTGGATCGCCGGCCAGCGCATTCGCTACCTCGCCGAGTCGCGACGCGGCGAAGAAGCGGTGAACGCGGTCCGCGAGTGTCGCGCCGAGCCGGCGTGGTGCGCGTCGCTTGCGGTCGTCGCATTTCGCGCGTCGGGCAATATGACGCTCGCCGACAGCGCAGTGTCCGCGGCGCTGTCCGCGATGACGCCGCAGCAGCGATGCGATGCGCTCGACATCGAGCCGCTCGTCGAGGGGACCTTTCGCGACCGATATCACGCGGCGACATGTGCCGGACGCGATTCGCTCGTTGCGCGCTGGATCTGGCTCGCCCGCGCGAGCTACGCGGATTCGGCCGACGAGGTGCGGGTCGAGATCTTCAGCCGGCGATTGTTCGCCCAGCTCGCGAGCGAGTCAACGTCGCCGTACGGCCCGATCTCCGGCGGCGACCTCCGTGACCTGATCCTCCGCTACGGTTGGTCGGAGTCGTGGGGGCGCCCCGCACCGTTGTCGGGATCGTTCGATCAGGGCGCCGCGGTTGGCTTCGATGGTCCGCGGACGTTCGCACTCGCACCGGAGGATGGCGCGCTCGCCGACATCGCGGCGATCGCCGACCCGGCTCGCCTGCGCGACGATCGCACCGCGCGGGCCCGCTTCCCGATTCACGGCACCAGAACGTTAGGCGGCATGGCCCACGCGCTGGCACTCTTCCGCCGCGGCGACTCGACGCTCGCGGTCGCCGCCTACGACGCCGCTGCGGATACCGCGATGCACGGCGTCGACAGTGCCCGCGCGTCCTTCTCGCTCCTTCGCGATGAGCGCACGCCGCCGGTGACCGTCAGTGCGCAGCGCCGTTCGCGAGGAGTCATCACCGCGATGGCGCCCTGGCGTCCATTGCTCGTCGCCGTCGAACTGCGAGATTCCGCGTCGCAGCGCGCGGCACGCGCCCGCATCGGCGTTCCCGTCGCGGACACCGCCGACGGCCGCGTCGCACTCTCCGACTTGCTCCTCTTCGCCGCCGATACCACGTTGGAAACGACACTCGAGGGCGTGATGGCAAACGCGATCGTTGATGGTCGCGTCGCGAGCGGATCGCGCCTCGGCATCTTCTGGGAAATGTATGGTCTCGAACCGGGCGACCATGTCACGGCGTCGGTCGGTCTCGTGCCCGACGAAGCTGGATTTTTCCGCCGCGCCGCGGAGCGAGCCCACCTCGCCGAACCGAGAGCGCCGGTGCATCTGAGCTGGCAGGACACGCCAGAAGTTCACGGCTCGGTCGGTGGCCGAGTCCTCGTCATCGCGCTCGACGGCGTCGCCGAGGGCAACTACACCGTCGCGCTGACACTGACCGTACCGGGGCAGCCCACACGGCGTGCCGCGACCCGGGTGCAGATCGTCTCACGCTGAGACGGCGCCAGGCCAATCCACCGCCTCACGCCGGCTATCACTCCTCCTTCCCAGTAACTGCGCATGTTCACGCTCCGCGTCGTCAGGCACGGTCATCAGGAGCTCTTGCTGGCGTCCTGTCAGAGCTCGGTGCTTCCCGTGCGCGGTGAGGTATTGCAGCTCGATACGATCGATAGCGCGGGCGATCCCGCGGGTCCAAGCACGCTCTGGCGGGTGGTCGCCGTGACGGTGCATGTGCCAGGTGTCCGTTCGCAGGCCCCCAGTGACGGCACCCCGCTCTCCGTCCGGCTCGTCGAGATCACGGTGCTTCCCGATTCCGAGCTCACCGCGCTGGTCGCCCACCGCGAGCGCGCTGCGCTGTCCGAATCGATCCTCTGAGGCACCGTTAGGCGCGCCGCGCCGGATCCTCGTGGCGGATCTTCCAGGCAGCGTGCCACGACGGCACGTCATGCCGCCACGCCGGAAGTGTGATCGTGATCGCCGCGTTCTCGGCGTGCGCGAGCAGCCCAAGGATGAGTGCCGGCAGCAGCAGCACCGCCGTCCCGGCGGCGAACAGCGTGATCAGGCCGGCGAACAGTGTCAGCCCGAAGATGCGTGCGCTCCACGCATGGTAGCTCGCCTCGCGCCGGAAGCGCAGCCAGGCGAAGGCATTGGTCGCCAGCTCGGTGCCGATCACGAGCACGATCAGCGGGACGAGCGGCGTCAGCGCGGCGCGGTGCAGCGCCCATCCCGCCACGCCGATCGCGAGGTAGAACACGGTATCGACGGCGCTGTCGAGGCGCCGCAAAGCGGCCGTCGCCCGGCCCGTCCGGCGGGCGACGATCCCGTCGAACACGTCGGAGAGAAAGCCGACCGCGAGGATGACGGCAACCAGCCAGCCGGGCGCGCGCGTCAGGCCTAACGCTATGACGACTGGCGCGAGGGCCAGGCGGAGCAGGGTCAGTGCCAGCGCGTAGTTCAGCGGCCGCTCGCTGGCTCGAACGCGGCGACGTCGCCGATGCGGATCTCGCCGTCGGCGAGCACTTCGCCGAACGCGCCGCCGCGCCAGTTCGGGCGCATCACCGCCTCGAGCCCGGGAAGTGCGTCCTCCATCTGGTCGCACGGCTTGGTCTCGCTGAAGATGCGGATCCGCGACTCGCCGACGCGCAGCACACGCCCGCGCATTCCGGCGAGCGACAAGCCGCTGACCATCAGGTTGGCCCGTCGCCGCGATGGAGAGATGCTCGCTCCGAGCTCGGTCATCATCGTCTCCCACAACTCGCGTTCGATGATCGTCACCTGGCGCCGGCCCCCCTGATTGGCGTTGCCGTGAATTCCCTTCCCCGCAACCAGGCGCGCTTCGGTCACCGAGTCCATCGGACCGCGCTTCATCCGCTTGAGCCAGATCGCCTCCAGGCGCCCGGTCTGCGACGGAAGCGCGCGCAACATGACGCGATCGTGCTGCAGGTCGCTGCCGAGCAGGAACGTGTGCGCACCGCCATCAGTGAAGCCCGCCTTTTCGTAGAACCGGATCGCCCGCGCATTGCGCTCCCAGACACCGAGCCAGAGCGTCACTCCGCCGCGACGCACCGCCTCGGCGATCGCCGCGTCCATCATCACGGGCGCGATTCCGCGGCCATGGAATGGCGCATCGACGTAGAAACGCACGATCTCAATCGTTGGACCGTCACCGATGCCCGCCGCTTCGGCGATGGCGGCGGGTAGCGGGGCGGCGCGGAGGTACACGTATGCGGCCGGCGTCCTGTCGATCTCGCCAATGAGATACGCCCCGTCGGCTGCGCCGAGCTGCTGCCGCTGCTGCGCCTCACCGTAGGCCTCGGCCATGTACACCGCCATGTCCTCGGGCCGGTTATCGGCGGCGAAGGTTTCCTGAAAGGTGCGGGCGCCTAACGCAGCGAGCATCGCCGCATCCGCCGGCCCGCCGCGGCGGACGACGAGCGTGGGGTCATCGTGATTCACCGCTCGCGCCGCTCGACCACGGCGAGTGTGCAACGCGAGACGCAGATCAGCCGCCCCTCCTCGTCAACGATCTCGATGCCCCAGACCTGCGTCTTCGCTCCAACGTGAATCGGCGTCGCGGTCGCCCGCACGATGCCGTCGGCCTTCGGGCGCAGGTGATTCGCATTGATCTCCATGCCCACCGCGACTTGTCCTTCGTCCTCGAGCGCGGCGGACGCACCGAGTGATGCCACAGTCTCGGCGAGCGCCACGGACGCGCCGCCGTGGAGGATGCCGAATGGTTGTCGCGTGCGCTGATCCACCGGCATCGTCGCGACGACACGGCGTCCACTCAGCTCGACGATCTCGATGCCTAACGCATCGGGCAGCCCGCGCGACGGGAGGGCCCGATACCACTCGGCGGCGCGGAGATCACGCGGGTTCTTGTCGGTCATCGGTCAGTATCGCGATTCGAGGCCCTCGACGACACGCACTGTGTCGCGAGCGATCAACAACTCTTCATCGGTCGGGACGACCCAGACCTCGATGCGCGAATTCTCGGTGCTGATCTTTCCCTCCGCACCGTTGATCGTTGCGCGGTTGCGCGCGTCGTCGAGCTGCACGCCCATCCATTGGAGGCCGTCGCAGACCATCGCGCGCACCGGTGCCGCGTTTTCGCCGATCCCGCCAGCAAAGAGAATCGCCTGCGCGCCATCCATCGCGGCGAGGTACGAACCAATGTACTTGCGCAGGCGGTAGCAGAACATCTCGATCGCCAGCCAGGCGCGCCGATCGTCGTGCTCCTCCGCTTCGGCGAGCAGCTCGCGCATGTCGTTCGTCAGTCCCGAGATTCCGAGGAGTCCGGATTGCTTGTTGAGAACGCCCTCGACCTCCGAGAGCGACAACCCTTCCTTCGCCGCGACATAGTCCAGAATCGCCGGGTCGAGATCCCCCGACCGCGTGCCCATGATCAGCCCCTCGAGCGGGGTGAATCCCATCGACGTGTCGACGGAGACACCGGCGTCGATGGCGCAGACCGATGCGCCGTTCCCGAGATGCAGCGCGATCACCTTCGTCTCCTCGCGCGTGCGACCAGTGAGGATCCGGTAGCGGTGGCCGATGTACCGGTACGATGTCCCGTGAAAACCGTAGCGCCTGACGCGATGCCGGCGATAGAACTGGTAGGGCAGCGCGTAGAGATACGCGCGTTCGGGAATCGTCTGGTGGAACGCAGTGTCGAACACCGCGACTTGCGGGGTCCCGGTGCCGAGCGCATTGCGCGCGGCGTGAATGCCGCGAAGGTTGTGCGGGTTGTGCAGCGGCGCGAGATCAATGGTTTCCTCGATGCCGCGAATCACCGCCTCGTCGATCCGCACCGATCGCCGGAACTGCTCGCCGCCATGGGCGACGCGATGCCCCACGCCCTCGATGTCGGACGTCCTCGTGATCCCCGTGCCTGAGTGCTCGCTGACGATCCACTTCACGACAAAATCGACGACCGCGCGGTGATCGCGCAGCTGCTCGGTTCCACGCTGTGGCTCGCCGCCGGGACCGCGGACGGTGTACACCGCTTCGCCCCCAATGCGCTCGATCGTGCCCGACGCCAGCTTCTCGTCACTATTTGCCGCCATGCGGTCGGCGTCGGTACGGACCACCTGGAACTTCAGGGTGGCCGAACCCGCATTGAGGACGAGGACGTTCATGAGCACCGCGGGAAAAGGGAAGCGTCCGCGGAATATACCCGAAGCGTCAGTGTTGCAGCGCGAGCCCGGGACGTCGGCTCGCGCGTCTCACTCAGTGGCGAGCGACACGCGCTATCGCCTCAGCCACGCCTCGGCCTCGACGGCATCCCGGAATACACGCGAATCGACGCCGCGCTGTTCGACGTCGATGGCGCCGAGTCGCATGAGACCGAACGCGGCGTCGCTGTCGGCGACGAGCGCGAGTCGCCGCCCGAACCGCGCGGCGTAGCTGCCGAGGAACTGCGCCATTATCCGCACCTCGTCAGCGGTTCGTCCGGCGATCGATCGTGAGCCACGGATGTCGAACAGCATACCGGTGATTTCCGGCCGGTTGGGGTCGTCGAGCGCCGCGATCAGCGCGGCGCGGATGTCACTGGCGTCATACAGGCCGCCAAGCCGGAGCGCGACCGTGCTGCCGTCGAACTCGTAGGTGACAGGCATTGCGAGCTTCGTGGTGATGAGGGCGACCGGCGGTCGCTGCGTCGTCGCAGGCGGCCGCGGTCAATCATAACGCGCGTTCAACGCGTTGTCGACCGATTCTGGCCGGGCGTGGATTAGAAATCGCCCATAAATCTCCGCATACCGTTAGGCAGCGATCGCCGCAACTGTACCGTCGGCGGCGGTCTCGCGTTAGGCGCTCGGCGTTGGGGGCGCGGTGGCGATTGCTTCGGCTGTCCGTCACGCCCCGTGTGTGCACGGGCGGTCATCTGTAAACAAATGGTAACGCGCCGCCACCCGATCCGCGGATAAATCCGACCGGCGGTTGGAGTCGTAGACGGTCACCGGGCGCGTGTGCGCGGCAGCCCTGCCGAACACCGTCCGCATTGATCCAACCTCCTCGATGGGAGCACACGCATGACGACACGTTCCTTGCTCGCCGCAGTGGCACTGACGATGGCGACTGTTGCCACCGGCTGCGCCGATACCAGCACGCCGACCGGCATCGCGCCAGCAGCTCGGGCCAGTTCCAGCGTCACCCCCGACATGGCCCACATGGGCGCCACGATCGGCAACACCCTGGGCTGGTCGGATGGCGCGACCGTCACCTTCCACTACACGAAGGAATTCTTCTGCCAACAGCCGCCGACGAGTGGCGCGACCTCGCAGTGCGAGCTCGGTGCGAATGCCGAAGTTCCGCCGCGCGGCGGGCTGATCCCGATTCTCTACGTGATCGTCCCGCTCGGCTTCGTGCCGCCCGCCGAGACGGTGCAGTGCCCGGCCGGCAACTGCGTCACGCATCCGACGACCATCGACCTGTCGCGCGTGTTCGGCGCCGGCAGCGAGAACGCGACGCTTCCCGCGCACAGCCATATCATCGGGGATGAAGGCACTCCGATCCTCGCGAACGGCGGCTGGTGGGTCATCGACGTGGTCGGCGTGACGTCGCTCTCCTCGTGGAACAAGATTGCCGCTGCGAAGAACCTTGCATCCGTTCGTCAGCTGCAGGCCGCTGGCGACGGCATCACCGGCGACATCCCGACCAACCTGTACCTGTTCTTCAGCGTCAAGTAACGATCAACGACCGGCGGGGCGGCGCGCGGTCCGGCGCGGCCCCGCCATTCGCTCACCCTCTGGGATACGAATCCATGATCGACCACCTGAATCTCCCAACCATCGCGCTGCGCGAACGCTCGGCACGGCCGGTTCCAGTTGCAGCCGGCCTCATGGCGGGCGGGGCGGCGATCATCGGTGGCGTGCTGCTTCCCTGGCTCACGCTGTTCGCCGGGCTGCAGAGCTACAACGGATTGTCCGGTCGCAACGGCCGTGTCATTCTCGCGGGCGGAGTCATCGCGATTTTTCTTGGCGTTGCGGCATTTCGCCGCGTTAGCCGCGCGCTCCTCGCGACGTCGGCGGCACTCGGCGCGGCGATGTCCGCGTTTGCCGCGTGGCTGGTCGCCGGGCTCCTCGACACGGTGGGCGCCTACGCGCACAGCTCGATGGCTCTCGCCCACGCCGGGCCCGGGCTCTTCGTCGTGCTGGCCGGGACGATGATCGTCGCGGCGTCAGCGGTCGGCGGACTGATGCGCGAGCACGCTACGCGTTAGGCACGGCGGCCGCGGCTAGAGTCGGCGCACGGCCCAGACGAGCCGCTGTGCGACGCTGGCCAGCACGAGCACGGACATGATGCCGAAGAGAAGCACGAGGTGGCGAGGCAGCAGAAGAAAGAGTGTGTAGAACACCACCGTCTCGGTGCCACCAACGAGCCCCTCCGGCATCGTGATCGTCGTCAACTCCGCCCGCGCGGACGCACCCTCGTTGCGCTGCTCGAGGATCGCGGCCAGGTACATCCAGGACGCTGCGTTGACGAAGAACGCACCAAGCAGGACGAGCGCCGCGAGTGCGAGCGATGCGCCGGGCGAGGCGATGACGAAGGCGATTGGGATGGTTGCGTAAACCACAAAATCGAGCACGATATCGACGTAGCCGCCTAACGCGGTCTGCGATCCCTGCACACGGGCCAGCGACCCGTCGAGCCCATCGAGTACGCGGTTGACCCCCCAACAGGCGAGCGCTGTGCCATACGCGCCGCGCGCGATGAACGCCGCCGCGGCCAGCCCGGCGGCGAGCGCGACGATCGTGACGGTCATCGGCGAGACCCGGTGCCCGATCGCCCGGGCGAACGGGCCCAGTATCCGCTCCTTCACTGGACGCAGCGTCAGGTCGAACATGCAGTGGCGCTCAGCCCGGGAAGAAGCGCACGTGGCGCGGATCAATCGAGATCGCCACAACGCTCTGCATCGGCGGTACTGGCACCCCTGAATGAAGCGTCACCTCGAGCTCGACGCCAACGGAGACTTCCGCAAGCCGGACGACCACGCTCGTTCCGCGGGCGCGCTGCCTGACGGCGACGACACGTGCCGCGGTCCCCCGACCGATCGTCGCGCCGAGGGACAACGCCTCGGGGCCGATGGCAACGACGACTGGCGCGGCGTGGCCCGCGTTCCCGGGAAAGGATGCGGCAGGCAGCACGCCCAGCGCGCACTCCACCGCGCCGTCAGTCCGCGTGCGCCCGGGGACTTCCTGGAAGAGCCCGAGGAAGCGTGCGACAGCGAGCGTAGCCGGTTGCGTGAACAGCTCGAGCGGAGTGGAAAGCTGTGCCAGGCATCCGTCGAGGAGCACTGCGATTCGGTCGGCCGTCAGCCCGGCGTCATCGAGGTCGTGGGTCACCAGCAGCATCGGCGGCCCGTACTCAGCCTGCGCGGCAACGATTGCCGCGCGGACCTCATCGCGCAGCGTTGGGTCGAGCGCCGACAGCGGTTCGTCGAGGAGAAGTGCCGGCGGTCGCGCGGCGATGGCGCGGGCGAGGGCGACGCGATGGCGCTGACCGCCGCTCAGCGTCGTCGTCGGACGGCGCTCGAAGTCGTCGAGCCGGACCGCCGACAGCGCGGCGCGCACGCGCTGCCTAACGACGTCTCCGCGCTGGCCGCGAACGCGCAGGGGATATGCGACGTTCTCACCTACGTCGAGGTGCGAGAAGAGGAGTGGCGACTGGTGCAGATAAACGATTCCACGTCGCTCGGGGGGAAGCGCCGTCACGTTCTCGGTGCCAAGCCACACCGTTCCTGCGTGGAGATCTCCCAATCCGGCGATCGCGCGGAGCAGCGTCGTTTTTCCCGCGCCTGATGGGCCGAGGACGACGAGCCGCTCGCCGGCAGCAACGGTGAGCGACAGACCGGTTATGCCAGCCGCTCCGGCGCCGAACCGGACGCTGAGTTGCTCCAGGCGCAGCTCACGTCCGGCGGCGACGCTCGATGCCGCGGCGCTCATCCCACCACCGCCACCGTCCGTCGCGCCGCCCATCGCAGGGCGACAAATGCCGCGGCTGGGGGCACTACGAGCAACAACGAGCCAACCGCCGCCGGCTGATCCTGCCCGGCGCGCAGGTACGTGAACACCTCGAGCGGCAGAGCGCGGACGTCGCCCCCGCCGATCACGAGCGTCAGCGCGAACTGCGACCACGAGATCAGGAAGCCGATCACGAGCGCCTCGGCGATCTGTGGGCGCAGCAGCGGCAGCGTCACACGCCGGAGCGTTGCGAATCGTGTCGCGCCGAGTGTGCGCGAAACTTCCTCGACGCGCGCGTCAAAAAGCGTAAATGTCCCGAGGAAAACCAGCGCGAGGTAGCCGACCGCCGGGACGAGATGCGCGACAAAGACGCCGGCAAGCGTGCCGCCGAGCCCGAGGCCGAGGACCACGACCTGCAACCCGGTACCGAGTGCCAGTGGAGGCGCCGCGACAGGAAGGAAGGCGGCGGCGCCCGCGAGATGGCGCGACCACCCGCGCAGGCGGGCGAGGGTACGCCCGAGTGGTAGCGCGATCGCGCAGCTCGCCAGCGAGGTCATGACGCCAAGTGCGGTACTGGTCGCGAACGCTCGCGACAGCGCACTGCCGGCCGCCGACGGGCGCCAGCCGCTCGTCGTCCAATCGTCAGGCAGCAGTGCCGGGAAGAACCAGCGGCCACTGAACGACCGCGCCACGAGAAGCAGGAGCGGCAGGCCGCTCGTTGCGACGAGCGTGAGCAACAGCACGGTGCGCAATACCGCGCTCCGTCGAGACCGAGCCCGCGGCTCCGCGACGTTCATTCCCCGAGCGCGTTCCATCGCGCGCGCGTCCACTCATGCGCGATCATCGCGAGGACCGCGATGCCCAACAACAGGAGCGAGAGTACGTACGCATCCCCTCGCCGTGCGAGATCGGGATCGGCCGATCGATCGGCGATCGCCAGCGGGAGGGCGAGCGGTGCACTCGGGGCGAGCAGCGCCGCCACTTCGTAGCTGCCCGCGACGAAGATGAACACCGACACGACCGCCGGCATGAGTCCGCGCCAGAGCACGGGCCAGGTGATCCGGCGAAAGGT
>JBKJQR010000275.1:0-3004 GCA_046593895.1 Gemmatimonadaceae bacterium | reverse complement strand
GGCGACTAGAGCGTAGGGGCCACACCCGTTCCCATTCCGAACACGGTCGTTAAGCCCTACAGCGCCGATGGTACTCCGATCGCGAGATCGCGGGAGAGTAGGCCGTCGCCGGCACCTGATGTCGCTGCCCCACCGGGCAGCAGTTGATCAACGAAACGCCGTGCGTCTCAAATTCGAGATGCACGGCGTTTCGCATTTCCACCCACCCGATTAGGGGCCGGCTCGCTCCTTGACAACGCGGACCGTGCGATGCGGCGTTTCTTGCGACATGGTGCGCCATGTCACGAACCCCTCCTCTTCCGCTCGCCGTCGGTGTCGCCAGCATTGCTGGCGGAATAATGCTCATGCGTGCTCGCGAAAGCCGGCAACGCATGGAGCGGTTTGCGGCCGCGACCCTCGAGACGCTGCTGAATGCAATTGATGCGAACGATCGCGATACCGGAGCCCACGTCCGACGCGTCGCGACATACTCACTGATCCTCGCCGAAGAGGCTGGACTCGACGAACGACAGCGTCGAAGTGTTGAACGCGTCGCACTCTTTCACGACATCGGAAAAATCCACGCGGCGCTGTTCGACATCATCCACGAAGGAACCCAACTGACGCCGTCGGAGCGTCGCGCGATAGACACACATCCAAATCGCGGCGCGACAGTCCTCCGACCGGTTGCGAAGTTCTACCCCGATCTTGCCGACGGCGTGATCGCGCACCACGAACGCTGGGATGGTTCAGGATACCCGCGCAAATTGCGTGGCGCACGGATCCCACTCGCCGCCCGGATCGTCGCCATTGCCGACACCTTCGATGTCGTCAGCCACGGCCGCCGGTATCAGCGAGGAATGTCGATTGAGCGCGCCGCCGTGATCATCGCCAACGGGCGCGGCACGCAGTTCGACCCTGCCCTGGTCGATCTATTCCTCTTTCCACCGGTGTTCGATCGGATCCGCGAGGCCAAGCGGTCGCTCCGTGCGCCACGTATTCCGCACGCTGACGATCGGCGTGAAGCCACCGTCGAGCCGGACGCGCCTGACATTCGCTTTCGCTGGCGGCACGCACAGTCTACGGACGCCGGCTGGAACGACCAGACTCGCGCGAAACGTTAGGATCGACCGCCGCTGCCTTCGCCGCAGCGTCCCGCTCTTTACGTACGGCGGCGACCGCCCGCTCGTGAGATCGGTAATCCACGTGGAACTCGTGATGGCCATCCGTGTGCGCGACGAAATACCGGTATGGGACCGCAGCGGGATTGAGCGCGGCGACGATCGACGCCCTGCCCGGAGATGCAATGGGCCCCGGCGGGAGACCCGAATGCTCGTAGGTGTTGTACGGCGAGTCGACGCGAAGATCCTTGTAGTAGAGGCGCGCCGAGTGGCGCCCTAACGCGTACTGCACCGTTGGGTCGGCCTGAAGCCGCATTCCGCTTCGCAGGCGATTGAGGTACACCGCAGCAATCACCGGACGCTCGGCCGGAAGTTTTGCCTCTTTCTCGACGATCGACGCTAACGCCATGATGTCGTGGCGCGAGAGCGCCAGCCGCTCGAGCCTCTCGTCCCAGGCTGGCTCCCAGACTTGTTCGAACCGCTTGACCATCACCTGGACGGCAGCCCGCGGCGTTGTGCCGTCAGCGAACGCATAGGTGTCGGGGAACAAGTATCCCTCTAGCGTCGGAGTCGGAACGTCGAGCCGCTCCCGTAATGCACTGTCACGTGTGGCGGCAATTACCGAGTCCTGATCGGCGCCTAACGCTCGCGCCAACAGCGGCGCGATGTCGGCGATCGAATAACCCTCGGGAATGGTCACGGTGCGAATCAACCCCGTGCCGTCGGTCAACGCGCGGACCACGGCTGCCCACGCCATTCGCCGCGCCATGATGTATGTCCCGGCGCGGATCCGGCGGTCATGCCCCCCGAGCGACGCGTATATCCGAAAAAGTCGGGCGGATCTTATCACGCCCGCCTTCTCGAGCGAGTCGGCCGCGACCCGGAACGTTGCGCCGGGCGGTATGACGACGCGCGCCGAACCGTTACCTCCGCTGCATCCGGCGAGGAGCAGGAGCAGGAGCCATGCGCACCGAACCGCGGGCAGATACTGCCTGGCTATCCGTCGCAATCGATTGCCTCTTACCGGGAACGCGCGGACACATGCTCGATGTTGCATCAGTGCGGGCAACGGCGGTTGGAAGCGTCACGATTCATCGGGCACCTCATCAACCGGCTGCTCGGCGAGACGCAACGCGTGCTGCAGGAGCACAGTGGCCGCAAGTGAGTCGACGTCGCCCGCACGGTCTCTGGTCTTGCCGCCGAGCTCGCGAACCGTGCGTAGCGCGATGGCAGTGGTATACCGCTCGTCGACGAGGATGACCGGAAGACCGGTGCGCGCTTCGAGCGCGACACCCACCGCACGAACTTCGATCGATCTGTCGGTCTCGCCGCCGGAGTCATCGAGTGGCAGGCCGACAACAAAACCGCAGGCCTCGAGCGCACTGGCCCGGCGGATGACCTCCGCAATCGGCGGACGCTTGCCTGCGCGCCTCAGGATGAAACCGGCTGGTGACGCGATTGTCCCCGTCGGGTCGCTGATTGCGAGACCGATTCGGCGTTCACCCCAATCGAGCGCGAGATACCGCGTGAGACGAGCCACTGGCGCGTTCCCTCAGGCCAGTCAGCCCTGCGCCATCGCGATGAAGAACTCGCGATTGTTCTTTGTCGCTGACATCTGTCGTAGCAGAAACTCCATTGCCTCCGCCTCAGGCATGTCTGCCAGAAAATTGCGCAGCAAGAACACCCGATTGAGTTCGCCCTGGTCGAGAAGAAGCTCCTCGCGGCGCGTTCCGGATTTCTGGATGTCGATCGCGGGATAGACACGTCGGTCGGCGATCTTCCGATCAAGTACGAGCTCCATGTTCCCCGTCCCCTTGAACTCTTCAAAGATCACTTCATCCATCCGCGATCCCGTCTCGATGAGTGCCGTTGCCACGATCGTCAGGGAGCCACCGCCGTCGATA
>JBKJQR010000261.1:0-2997 GCA_046593895.1 Gemmatimonadaceae bacterium | reverse complement strand
GAGGTGCCTTACGATGGGCAGCTGGCCGAGGTCGAACGCCGCGGCGCAGCACCGATCGACGATGCGCCGGGATCGCCGGCGGTGGTCGCGATCGAAAAGCTCGCTGGCTCCCTCGCCAGCGATGCGCCGATGCGGCCGGCCGCCTAACGCCAGGTGATCGAGCAGTCGGCCACGAGCCAGCCGGGCACCCATCGTCCAATCCCAGCGGTCTGCGTCGCTCGGTCTTTCTCGGCGGGGCGACATGCTACTCGACCGCGAGCATCTTCACGAAGGTGGCAAGCCGCTGCGCTTCAGCGGGCGTAAGATCGGGCGGAAGATTCAAAATGGTCACGACGGTTCCTGCCCGGATCGGGAATGAGGACTGGTATCCGCCCGCGTCCCGGGGCGACGTCGACGCAACGCCGGACGCACGCTCGGGGTTTTTCGATGCGGGTTCCGATCGGATCGGCGATTCCTTGCTACGGCTGACGGTGGTTGAGCGCGTCCTGGTGGTGAAATTCGCGGGGTCATTGCGCCACCTCAGGAACAGCTCGACCGCCTTTCGTACGCGCCTGCCGTACTCCTTCAGCGATGACGGATTGAAGTCCTTCGCCCTCTTGTTCGTGAAGCGCTTGATGACTGCATCGAGGTCGATCTCGCTCAGGTTCTGGCTTTCCTTTGCATCGAGGACGCCGAAGATGTTGCGACTGGCGACGCCGAGTGCCGTCGCGGTCGCGGCAGGCAGCAGCCCCCGGTCGCTCGCGTGGGCGAGGAAGTCCTGCAGGTCGGCCAGCGAATACCCGTTTGCCATATGCCTCCTCAAACGTTATATTGTCCGTCAGTGGATAATATAATGATAACAGCCCAAAACGCCAATACGCATTTTCCGAGGTCGCTCGCGGCGCGGGTTTCGCGCGACATGGACCGCTATCCCGTCGTAGCCGTGATGGGTGCCCGTCAGGTCGGGAAGAGCACGCTCTGCCGGGGGATTGCCGCGAGCAGAGGGCTGGCATATCGGACGCTTGATGATCGAGAGACGCTCGAACAGGCGCAGGCAGACGCGGACGGATTGCTCGACGATCTCGGGGACGCAGGTGCATTCCTCGACGAGGTTCAACGTGCTCCCGGGCTCTTTCTCGCAATCAAGCAGATCGTCGACCGCGATCAACGGCCCGGCCGCTATCTCCTGAGTGGCTCCAACCAGCCGAGGGTCAGCAGCAGCATCGGTGATTCGCTTCTCGGACGGGCCGCGTATCGCACCTTGCGCCCGCTGACTCTGAGCGAACTCCGGCTCGACGAAGTCCATCCAGGGTGGAGCTTTCTCCTTGATCCCAGCGACGCCGCTGTCCTCCGCGAGCTCGAACATCGTGCAGCGATCAATGGGAAGCTCGACTGGCGGGATGTCGCGGCAACCGGGGGATTTCCCCGAGTGGTACGCAGCGCGCATCCTGACCGGACGACTTTGTTGAACGACTACATCGAAGTCTTTTCGCGTCGGGACATTCGTGATGTGCTTGGCGTGGAATCGGGGGACCGATTCGAAACGTTCCTGCGCCTGACGGCGGCGAGAATTGGCCAGGAGCTGAACTTCGCGGGTCTCTCCCGTGACCTGGGCCTTGCCGTGACCACCGTGCGGCGCTGGGTAGACGCGCTGGCGCGAAGCTATCTCGTTGAGATGGTTCCCTCCTATTCGAGAAACGCGGGGCAACGAGTGGTCAAGGCACCAAAGCTCTTCATGGTCGATTCCGCGCTCGCACTCGCTGCCGCACGGGAGACGGTGCCGACCGGGTTTCATCTCGAGAACCTCGCCGCGAGCGACCTCGCGGTCTGGAAGGACTCGGCGCCCGGTCGCGGGCTGCATCACTGGCGTCTGGCGAGCGGCCAGGAAGTTGACTTCGTGCTCGAGGAAAATGGACAGCTGCTACCTGTCGAGTTGAAGTCCGCGGAGTCAGTGACCGCAGGGGACACGCGACACCTCAGGCGATTTCGCACCGATCACGCGAACTCGCCGCGTGGCCTCATTCTGAGCAGTGACGATGGGATCCGATTCATCAGCAACGGGATCATCGCTGCACCCTGGTGGTCGGTGCTGTAGTGGGCGCGATTGGTGCGCAGCTCACGCCAGAAGCGGAACGAGATACCATTCGTTTGCCGGGTGCAACGTTAGGCACCCGGTCGGGCGCGACGCCGCCTCGGTACCCGGTCGTTCGCGACGATGACGTCGAAGCTCTCCGGGTCGAACGACCCGCCGATCCATCCGATCATGCTCGCATGCTCTTCGTGAGCCGGGTTCGTGATCGCGTCGAGAAAATCTGCGTAGCCCGGCGGACCGCCAACATCCTCGGGCGGGCACGCCCGCTTGCCGGCGGTGACGCGAGGATACCGGGCGCCCGGCGAGGAATCGCCGATCGCTTCCAGGACGACATCATGCTCCCACCCGTCGCCGAAGTCGTACATGTACATCAGGCGCGCCTTTGGACGTTCAAGGAGCTGGTCGATTCGTGTCTTCCGCTCGCTGATCACCGGCTCGCCGAACTCCCGGTCCGGCGGCCCGTAGCTCCGGCCGCCCTGCTCGAACTTATGCAGATGGCTGTCCGTCCAGCCCATCGCGCTCTGAATCACGTGATGGAGCTCGAGCAGGTTGCTGTCAGGCAGCACCTCGACGCGCCGCCAGATCGCGGGACGGATGTAGCGGAGCGTGATCCTGAGTTCAAGGATGCGATTCGGCACGAGTCGTCGTAGTCTGCCTGCGAGTTGTACCTGAAGCCGCGGTCAAGCTACAGGGGGCGTCCTGCCGGTAGCGAGAGCAGCGAGCTACTCCGACCGCTCATCAAGTTCAATCTTCGCCGGACCGTGCGGCGGCGAGAATTTGATCTTTTCACTTTCGGCGTTGTCTCGAGATCGAGGGTGGTCCGAGATTAGCACTTCACGCCGCCTTCCGCGCGACGTAGTACCGCCCATCCGCATCGATCGCGACCTCGCCCATCAGCGCCAGCGTCTCGAGGTGCCTGACGACGA
>JBKJQR010000293.1:0-26326 GCA_046593895.1 Gemmatimonadaceae bacterium | reverse complement strand
CTGCCATCCTCCTTGTGCCCGACGGCGACCATGTCGCCCTTGCGCACGCGGCGGCCCTCGCGGATCCAGAGCTCACCACCAGCGTCGAGCGTGAGGATCGAATCCATCCGCGGCTCCTTCGGCATCCGCCACTTGCCCTGCACCTTCACGTAGGTCGGGAGGTTCGTGGTCGAGAAGAACTCCGCGGGGAGGACGCCATCGGCCGGGGCGGGCACGAAGCGGGCATCGGGCGCGCGCGAGAATTTCTCGGCGCTGAAGTCGGGATGGTTGAAGTTGCTCACGGGGGAAAGATGGCCCCGGGGGGGGCCGCTGTTCAAGGGTGTTGCGTGCGCGAAGCGGCCGGCGCTAGAGCAGCGAGACGGGATCGCGGTCGATCGCCACCCGCATCTGCGCGACGTTAGGCACGTCGAAGCGTTCGGCGAAGTAGCGGAGGATTCGCGTCATCTCGCTGGCGTGCGCCGACTTGAGCACGAGGTGCCAGCGCCACCGGTTCTTGATCCGCTCGACCGGACAGGGCGCCGGCCCGAGTACCGTCACGCGGACCGGGTGCTCCTTCATGATCGACTTGAACCATTCGCTGCCGCGTTCGGCGAGGTCGGCGGTCGCGCGCTCGGTGACGCCGCTGAAGATGATGTTGGCCAGCCGCACGTTAGGCGGATACGCCGGATCGCGACGGCCGGCCAGCTCCTGCTGCACGAACGTGTGATAGTCGTGGGTGACGGCGCAGCGGACCGCGTGATGCGTGGGCAAGCGCGTCTGGATGAGGACGCGCCCGCCCTTCGGGCCGCGGCCGGCGCGACCAGCGACCTGGCTGAGAAGCTGGAAGCAGCGTTCCGAGGCGCGGAAGTCGGGGAGGTTGATGCCGACGTCGGCGTCGACCACGCCGACGAGGGTGACGTTCGGAAAGTCGAGGCCCTTGGCGATCATCTGGGTGCCGAGCAGGATATCGATCTCGCCGCGTCCGACGCGATCGAGGATCGTCGCATGGGCCCATTTCCCGCTCGTGGTATCGACGTCCATTCGCGCGATCCGCGCGTCGGGGAACCGCTCGGCGATGATGCGCTCGACCTGCTGGGTACCGAGGCCGCGCTGGTGCAGCGTCTTTCCATTGCAGCGGCTGCAGCGTTCCGGCACCGGCTCCTGATGCAGGCAGTAGTGGCAGACGAGTCGTTCCGGCGCGCGATGGTAGGTCAGCGTGATCGAGCAGAACGGGCACGACTCGACGTTGCCGCAGTCATCGCAGATGATGAACGAGGCATACCCGCGGCGATTGAGCAGGAGGATGCTCTGCTCGCGTCGATCGAGCGTGCGGCGGAGCGCAGCGTCGAGCGGTTCGCTGAGGACGGAGCGAGTGGCGCGCGAGGCAGCGCGCTCAATGACGCGAGAGGAAGTGGCGGCGGCGGCGGGGGTTGGGTGAGTCGCGGCCGGCTGGCGGACGGTATCGTGATGTTCGGGGGGGGCCCCCCGACGCAGGTCGACGACCTCCACCTCCGGCAGCCGCCCGCCGCCCGTCCGCTCGGGCAGCTGCAGCAGTGTGTACTTCCCCGCCGTCGCATTCACCCAGCTCTCGAGGCTTGGCGTTGCCGAGCCGAGGACGGTGATCGCGCCCTCGAGCCGGGCGCGCATGATCGCTGCCTCCCGCGCATGGTAGCGCGGTGATTCACCCTGCTTGTAGCTCGACTCGTGCTCCTCGTCGACGACCACCGCCCCGAGGTCGTGGAGAGGAGCGAAGATCGCAGATCGTGCGCCGACGGCAATCCGCTTCTCCCCGCGCTGGAGCGCCCGCCACTCATCAAGTCGCTCGCCGTCGCTCAACGCGCTGTGCAGGACCGCGATCCGGTTCCCGAACGCAGCGCGGAAGCGGTCGACCGTCTGCGGAGTCAGTGCGATCTCGGGGACGAGGACGATCGCCGACTTGCCTAACGTCTCGACGACGTGGCGGAGCAGCTCGACATAGACCAGCGTCTTGCCGCTGCCGGTGATCCCGTGCAGCAGAAACACCTCGCCCGGTGCGCCGGCGCTGAGCCGGTCGATCGCCACCTGCTGCGCGGGAGTCGGGACGTGGAGCGACGCGGCGCCGGCCGGCCGGGAGGCGAAGGGATCGCGAGCGACGACTTCGCTGCTGATCGCGAGCAACCCCTTTTCGGCGAGCGCGGTGATCACTCCCGGCGAGACGCCCAACTGTTCGACGAGGTGCTCGACCGGCGCGCGGCCGCCTAACGCCTCGAGCAGCTCGTAGACCTCGCGCTGCTTGCGGGCCCGGCCAAAGGTCCTCTCCCGCTCGACCAGCGTCGGCAGCTCCCGGCCCAATTTGGCGACGCGGCGCGTCTTCTGGGGCGGAATGGGGACCGCCGCGCCAGTCAGCGGCGCCGGGAGCATCGACCGCAGCACGACGCCGAGGGGAACGACGTAGTACTCCGAGATCCACTGTCCGAGCGCCAGCATGGCGGGGCCGAGTACCGGCTCGGCGTCGGGGACGTCGAGCACCGATTTCGGGCGCACACCATCGGGCGGTGCGTCGGCCACGCCGACACAGATACCGATCGCCCGCTTGTTTCGCAACGGCACGACGACTCGCGAACCGGCGACGACTGGATGGCGCGGCGTTCCATCCACCCGGTAGGTGAACGTCTGGAAGAGCGGGAGCGGAAGCGCGACGTCCACGAACATCAGAGAAGGCTACCGAGCGGTCCGCCGCCGCGGGAGCGGTTGCAATCGCGCGGGCCGATGGAACCACAGAGCACGGCCGCGAGGGATGGGATAGGGATGCCGGGCCGCACGGCTTGAGGGCAAGCGGGGAGAGATGGCACCGGCTGATCCGACTGTTCAGATCCGGGGAGCCCGGGGTAAGGGCGGCTCACGCGACCGGTCAGCGCGCGACGATCCCGCCTAACGCACAATGATAAGGTCCCGCCAGCGACCGCGATCATCCGATCGCCACGGCGGTTCTCGGTGGTTCACTCCCGGCGCTAGCGCCGCGAAACGCCGAGCCCGGGAGCGTTCGAGAGCGCAATCCGCCCGCCATCGATCGACACGCCGGTGAACGGGTCGTCCTTCAGCAGCGCCGCGCCATCGAGGTCGGCACAGTCGAGCAGCGAGGCAAAATGCGCCGCGGCGGCGATGCCTAACGTTGTCTCGACCATGCAGCCGCACATCACGAGCATCCCGTGAGCGCGCGCCGTCGCGATCATCTTCAATGCCTCGCGCAAGCCGCCGCACTTCGACAGCTTGATGTTGATGCCATCGACGACACCGGCCAGCTTGGGGATGTCGCTGGCCACGATGCAGCTCTCGTCGGCGACGATCGGCAGCGGTGAGCGATCGCGGACGAAGCGGAGCCCCTCGATGTCGTGCGCTGGCAGCGGCTGCTCGACGAATTCCACGCCGTAGTCGAGGCAGAGCTCAATCATGCGCAGCGCATGCTTCGGCGTCCACGCAGCGTTCGCGTCCACCCGCAGAATCTTGTCCGGCGCCGCGAGCCGAACCGTGCGCACGATCGCCGCGTCGCGATCGGTGCCCAGCTTTACCTTGAGGATCGGGTACTGCGCCGCGCCCTCGACGCGGGCGCGGAGCGTTGCATCGTCAGGCGCGATCGCGATCGTGAAGCTCGATGCCGGTGCCGACGCGGAATCGAGTCCCCACATCTTCCAGAGCGGAACGCCGAGCCGCTTCGCGGCGAGATCGTGCAGTGCGGCGCTGACCGCACTCTTCGCCGACCCGTTCCGGCCGATCGCCCGGTTCATCTCGGCTTCGATCGCATCGAGTGACCAGGCGCTTGATTTCGCGATCGCCGGGGCGATCATGCCTAACGCGGCGACGACCGTCTCCGGGGTTTCGCCATAGAATCGGCTCGGCGCGGCTTCGCCCCAACCCTCCTGCCCATCGCCATCGGTGACCTTGACCCAGACCGTCCGGTATTCGCTCTGGCCGCCCCGCGCGATGACGAATGGATGGGTGGTCTGAACGGTGACGATTTCGTGCCAGAGCTTCATACCTTCGTCGGCGCCATTCCAGGGCGTCGGGCGAGCCAGGCGGCGCGATGCTCGGGCGATCCGTTCGCCGAATCGTTGAGATACGCCACCAGCGCATCGGCGAGGTCATAACCGCGCTGGAAACGGTCCGCCGCATTCTTCTGCAGGCACTTCATCGTGATCTCGGCGAGTGCGGGCGGCGTCCGCGAGTCGACCACCTCCGGCGACACCGGCTGCTCGTGCACATGCTTGTAGCCGACCGAGTACGAATCCGCGCCGTCGAATGGCGGGAAGCCGAGCATCATCTCGTAGATCATCACCCCGACAGCGTACAGGTCGCTGCGGCCGTCGACCATCTTGCCCATCGCCTGCTCCGGGGACATGTAGTGCGGCGTCCCCATCGCGCGGCCGGTGCCGGTCAGCTTGCTGTGAAAGCGCGCGGTGGCGATCCCGAAGTCGGTGATCACCGCATTGCGGTCTTCGTCGAAGAGGATGTTGTCCGGCTTGACGTCGCGATGGACCACACCGCGGCGGTGCGCATAGTCAAGCGCACAGGCGACCTGCACGGCGATCGACGCGGACTCCGCACCGCTGAGGGTGCGTTCGCGGCCGATCATGTCGGCGAGCGAGCCGCCACCGAAGTAGGGCATCACGAGAAAGACGGAACCGTCAACGTCGCCGTAGTCGAGCATCGCACAGATGTGCGGGTGCGCAAGCCGGCACGCCGCCTCCGCCTCACGGCGAAAGCGCTCGCGCATCTCCTCGTCGCGAGCGAGGTGCGCGTGCAGCACCTTGAGCACCACCGGGCGATCGAGCATCGCGTGCTCGGCGTAGTAGACGTGAGCCATCCCGCCGCTTCCGAGCCGGCGGTGGACACGATAGCGGCCGCCGGTGTTCGCGCGGAGCTGTGTGAGCTCTGCGTCGGGCTTTTCCGACGGGGTGCCCGGCATCTCTGGAAGTGCGTCATCACAACGCGTACAACGCGCCGCGCTCGCTCGATTCCAGGTGCCGCAGTCCGGGCAGAACACGCGCGTCAGCCTCCGAGGTCCAGCCTCACGAAATCGTACGGGGGCCACGGCCCCGTCATGCGGATGTCGAGGTCAGCGTGGGCCGAACCCGCGCCGCCCACTGCCCCGCTGAACGCGCCCCACTTTTCCCGCTCGACGAGGAACGCGCCACTGAGCACGATCCCCGTCCGCTGCTCCGTCTTCAGCGGCACCATCGCCGCGGCCTGCGCCCGCAAGTTCTTCAACACGTCCGCGGCGCGCGCAGCCAGTGCCGCGCCGTCAATCGTGCTCGATGGATCACGCTTGCCGATGTGAACTCGCGCCACCGTGCGCCCATCGAGATAGGCTAGCGATTCGTGCAACGCGTGGTAGTGCAGCTCGAGCCAGCGGACGAGTGCTGCACGGTCGCGAAACACTGTCCCGACGGGCGCTGGCGCCACCGCCTGGCGTTCCGCCACTGTACCGAGGACTATCCCATGACGCTCGAGGTCACGGTCGTCGGGCTCCTGCCGCTGATATTCGGCGGGCGCCGTGATTGCCCCGAGCTCGCGCACCGTCACCAGCGACGTGTCCGCGGCCAACGAGGTGGATTCAACACCGTCCAGCAAGGCGACGCCGAAGAGCAGTAATCCGTTGCTCACATCAATCTCCATTTGCGCAGCCCGAGCACGAGCGCGATACCGAGTCCGATCTGCAGCGCGAGCATCCACCAGAATCCGTTGTGCACGCTCGAAAAGGGGATATGCTCGAAGTTCATTCCCCACATCCCGCTGATCACCACGAACGGGATACTCATCGTCGCGACCACCGACAGTCCGAGCGTGATCTTCCCGAGGCGATTCGAGACCTGCGAGAGATAGCTGTCGAGCGTGCTGCTGAGAAGCTCCCGGTACGTCTCGAGCGAGTCGTTGATCCGCAGCACGTGGTCGTACACGTCGCGAAAGTAGACCTGGACCTCCGACGGGATGTACGGGCTTGGCCGGTTGGTGAAGACGTTGAACACCTCGCGCTGCGGCGAGAGATGCCGGCGCAGGCCGAGGACGAGCCGCTTCACGGCGAAGATGTCGCGCAGCGCGCCCTCTTCGAAGTTGGCGAAGACGCGCTCCTCGAGCCCGTCGATGAACTCGTCGATCTGGTCGAGGATCGGGAAGTACGCGTCTACCTCGGCATCCATGAGCGAGTGCATCAGTCGCGCCGGATGCGGATTGGTCAGCTCGGGATTTCGCTCCAGCCGGTTCGTCACCTGCGCGATGCTCGGCGACGGCTCGCCATGCACCGTCACCAGGTAATTCTTCCCGAGGAAGAAATACTGGTTGAAGGTTGAGATGTCGTACGGGTCATCGGTCTCGGCGAGAAACCGAACGCCGCGGACGATGGCGAACAGGTAGCCGTCGTACTCCTCGAGCTTGACGCGTGACGATGGACTGAGCGTGTCCTCGATCGCCAGCGGGTGAAAGTGAAAAATCTTTTCGAGGAACGCGTGCTGGTGCCGGTTGGTGCTGTCGATGTCGACCCACAGCGCGCCGACACCGCTGCGCACGACTTCATCGAGCTCACGGGGCCCGAGGTCACGAACGGATGCGCCATCGGCTCCACGGTAGAAGCTGCGCGGAATATTCTGGGCGCGACGCTGGACCGCCGACTCGCCGCTGACATCGATCCGCGTGGCGTCGGGTGGCGTCGCGTTAGGCAGTGCGCCGGGAGCGGCCGGCGGCGACGTCAGCCGGTCTTCGGATGCGGCCATTTGACCCCCTTGAGCAGCTGAAACCCGATTGCCCGCTCGCGTGACAGCTCGCGAAGGAGCGTTGTCTCGCGCTCGACCGCAGTCCGCGCCTCGCGCCATCCCCAGCGGCGCCACGCCCGCCCGACGATGGACGCCTTCTGTTGCCACGTCAGCTCGGAAGTGTCCACCGTCTTCATCGTCCCCGAGGGACGAGCCGGACCTCCGCTCGTCCAGTCCTGCACCTGCAGCTCGACGATGCCGGCCTCACGCATCATCTGCTTCCACTCGACGAGCAGCCGCGGACGGAGGCCGAGTCGCTCGACGAGCATCTCCCGCGCCGGACCCTTGATGTCGGAACTCCAGGTCGGCTGCAGCAGCACGATGACGCCTAACGGTTTGGTGACGCGGGCCAGCTCGACGATCGCTCGCTCCGGTTCGGCGAGCGCGGCGATGCTTGGCTCGCCCACGGTCGCGTCGAAGACGGCGGTTTCGTACGGCAGGTCCTCGAGCGGCGCGACCTGGTAGCCGAGCGTCGCGCCGCGCAACGATTCACGAGCGCGGCGTTCGGCGCCCTCGATCCGTGCGGCATCCGGATCGACACCCGTGACGGTGGCTCCGGTCCGCACCGCGAGCCACTCCGCCGTCACGCCATCGCCGGACCCCGAGACGAGCAACTCGCGGCCGGGCGCCGCCTCGGTGAGCTGGGCCACCTCCCGATACAGCTCCTCGCCGGTCGCCCGCCAACGACCGAGTACCGCCATCTGGACAAGGCGCAGCACGGCGGGCGCTGGCGGGACGCGTCCAGCCTCGGTCATCGAGCGGCCGCCACGGAGGCGGGGAGGGAACGCATCGTCAAAACATACCAGCGGTGTGGCCCCGTCATAAGCTCGAAGTCGAGTGCTCAGCGCAGGGCGCCGAGGTGCGCGACGGCGGCAACACCAAGTCGATCGGGCGCGTAGCCCCCCTCGAGCGAGCTGACGAGGCGCCCCCCGCACCAGCTCTCCGCCCGCTCGACGAGGAACCGCGTCAGCCCGACCAGGTCGTCAACTTCGAGCGTGAAACCGCCCAGCGGGTCACCCGCCAATGAATCGAACCCCGCCGAGATGATGATGAGGTCAGGCGTCCACCCGGTGGTCGCCGCATCGATCCCTCGCTGGAGCGCGGTGACATATTCAGCGCGCGGCCGCGCGGCCGGCATCGGAATATTCCAGACGGAACGATGCGGACCGCGGTCCTCGACGGCACCGGTGCCCGGGTACCACGGCCACTGATGCATCGAGACGAAGCGGATCGCCGGATCATCTTCGACCAATGCCTGGGTGCCGTTGCCGTGATGGACGTCCCAGTCGACAATCAACACCCGTTCGGCGCCGTGTTGCCGCCGCGCGTAGTGCGCGGCGACAGACACGTTGCCGAACAGGCAGAAGCCCATCGCGCGATCCTGCAGCGCGTGGTGGCCTGGCGGCCGCACTGCACAGAAGCTGCGCACATTCTCGGCGAAGGCGAGATCGACTGCATCGAGGGCGCAACCGGCGCCGGCGCGCGCGGCGTCCCATGACCCGTCGCTGACGACCGTATCGTTATCGAACCGTCCGCCACCTGACAGCGCGGTGTCGCGAACGAGCGCGATGTAGCCCGGGTCGTGAGCGAGTGCGAGTTCCTCGACGGTGGCGTGCCGCCCCTCGAGATGCCTAACGGCGAGGAAGAGGTCGGGCTCCTCGCGCAGGGCACGGGGAATTGCCCGCAGGCGGCCGACGTGCTCGGGATGTCCCCAGCCGGTGTCGTGCCGCCCGCAGTCCGAGTGGGAGATGAAGGCGACGTCGCTCAGGCGCGTCGCCTCAGCGCACAGGGCGGCGGCGGCGGTACGTCGCGAGGAAGATCGAACCGTCGATCGCGCCGGCCTCGGCGAGCGAGACGTCTTCGTTCAGCACCTCGAAGCCACGGAGCTTGAGAACGAAATCGTCATCGACTGCCCTCGCGCTGAAAAGCGCGGTGATTGCCGCGCGCTTCAATTCGGCGACGCGGGCCGACGGTGCGGCTTCGACGATGACGACGTCCCAGACCTCGGGCGCCTCGACACGCAGCGTCATCGATGGCGTGCCGTGGCCGATGCGCAACGCACCGTCGCGGGTGCGGAGCTCGGTGACGAAGGGGCGGGCGGTCATGCCGCGCTCGACCCGCTGCGCGACGGCATCTCGATCGCTTCGGAGGCCGGGAGCGTCGAGAAGAAGCGCGCGACCTGCGCATCGAAAAGGTAGGTCGAGCCGGTGACCCGCGTACCGTTAGGCGCGGTCGCCGTGCCGATGATCAGCTCCTCCCCGCCCTGCCCGCGGAAGCTGGCGTAGCCCGGACCTTCGCGCTCGAGGAACGCGGCGTAGATGCCGATGTGCCGGGCGAAGAACGCCTTGGCCAGGGTGATCACGTCCGCCGGAGCGAGTGGGGTCGTGTGCTCCTGCAGCGTTGCGACTGTCGTTTTCATCAGGAAGGGTTCGGCTAGCGTGCGCGCGGCATCGTGCCGCGGGTTTCGACGTCGAGGGCAAGCTCGACGGTAAATGTAGAGCCTTCCCCGGCAATCGAGGCGAGATCGATCTCGCCGCCGAGGAGCCGCGCCATCCCGCGGGCCAGCGCAAGGCCGAGACCGGAGCCGCCATAGCGGCGAGTCATCGAGCCGTCGCCCTGCCGGAATTCGTCGAAGATGATCCCCTGGGTCTCGACGGGGATCCCGATGCCCGTGTCCTGAATCACGTAGACGACGCGACCGCTGCGCACGTCCACGGAGATCCGGACTTCACCCTGATGCGTGAACTTGTAGGCGTTAGCGAGCAGCGAGGTGAGGATCTTCACGACCTTGCGGCGGTCGCTCCGCATCTCGGGGAGCAGGAGCCCGGGCTCGCTCACAGTCAGCTCGACGCCGGCGGGGCGGCCGCTCGTCGTGAGCACCGCCTCGTTCATCGGGTCGCGCGGATCGAAGTGGTCGACGGTCGGCGACGAATCGCCTCGTTTCAGCTGTGTGAGGTCGAGCAGGTTGTCGATCAGCTCGAGCAACCGCTCGCTTGCCCCCTTCACCTGTCGCAGCGTCGTCTGTTGCTCGACGGTGACGGGACCGGCGAGCCCTTCTTCCATGATCGATGTGTAGCCGATCACCGCGGTGAGCGGGGTACGAAGCTCGTGGCTGACGTTGGCAAGGAACTCGTCCTTCACGCGTCGCGCTTCGAGCGCCTGCAGATACTGGCCTTCGAGTTCGGCGTTGGTGTCGATGAGCGCCGCGTTCGCGCGGCGCAGCTCTTCGATCAGCGCGGCCTTTTCCGCGGTCGCGGCCATCTGGTCGGCGACGAGGCGGAGGAGGCTCCGCGTCTCGCCGGTGAACCCGCCCGATGCGGTGAAGTAGAAAGTGACAGCGCCTAACGTCTTGTTGGCTGCCTGCAGCGGAAGCGCGACGATGGCGCGGAACCCCATCTCCGAGGCGACCTCCTGCCAGTCCTCGAGCGTCGGGTCGGCGAAAACGTCAGGCACCTCGATGACGCGCCGTTCGCTCGCCGCCTCGCCGCTTGGCCCGAAGCCGAGCCGCACCTTCATCTCGCCAAGGAATGGACGCAGCCGCTCGGGCCAGTTGTACGCGGCGACGAGTGGCATCAACTCCGATGCGCCGTCGACCAGATAGACGCTGGCGAAGTGCGCGCCGACGAGTGGGCTCACGCGCTCGAGCGCAAACTGGTAGACGTCCTGCGGCCGATCGGCGGTGAGGAAGGCGTGCACGATTTCGCGGACCGCCAGCAGCTCGCGGACCGCCGAGTCGGATGCGCCCTGCGCCGAATTTCCCATGACACCCTTGACCGTGCGGATGCTGGTCATGCGTCAAATGTACAGGCGAGCCCGGCGGGAGGCCAGTAATTCGTTTGGCAGCTACATGTTAGGCAGCGCGTAGCTACCGCGCCACGCGCACGATCGCGCCATATATCACCTTCGTACCGAATGCCAGCGACTCGAGCGGGATGCGCTCGTCGTTGCCATGCATGCGATCCTCGTCGTTCTGGTCCATCGGGAAGGGAAGAATTCCATACGCCTGGATCCCAAGCTGTCGGAGCCGCGCGCTGTCGGTCGCGCCCGTGCTCAGGTATGGAACCACGACCATCTTCGGATCCAGCGCACGCGTGGCGTCGGCAATCGCGGTGAACATCGCCGAGGTGAAGTCCGACGCGGGCGCATCCTCGCCGCGATCGACCACGATGAACGCGATCTTCGGATCATTGACGAGCCGGCGCAACCGGCCGATCGCGCTGTCGAGCGAGGCGCCGGGGAGGGTGCGCAGGTTGAGCGTCGCCCTGGCTTCGACGGGAATGACATTCGAGCGAATTCCCCCCGCCACGATCGTCGCCGAGATGCCGTTATGAAGAACGGCATCGAAGACAGGGATACTTGCGAGGACGCGCGCGCCGCGCTGCTGCCTCGCCGGTGCGCGCGACGCGACGTCGGCCATTGCCTGACGCTGCATGCGATCGGGCCACACCTTCGACAGCTCGAGGAAGAACTCGCGCACCGTCGGCTTCACGTCGAGTGGTTCGCGGTGCTGGCCGATCTTTGCGAGCGCGCGGCCGAGTCGGAAGATCGCGTTGTCCGCGAGCGGCACCGACGCGTGGCCCCCTGCACCTGAGGCGACGACCTCGACGACATGCGAGACCTTTTCCGTGTTCTGGATCGCCAGGTAGAGCGGCGTGCCCTGCACGATCCGCGTGCGACCGCCCTCGTTCAACGCGAACTCGGCCTGCACGAGCTCGGGGTGATTCTTGATCAGCCACCCCATTCCCCAGTCGCCGCCGGCCTCCTCATCGGAGTTGGCGACGAAGACGACATCCCGCGAAAGCGAACCGCCCTTGTCGAGCACGTTCCGCTTCAGGAGCAGCAGCGTCTCCAGATTTGCGGCAAGCATGCCCTTGTCGTCGATGGCGCCGCGCCCGTACAGGTACCCGTCCTTGATTACGGCACCAAATGGATCGACCGACCATTTGTCGTGCTCGACGCCGACGACGTCCATGTGCGCCATCAGCAGGACGGGCTGCTTTGTGCCGGTCCCCTTGAGCCGCGCAACCAGCGCCGCCCGGCCCGGCGCCGGCTCGAAGAGATGGGTCTCGATGCCGTTGGCCTTGAGCGTGCTGTCGAGATAGCGGGCGACCGGCATCTCGTTCCCCGGCGGATTCGACGTGTTGACGCGAATCATCGCCTGCAGATGCGCGATCGTCTCCTGCTGCGCCGCGGCCCAGTCAGGCTCCTGCGCCGGCGCAACGTTAGGCAGGACGGCAGTCATGAGGGCGAGGATGAGAAATCGCATGGTGCGTGGACGGGGACGCGTGCGAGGTCATGATTCAGCTTTCGATCAGGCGTTCGATCGCGACGATCAGCGGCGCAAAGCTCAGCGCTCCGCCGGCGACGCGGAGCGCGAGTTCACCGGCAGTTTCCCGCTGGCCCTCGGCGAATAGCCCGTCACGGAGCCAGGGACCGGCTTCCGGGTTACGCCACCAGTCCTCGTTGAACTGCTGCGTGAGCGTATCAGCGAGCACTGCCTGCAGCTGCCACGCCTGCAGATACCGTCCGGCGTAGAAACGCGGATCGACATCCGCATATGCGTCATCGGCGCTGTAGCGAAAACCCGTCGCATCGGTCAATCGCTCCGCATAACGGTCGGGAATCTGCGCGGCTGGAATCTCGTCGCCATGCAGGTCGAGCTCGTAAAGCAGCTTCGCGCAGTAGCGGCGTATCATCCGTAGCTCGGTGCCGGCGGTGCGGCGGAGGAAGCGCGCGATGTCGGCGCCGCGCAGGCCGCTGTAGCGGCGCAGCCAGCCAGCGTCCTGCATCCGGTGATCGAAGAGCATGGCATAGCCTTCGGTCACCGAATTGTCGCCGAGCCACCGATGCTCGAACGGCAAGGCGCGGCTCATGTTGGCGAAGTGGAGCGCGTGTCCCGCCTCGTGCAGCAGGGTGGACCAGTCGGTCGCTCCTCCATGCGGACGGAGCACGAGATACACCTCGTCGGGAATCCGAACGGGTGCGCAGAAGGCGCGCGAACGCTTGCCGTCGCGTTCCGCCGTATCGTAGATGATGCGTCCGTTCGCCTCGGGGTCGAGCCCCATCTCGGCGATCTGCCGCCGGATGGCCGGCTCCAGATCGGACGGCGCAAAGGCACCATCGAACTGCGGCGAGCGCGCAAGCGCCAGCCCATCGGAGCGCTCCGCCTCATCGGCATCGACGCCAAGTTCCCGCTTCAGCGTGTGCGCGAGCAGGTCGCGCGACATGTCGCGCGTGTCGCGGAGGAACGCTTCGCACTGGACGGCCAGTGCGCGCAGCGGGAGCGCGGATACCGCCTCGATCGCCGCGATGTACGTTGGCGCGACGTCGAGTTCGGCGACGACTTCGCGCTCACGATCGAATCGCTCGCGGCGGATCGGGGCGAGCTCCCGCTCAACGAGGGCCGATCGCTTGCGGTCGAGCATCAATCGCTCACGGCGGTCGGTGGCGTTGGCGATCTCGATCGCCGCGCGCTGATACGGCAGGCGGCGTCCGTCATCGAGCGTGATGACCGCCGCACTCTCCCACTCCAGTTCGCGCTCCTCGAGCTCGGCGGTCGCGCGCGACGCCTGCGCTTCGACTTGCCAGTCGAGCAGCGATCGCGCTGACCGTTGCTCGTCGCTCCCCGCCGCCGCCGCGCGATAGGCCTCACGCGCGGCATCGAGCGAATCGCTGCTCAGCGCCTCGGCGTGCTGAGCGTAGATCCCGCGGAGGTCGATGCCGCTGGCGTAGCCGGCGCCGACCATCCACTGCGCTCGCGAGAGGTCCTGCATGAACGGCTCACCGAGCCGCCGCAGCCGCGCGAGCACATCACTCACCCGCCAATCCGCTCGAAGAGCAACGCGGCGAGCGTGTCGGCCGACACACGGTCCTGCTTCAGGGTGTCGCGATCGCGCACCGTGACGGTGCCATCGCTCGTCGACTCGCTGTCGATCGTGACGCAGAACGGCGTTCCCACCTCATCCTGGCGCCGATAGCGCTTGCCGATGCTGCCCGTCTCGTCGTAATCCACCGTGAACTTTGACCGCAGTGCGCTCTCGATCCGGTGCGCCATCTCGGGCTGCCCGTCTTTTTTCGTCAGCGGGAAGATCGCCACCTTGATCGGGGCGATCGCCGGGTCGAGGCCGAGCACGACGCGTCCCTCGCTTTCACCCTCGACGGTTTCCTCGCGGTAGCCGTTGACGAGCACGGCGAGCGTGGTGCGATCGCAGCCGACCGACGTCTCGATGACGTACGGCAGGAAGCGATCGTTGTTCGGCTGGTCGAAGTACTCGAGCTTCTTGCCGGAGAACGTCTGGTGCTGCGTGAGGTCGAAGTCGCCGCGATTGTGGACGCCCTCGATCTCCTGGAAGCCTAACGTTCCGCCGAAGTCGAACTGGACGTCGAACGCGGCGCGGGCATAGTGCGCCAGCTCTTCCTTCGTGTGCTGGTGGAACTCGAGCCGGTCGGGCGCGAGGCCGAGTGCGAGGTGCCACTTCATGCGCTCGGCCTTCCAGTACTCGAACCACTGCATGTCCGAGCCCGGCTTGACGAAGAACTGCATCTCCATCTGTTCAAACTCGCGTGTACGGAATATGAAGTTTCCGGGGGTGATCTCGTTGCGGAACGCCTTGCCGATCTGGGCGATCCCGAACGGTACCTTCTGCCGCGTGCTCTGCTGGACGTTGAGGAAGTTGACGTAGATGCCCTGCGCCGTTTCCGGGCGCAGGTAGACGACCGACGCGCTCTCCTCGACGGGCCCCATGAACGTCTTGAACATGAGGTTGAACATCCGCGCCGCCGACAGCGTCCCCTTGTTTCCGCAGGCCGGGCACGTCACGTCGGGAGTGCCTGGGGTCCCCTTGATCTTCGGGTCATCGGCGCGAAAGCGCTTCTTGCACTGGCGGCAGTCGACGAGCGGGTCGGTGAAGCCGGCGACGTGGCCGCTCGCCTCCCAGACGCGCGGATGCATCAGGATGGCGGCGTCCAGACCCTCGATGTCATCGCGCGCGCGGACCATCGCGTTCCACCAGCGGTCCTTGATGTTCCGCTTGAGCTCGACGCCTAACGGCCCGTAGTCCCAGACGGAGCCCGTCCCGCCGTAGATTTCCGACGACTGGAAGATGTACCCGCGTCGCTTGGCGAGCGACACGAGCTTGTCCATCACATCGGGGTGCTTCTGGGGGGCTGACATGCGAGCAGGGGGTTAGGTGCGGGGTGATCCAATATAACCGGACTGCCAGGAGACATGAGACAGGGAACGGCCCGGCCACGAGGCATGCGGCAGGGGCAGGAGACAGGAGACATCAGACAGGGGAATCGGTTGCGGCTCGGCGGGTTCGGTTCCCTTCTCGCTCACCCCTCGGTCGCGCGCTCGCTTATCGCTCGTCGCCGTATCGTGGCGAGACTCGCCACGATGAGATCTCCGTGTCCGCGGCCGTTTTCGATGAAGGTCTTGTTCGCGTCGTAGCCTGACGCGAGTACGCCGGCGATGAAGACGCCGGGCACCGATGTCTCCATCGTCGCGCGGTCGTGCGACGGGATCCCGGTGTCGGGATCGAGGGGGACGCCGAGCTGTTCGAGCAGCCCCGTCTCCGGCATGTAGCCGATCATCGTGTAGACGCGCTCGGCGGCGATACGTGCTTCGCCGAATGGACCGTGCACCACGACGGCGTGCGGCTCGATCGCGACCACCTGTGCGTCCCACTTCGCCGCAATGCGCCCTTCGGCGAGCCGCGCGGTAACGTCAGGCAGGACCCATGGCTTGATGTTGCGGTCGAAGCTCGGGCCAAAATGCACCATCGTCACCCGCGCACCGGCGCGATACAGTTCCATCGTCGCTTCGACGGCCGAGTTGCCGCCGCCGACCACGACGACGTCGCGATCGAAGTCGTCGTGCCCTTCGCGAAAGCGATGGGTCACGTGCGAGAGCTGTTCGCCGGGAACACCGAGCCGATTCGGGCGGCCGAAGTAGCCGGTCGCGATGACGACGGCGCTGGCGCGCGTCGTTTTCGGTTCGCCACTCTGCGAGCGCGAGTGCAGGACGAATGGCGCCTCGCCGGTGAGTGCGCGCTCGACGCGCTCGACCGGCTCGTACTGCCGCACCGTCAGGCCGAAGTGCGTGACGAGGGTCCGGTAGTAGGCCAGCGCATCGCGCCGCGTGGGCTTGTCGCTGGCGACGATAAAGGGCACACCACCGATCGACAGGCGCTCCGCAGTGGAGAAAAACGTCGTGTACGTCGGATAGCCGGCAATTCCGCTGACAACGCACGAGCGGTCGAACAGTACCGACGACAGCCCGGCCTCTGCCGCCGCGATTCCTGCGGCCAGCCCGCATGGCCCCGCACCGACGATCGCGAGATCGACCGTGTCGGCGTCGCCGTCGATCCGCGCCGGAGCGGTTACCGGCGCGCGCGTCGTGCGTTTGACGTCGCTCATCGCCGCTCAGACGTGGGCGTGCAGGCCGATGATCTGGTCGCGCCTCGTGCCGACGCTGACGTAGGAGATTGGCGTCTCGCAGAGCTCCTCGATCCGGTCGAGGTATGCCCGTGCAGCGGCCGGGAGAGCGCCTAACGTGCGCGCATGCTGCGTCGGCACCTTCCACCCCGGCATCCACTCGTAGCGTGGCACCAGCTTCTCGAGTGCGGCGATGTCGCCGGGAAACTCCGTGTGCAGATCGCCGTCCACGTCGTAACCGGTGCAGATTGCCAGCTGGTCGAGCGTATCGAGAACATCCATCTTGGTCACCGCCAGCCCGGTCAACCCATTGACCCGCGCCGCGTAGCGGACGACCACTGCATCGAACCAGCCGCAGCGCCGCGGGCGACCGGTCGTCGCGCCAAACTCGTTGCCGAGCCGGCGGACGTCCTCGCCTAACGCTCCCTCCATCTCGGTCGGAAGCGGGCCGTTGCCGACGCGCGTGGTGTACGCCTTGACGACCCCGAGCACCGCATCGATCGACATCGGCGCGATCCCGGCGCCGACGGCGGCGCCACCCGACGTCGTGTTGCTCGACGTCACGAAGGGATAGGTGCCGTGATCGACATCGAGCAGCGATCCCTGCGCGCCCTCGAGCAGGATCGCCGCGCCCTGCTGCTGCGCGCGATAGACCATCAGCCCGACATCTTCCGACAGCCCGAGCAACCGCGGTGCGAGCCGGGCGAGCAGGTCGAGCGTCTGTTCGACGTCCACCCGTTTCTTGCTTCCCGAATGCGACAGGCGGGCATTGGCATGCTCGACCCCGCGCTCGACCAGCTGCCTGACGCGCGCCGGGTGGCGGAGGTCGAGTACGCGCACGCCGCGACGCGCGACCTTGTCCTCGTACGCCGGCCCGATTCCACGGCCCGTCGTCCCGATCTCCTTGCTCGCCGAGCTCTCGCCGTCGAGCAGCTTGTGATAGGGAAGGACGAGGTGCGCGCGGTCGCTCACATAGAGCCGCCCCTCGACGTCCACGCCATCCTCAACGAGTTCGTCGATCTCGATCGCCAGCGTATCGGGGTCGAGCACGACACCGTTCCCGATCGCGCAGCGTACGCCCGGGTGGAGGATGCCGCTTGGAATCTGGTGGAGGACAAAACTCTTCTCGCCAATGTGCACGGTGTGGCCGGCATTGGCGCCGCCCTGGTAGCGCACGACCCAATCGGCGCGCTCAGCCATGACGTCGACCAGCTTGCCCTTCCCTTCATCGCCCCACTGCGCCCCGACGACGACGACGGTGCGGTTGTCGCTATCGAACATGATTCTCCGGAGCCGCGCGCCGCTGGTGTGCGGTGTGGGGCGGATGTGCTGCACTGGTGAACGGGCTGAAAAAACGAAACGCCCCGGGTGGCGGGGCGTTGTTGAAATGTACGGAGAGCGAGGGTGAAGTCAACCGACGCGCGACGTCGTCGGCCCTCTAGACGATCGCCGCGCCGATGACCCACGCCGCCATCACGAAGCCGATGCCGACCTTCATCGCTGCGGCAACGACACGGCCGAGCAACGCACCCGTCGCGACCCTGGTCGCGGCACCGGCCCGAGCGCCGCCCGCCAGCTCGAACAGCAGCGCGCCGGCGAACGCCCCGAGAAACGCGCCGACCATTGATCCGACGATCGGGATCGGAATTCCAGCGAACGCCCCGACCGTCCCGCCGAGGATCGCCCCCCACTCGGCGCGTTTGGACCCGCCGTATCTCCGCGCGTAGCGACCGGACAGCATGAACTCGAGCACTTCGCCGATGATTGCCATCACGCCAATGATGATGATGTTCACCCAGCCGATGCTCTCGTGCGTCAACGCCGCGTAACCGACGGCGACGCCGAGTATCAGCCACGTCCCCGGCAAGCCGAGCGGGATGATCATGATGCAGCAGAAAAGCAGAAACGCGAGGAGAAGTATTCCCATGCCGTTCACTGGTTGGCGTGCGCTGGCCCGAACACTACGCGGTAAAGCGGAAACTGTTCCCGCCGCGCACGCTCAGGCGATCTCCCGGGCGGCGTTCGCCACGAGGCGCGCCATTTCGTGGATGCCGCGTCCTGTGATGTGCGACGCGCTATCGGCAGCGCGATGAATCCGCCAGAGCGTGCGCAACCCGCCGCGACTGAGCGTGACCGCACTCCAGCCGGCTTCGGCGAGGACGACACCGTCGGTCAGCAGGCCGGGAATGGTCCTCCGCTCATCGACGCGCATCCCGATCGCCCGCGCCGCGCGTGACAAACCGACGCGCACGCGGGCGGCACGGCCGTGCCGCATGCAGATCGTCGCTCCGCGATCGTCCACGCCGTCGACGTTGATCGCCATCGCGGCGGCGTGCGTTGTCGCGAAAGCGCGCGCGCCCGCCATCCCCAACTCCTCCGCGCTCGTCAGCAACACACCGATTGGCATGTCGGGCGGAAGCATCTCGGCGGCGAGCAGCACCGTGGCGACGCCCGATCCGTTGTCGAGCGCCCCTGGCGACCTGTCGCCGACGACGCTGGCGACGACGGGCAGCAGGGCGACGATCGCGAGCATCCCGAGGAGCATCCAGAGCATCGGCGGGACGGAGACGCCGCAGGCGGCGACCAGCGCGAACGCGGCGATTGCAAGCAGCGTCGCGCTGCCGATGATCACGCCGGCAATACGCACCAGCATCGCGATCGGCTGCGACTTGCTGTCGAGGTGGGCGACCAGCCAGACGCGCGGCGTTCCTCGCATGGCGACAAGGTTTACGCTGGAGCTGCGCATCCACGGCAGCGTAGTCACACGTTGCGCGATTGCCCCGCCGCCAAGGACGAGCAGCGTGACCGCGCCAGCGATGACGCCTAACGCTGCCATCGGACAGCCGTTGCGGCCGAGCAGCGACGCGATCGCCGCCGCGCTGGCCGCGACGACGCCGGCCCATGGCGTCGCCCAACGGCCGGGCCACGCGGAGTAATCGAACCATTCGTCGGCGACGGTGAAGCCGGCCTGGCTCAGTCGCGTGCGGCAGGTCTCACGGGCGCGCGCTTCGGCTTCTCCGCCGGCTGGGCGCGGCTCGGCCGCAATGCTCGCCAGGAGCGTGCGAGCCGCGGCGTCGCCGCCGTTGCGGGGAGGGAGGCCGGGTGGCGTCAGCGGTGACCGTTAGGCTCGGGTCACGCGGCGAGATGCGGATCGGCTCGGCGGAGCAGGTCCGCCACTCGCGCCTCATCCGCGGACGACAGCGGAAGCAGCGGCGACCGCAGCGGGCCGCCGCGCCGGCCAACCTGATCGAGCGCCGCCTTGATCCCGGCGACGCCAAGTCCGTTGACGATCTGCGCCGCCAGCGGGGTGAGTTGATCCTGTGCGCGGCGCGCGGTTGCCCCGTCTCCGCGACCAGTCCCGACCGCGCTCTCGTAGACGCGCGTCGCGATCGGCCCGGCGAATAGTGCGACGCCGAGGATGCCCCCGCGCGCGCCGCGCTGCAGCGCCGGATGGAATGTCGTGCCGCTGCCGGTGAGCACGGTGAATGTCTCCGACTGCGCAAGATCGATGTACTTGCCGAGGAGCTCGAGATCTCCCGAGCTGTCCTTGATTCCGATGATGTTCGCGTGTTGCCCCAACTCGGCGGCGAGCGCAGGCTCGAGCGTCAGGTGCGCGTATTTCGGGATGTTATACAGAACGACGGGCAGCGGGCTCTCGTCGGCCACGCGGCGAAAATGCGCCAGCAGCGCATCGCGCGTCATCGCCGAGAGGTAATAGTGCGGCGACACGACGAGGATCGCGTCCGCGCCGCGCCGCGCCGCCTCACGCGCGCGCTTCACCACGATCCGAGTGGACTCGCCGCCGCACCCGGTGATCAGCCATCGGTCGCCGGGCACGGCTTCACGCGCCCAGCTGACAAGATCGCCCCTCTCATCCTCGTCGAGCAACGCCGCTTCCCCGGACGATCCGCAGACGACCACTCCGTGCACCCCGTCCGCGAGGTGTGCCCGCACGTTGCTGAGGAACGCATCGCGGTCGATCGTCTCGTCACCGCGGAAGGTGGTCACGACCGGACAGAGGACCCCGCCTAACGTTCGCTGCGAACCTTGTTCAATCACGGTCACTCACGGATCGAGAAAATCCAGCCCGCTGCCGAAGCCATTGTCCGCCGGTGCGGTCGCGGGCTGGGCGGCGGGCGGGCGCGCGGTACCGGTCGCGCCAGCCTTCGCGCTGCCACCACCGCTCCCCGCCCCAACCGCGTCACCCTTCACCGAGTTCTTCGCCATTCCACCGAACGTTCGCATCTGCAGCTCGAAATCGCTCGGCTTCGATGCGTTCGCGTGCGCGACTTCGTAGGAAACTTCGCCCGCCAGCACGAGCTCCGTCAGGTGCTGGTCGAAGGTCTGCATCCCGTACTGTTCGCGGCCATCGGTCATGTAGTCGCGGATCTCGGGGAGGTTGCCCCCGTCGACGATCAGGTCGCGGATCGTCGGCGTGACGACGAGGATCTCGGCCGCCGCAATGCGCCCCTTGCCATCAGCGCGCGGCAACAGCCGTTGCGAGATGACGGCATGCAACGACTCGGCGAGCCGGATCCGCACCACCGCCTGCTCCTGCGGCGGAAACATGGCCATGATCCGCATGATCGTCGAGATGGCGTCCGGCGTGTGCAGCGTCGAGATCAGCAGGTGCCCGGTTTCGGCGGCCTTGATCGCCGTATCGATCGTCTCGGCGTCGCGCATCTCGCCGATCATGATCACGTCGGGATCCTGCCGCAGCGCGGCGCGGAGTCCCATCTTGAAGCTCTCGGTATCGGCGCCGATCTCGCGCTGCGTCAGCGACGACTTGACATCACGATGGAGGAACTCGATCGGGTTCTCGAGCGTGATGATGTGCCGGTTCTCGGTGGTGTTGATGTAGTTGACCAGCGCCGCCATCGTCGTGCTCTTCCCCGATCCGGTTACACCGGTGACCAGCACCATGCCCCGCTCCGCTTGGGCGATTTTCGTGAGGACCGGCGGCAGCTTGAGCTGTTCGACGGTCGGCACCTCGAACGGGATGACGCGCATCACGATCGCGAAGCTGCCGCGCTGCCGAAGGATGTTGACACGGAAGCGGCCGATACCCTGTGCGCCCCAGCCGCAGTCGTAGTCGGTGATCGTGTCGATGCGCTTGCGATCTTCCTCATTGCGAATGAGGTCGAGCGCGATCGCGCGAGTCTGCTCCGGTGTCAGCGCCTGACGCGTCAGTGGAACGAGCTCGCCATTGATCCGTGCGCGAAAGACGTCGCCAGCCTTGATGTGCACATCCGACGCGCCACGATCGACCGCCGCCTTGATGATCCGTTGCATCTATCCCTTTGATTTTCCGTAACCCGCGGCGTGTCCCTCGGTCCCCCGTGGCCACCGCAGTGTAGTTCACTCGTTGCTCATTGCGTTGTCACAAGCTCGTCCGCAACCATCCAGACCGCGCCCGCCACTAATAACCTTCGTGCTTGTCCACCACGTTCCTCAGCGGCCGGCCGGCGGCGTAGTTCAGCCAGTTCTCGAGAAACAGGTCGAGCTGCCGTTGCCAGTACCGCATCGGCGAAACACCGGAAACGTGAGGCGTCAGCAGCACGTTACGAAGCCGCCAGAGAGGACTCGACTCGGCAAGCGGTTCTTCGTTGAAGACGTCGAGCACCGCGCCGCGGATGCGGTCGTCTGCCAGCGCCGCGGCCAGCGCGGATTCGTCGAGCAGCGACCCGCGCCCCACGTTCACGACGATCGCATCCCGCTTCAACCGTGCGATGCGCGAGGCGTCAAGCAGCGTTCGCGTCGCCGGGGTCGCTGGTGTCGAGAGCACCACGACGTCCGCGTCGGACAATTCGTTGTCGATCCCGTCAGGCCCGACGATGCGTGCGAACCCCGGTGGCGTCGGCCGATCGGGATGCCGACGGACGCCGACGCAGCGCGCGCCGAGTCCCGCGAGCGCCTCGCCAATCGCCGCCCCGAGACCACCGGCTCCGATAATGAGCACCTGGCAATCGCCAACTTCGCGCACGCGTGATCGGTCGCCGATGAAGGGCTCCTTGTCCCAGATCCCCGCTCGCTGCCGGTCGACCGCGATGTCGAACGATCGCAGGAAGTAGAGCACACCGCCGACGACATGCTCGGCGATCGGGCGCCCGTAGACGCCGGCCGAGTTGGTGAGCACGATATCGCTCGCAACCATCGCTGGAAAGAGCACGGAACCCACACCGGCCGCCGCCGAGTGGACCCAGTGCAGCGACTTCCCGGCGTCGAACACCGCGCGCGACAATCCAAATCCGAAATACGCGTCCGCGTGCGTCACGTGATCGAGCGCCTCGCTGCTCGACGGCGCGCCGCCATCGCCATCCGAGTAGGCCGGCGCGTCGACGAAGTGGACCTGCCAGCCGTTAGGCGTCGCTGCAGTGATTCGGTCGCGGCCGGCCTGCGGCAACGACCAGTTCCGCGAAGTCGCACTGAGGTCGACGACGAGCAGCCGCCCGGCGGCCGTGCCGTTAGGCAGGGCGTTCACGCGATGCGCGTCAGTCGAACTGCGCGCTGAGTACGTCGCTGCGTCGCATCAGCGCGGCGGAAATGATGTCGTACTGCCGCGCCGGCCCCATCAGCTTCAGTTCGTATGTGCGATCGTCGCTGTGCTCGTACACCGTCTTCTGCAGCACCTGGATCCCGCCCGAGTTGAAGATCTGTTCGAGCTCATCGAATGGCGTGCGCGGAAGGACGCGCAACGTCCCGCCGATCACGCGCCGCGTCTGCAGCAGCCGCTTCTCGACCCGACCGAGTCCGTAGAGCACGCTGGCGACTAGCAGCGTCGCTCCGGCTGCTTCGATGAAGCTTCCGGCGCCGATCGTGAGCCCGATCGCGGCAACCACCCAGATCGTCGCCGCCGTGGTCAGCCCGACCACCGTGCCCCGCGCCTGCAGGATCGTTCCGGCGCCGAGAAACCCGATGCCGGAGATCACCTGTGCCGCGAGCCGCGCCGGATCGCCCACTCGCACGCCGCCCTCGGTAACACCGATACGGATTGACAGGTCCATCAGCATCGCCGATCCGACGCAGATGAGGATGTTCGTCCGCAACCCGGCTGGCTTCCCCGACAGCTCGCGCTCGAGTCCGACCGCACCGCCGAGAAGGACGGCCATCGCCAGCTTGGCGAGCAGGTCGAGCCGAAGGACGGTGACCATCAGTCCGGCCGTCGGCATGTCTGGTGCGGCGAGCGATGCGATCACGAATGCGCCTCGGACGAACGGTATGACCGTCCTCCGTCAGGCGATGGTCGCCTCGTCGGGCTGGGTCGGGGTGGCGAACTGGCGGAAGACGCTGCTCCCGCACTTGGTACACTTGATAGACGACGGAACGCTCTGATCGAAAAACTGCTCGGCGCCGCAGGTGATGCAGACCATCGTCACGAGACCACGGGGTCCTGATCCAGCCATGTCTCCTCCCGGTTTGGGCTACCGGGGCGACTAGGCAAGACCCATGCGCTCCTTGACCTCGCCCATCGTCTCCCGCGCAATCACCCGGCAGCGCGCCGCGCCCGTCGCCAGCGCGTCATCGACGATCTGCGGATTCGCTTCGATCTCGACGGCACGCCGCCGAATCGGCGCCAGCTCGGCGTCCATCGACTGGTGAAGAACCTTCTTGCAGTCGATGCATCCCCACCCCGCCGTGGTGCAGTTGATCTCCACCTGCCGCACCGTGCTTTCGTCGCTGAACGCCTTGTGCAGGTGATAGATGTTGCACACCTCGGGCGTGCCCGGGTCGGTGCGCTTCATCCGCGCCGGATCGGTCATCGCGGGACGCAGCTTCGCCCAGATCTGCTCACTCGTCTCGAGAAGGCCGACGTAGTTGTTCAGCGACTTCGACATCTTCGCCTGATTGTCGAGTCCCATCACGCGGCGCGTCGGCGTGAGCAGCGCCTGCGGCTCGGGAAAGTAGTCGCTCCCGCGGCCGAACGCGGCGTTCCACCGGCGGGCAATCACGCGCGACAGCTCGAGATGCTGGACCTGGTCCTCGCCCACCGGCACCTGATCGGCGCGATAGAGCAGGATGTCCGCGGCCTGCAGCACGGGATAGGTGAGCAGCCCGACGGCCACACTCTCCTGTCGCTGCGCCTTTTCCTTGAATTGCGTCTGCCGCTCGAGCTCTCCGAGCGGCGTCACGCCATTGAAGATCCACGCGAGCTCGGTATGTTCCGGCACCTGCGACTGCAGGAAGAGCGACGCCTTCGCCGGATCGATCCCTGCGGCAAGCAACGATACGGTCATTTCGCGCCGGCGGCGGCGTAGCATCTCGGGCTCGTACGCGACGGTGATCGCGTGATAGTCCACGACGCAATAGATCGCCTCGTGCATCTCCTGCAATCGCACCCAGTTCTTCACCGCACCGAGGTAGTTGCCGATGTGCAACTCCCCCGACGGTTGAATTCCGCTGAAGATCCGTGGCATCACGCGAAATTAGAAGCGCGCCGGAGGGAGAGCAACCCGTGAATTTGCCTGCGCCTGCGAATGCGGACCGCTCGCCCACGTTCGCGCGCGCTGTGGACGGGCGCGATGACGCGACCCTGCTCGCGACCGCCATTGCCGCGACACACGCCGCAGCTGCAGTCATCCGGGCATACGAACCCGAACTCCCGACGCTCCGTTGGGAGACGAAAAGCCCGTCCGACTTCGTCAGCCTGGTGGACCGCGCAGCCGAAGCGAGCATCGCCGCCGTGATCGACGCCTGCCTGCCTGACGCGCGCCTCCTCGGCGAAGAGAACTCGCCCGATCTGGCGCGACTCGGCGAAGGCGTGGTTTTCGTCGCCGATCCACTCGACGGTACGACGAACTTTCTTCACGGATTCCCGGCGTACGCGGTCTCGATCGCCGTGCTCGTCGATGGTGAGCTGCGCGCCGCCGCGATCCTCGATGTGCCGCGCAACGAACTGTTCACTGCAACTCGCGGCGGCGGCGCGGAACGTGACGGAAAGGCGATCAGGGTCTCGACGATTACCGACCCGGCGCGAGCGCTGCTCGGCACCGGTTTCCCCTTCAAGGTTCACGAGCACGTCGCGCCGTACATTGCCCCGCTCCCGGGGATCATGACATCGACTGCGGGAATCAGGCGGCCCGGCGCCGCGGCGCTCGACCTCGCGGCGGTGGCCTGCGGACGTTTCGATGCCTTCTGGGAGCTCACGCTCGCACCATGGGACGTCGCCGCTGGTATGCTGCTCGTGCGCGAAGCCGGTGGCATCGTGACCGACCTCACCGGCATTGACTCGCGCGTCGCGCATGCAGGCGTCGTCTGTGGCAACCCCGTGATGCACCGCTGGCTGCTCGACCAACTCACCAATCCTCGGTCCTGACTGATGAAGCTCGTCGAATGCGTTCCGAATTTTTCCGAGGGTCGTCGCCCGGAAGTCATCACGGCGATTCGCGACGCGATCGCCGCCGTTGACGGCGCGTCCGTGCTCGACGTGTCCTCCGACGCATCGCACAACCGCACCGTTATGACGTTGGTCGTTCCGCTCGAGCACGCGGTCGATGCGGCGTTCGCTGGCGTCGCCAAAGCGCTCGAGCTGATCGACCTCAACTCGCACAGCGGCGAACATCCGCGCATGGGCGCCGCTGATGTCGTGCCCTTCATTCCGCTCGAGGGTGCGACGATGGAAGACTGCATCGTCCTCGCGCGGACGTTGGCGAAGCGGGTCGGCCGCGACCTGCAGATTCCGGTGTTCCTCTATGAGCGCGCCGCAACGATGCCGGCGCGCGAAAATCTCGCCGATGTCAGGCGCGGCGAGTTCGAAGGGCTGCGCGGCGAGATCGGCAGCAATCCAGCGCGAAAGCCGGACTTCGGTCCGGAGAGAATTCATCCGACGTTCGGCGCCGTCGCGATCGGCGCCCGACCATTTCTCGTCGCCTACAACGTCTACCTCGGGCCGGCGACGAACATGGAAGTCGCGAAGCGCGTCGCCAAGGCGATACGCGGGTCGTCGGGGGGACTCAAAGGCGTGAAGGCGCTCGCCCTCGAGGTCGACGGCCAGGCGCAGGTGTCGATCAACCTCGTCGACACGGAGCGCACACCGCTGCATCGCGCCTTCGACATGGTCCGGATGGAAGCCGAAGCGTGGGGCGTTACCCCGACGTGGAGCGAGATCGTCGGCCTCGTTCCCGAACGCGTGC
>JBKJQR010000223.1:0-3571 GCA_046593895.1 Gemmatimonadaceae bacterium | reverse complement strand
GGTGGTGATGGCGAGGTGGGAGGGAGTGCTTGGTACCGAGGTAGAGCGGGCGATCGACCTGCGCGCCACTACACGTGCTCGAGCTCCCCGCGCTGGTCGATCGCCCGCTCTACCTCGGTACCAAGCACTCCCTCCCACCTCGCCATCACCACCGTGGCGAGGCAGTTGCCGACGACGTTGAGCGAGGTGCGCGCCATGTCCATGATCGCGTCCACTCCGAGGATCACGGCGATCGCTTCGAGTGGGAGCTTGAACTGCGTCAGCGCGCCGGCGAGAATCACCAGCGACGCGCGGGGGACTGCGGCGACACCCTTGCTCGTCAGCATCAGCGTTCCCATCATCACGATCTGGTCGCGCAGCGGCATGTGATAGCCGGCCGCCTGCGCCGCGAACACCGACGCCACCGCGAGATAGAGCGTGCTGCCGTCGAGGTTGAACGAGTAGCCGGTCGGCATCACGAAGGCGACGATGCGCCGCGGAACACCGATCGCTTCCATCGCCTGCATCGCGCGCGGCAACGCTGCCTCTGATGAAGCCGTAGTGAACGCGATCAGCCACGGCTCCTTGATCGCCCGCAGGAAGCGGCGCAGCGGGACCTTCATGATCAGCGCGATCGGCAACAGCACGAAGAGCACGAACACGATCAGTGCGACGTACAACGTGCCGACGAGCTTGAGCAGGTTCACCAGCACGCCGATCCCGCTTCGCCCGACCGTCACCGCGATCGCCGCGCCGATCCCGAACGGTGCGAACGCCATGACTACCGCGACGAACTTGAACATCACCTCGGACAGCGACTCGCAGAAGGCGAGCATCGTCTCCTTCGGCTTCCCCTTCACGCGCGCCAGCGCGACCGCGAAGATGATCGAGAAGAACACCACCTGCAGCACTTCGTTGTTGACCCACGCCTCGGCGAAGCTCTGCGGCACGGTGTGCTCGAGCACCCCGGCGAGCGTCGGCTGCGTCTTCGGGATCGCCGCAATCGCCGCCTCGTCACCGCGGGTCAGGTCGACGCCGACACCGGGCTTCGCGATGTTGACTGCGGTCAGCCCGATCACCAGCGCCAGCGTCGTCGCGATCTCGAAATAGATGATCGATCGGAGCGCGAGCTTGCCGACCTGCTTCATGTCGTCGCCGTGACCCGCGATCCCGACGACAAGGGTGCTGAAGATCAGCGGCACGACCAGCGACTTGATCATCCGCAGGAAGATGTTCGACGCCGGTCGCAGCGCGATCCCGAAGTCGGGGAAGAAGACACCGATCGCGATGCCGATGATCACCGAAAGGATGATCCACTGCGTCTGCGTCACGCGCTTGAACACGTTGGTCATGGCATCTCACCCGGTGATCGGCGCCGCGCCGAGCGTGGCGCGCGGGCCGTTAGGCAATCCCGTTCGTTTCGTTAACTCTTCTCGATCGGTGGCGGCGGGACGGCGGGCACTGGCCCCGTGCCTCGGCGCAGCGTTGAATGACGGAAGCCATAGACGAAATAGAGCGCGATCCCGATGACGAGCCAGATCGCGAAGCGCTCCCAGGCGTGCCGCGGCAGCCCATACATGACGAACCCGCAGGCGAGCACGCCGAGCGGCGCGATGAGCAGGACGAACGGGACACGGAAGGGTCGCGGACGTTCCGGCTCCTTCCAGCGAAGCACGAGCACTCCGACGCAGACGAGGACGAATGCGAAGAGCGTCCCGATGTTGGTCAGGTCGTACGTCTCACTGGCGTCACCGACCAGCGCCGCTAGTGCGACGAGTCCGCCGGTGAGCATGGTCGTGACGTGCGGCGTCCGATACTTGGGATGGATCTTGGCAGCCCATTTCGGGAGGAGTCCGTCACGCGCCATCGCGAAGAAGATGCGGGGCTGCCCATACTGGAAGACGAGCAGCACCGCCGCCATCGAGAAGATCGCGCCGATCGAGAGAATGGTGCTGATCTTCGTCAGCCCCGCGAGGTCGAGGGCCTTGGCCAGTGGATCGGCGACTCCGAGCTGGGTATACGGCACCATCCCGGTGAGCACCGCCCCGACGATCACGTAGATCAGCGTGCAGATCCCCAGCCCGGCCAGTATCCCGATCGGCAGATTCCGCTGCGGATTCTTCGTCTCCTCGGCGGCGGTCGAGATCGCGTCGAAGCCGATGTAGGCGAAGAAGACGATCGCCGCGCCGTGATGGATGCCGGTGAAACCGTTAGGCGCGAACGGGTGATAGTTCGCCGTATCGACCCGCGTCGCGCCGACGACGATGAACATCGCCAGCACCGCCAGCTTCACCGCGACCATGATGTTGTTCGCCCGCGTGCTCTCCTTCACGCCGATCAGCAGGAGCCAGGTGATCAGCATGACGATCGCGAACGCCGGGATGTTGATCAGGATCGGGATTCCGAGCACGCGCGGCGCCGTCTGGAGCAGCGCGTGCAGTTGCGGCGCCTTCAGCGGGTCTGCCAGCAGCGCGGTTCGGTAGCCGGTGGTCAGGAATTCCGGCAGGTGAATGTGCACTGCCGCGAGCACCCGCTTGAAGTAATCAGCCCACGAGATCGCGACGGCGACGTTGCCCACCGCGTACTCGAGAATCAGGTCCCAGCCGATGATCCACGCCACGATCTCGCCGAGCGTTGCGTACGAGTATGCGTACGCACTGCCGGCCTGCGGGATCATCGAGGCCAGCTCGGCGTAACACAGCCCGGCCAGCATGCAGGCAAGACCAAGCAGCACGAACGACAGCACAAGGGCCGGACCCGCACCGCTACGGATGACTTCTCCCGCGGCGTTGGTCTCGCCCGCGGCAGCGGTTCCGATCGCACCAAAAATTCCGGCGCCGATCACTGCGCCGATCGCGAGCATGATCAGGTCGCCCGCACCGAGCGTGCGTCTGAGTCCGTGCGGATTCTCGCCCTCGGCGAGCAGGGCGGAGATCGGCTTTCGAGAAAATAAACCTGACATCTATCTGCTGGACGGTTAGGCGCGGATGGCGTGGATCGCGAGGTCGGAAAAAGGGAAACGGGGGCAGCGCGATCGCCCCCGTTTCCGACGTGCCAGCCTAGAGGAAGAGCGGCGCGAGCACCAGCGTGATCGTGCTGAGGAGCTTGATCAGCACGTGCAGCGACGGACCGGCCGTGTCCTTGAATGGATCGCCGACAGTGTCACCGACGACCGCTGCCTTGTGTGCATCCGACCGCTTCCCGCCATAGACGCCGGTCTCGATGTACTTCTTCGCGTTGTCCCAGGCACCGCCACCATTATTCAGGAAGCCGGCCATCAGGATGCCGGCGATCGTGCCGACCATCAGCAGTGCCGCGACCGCTTCGGCGCCGAGGTACTGATTGCGCGGCGCGAAGTGCTTGAACGTCAGGCCGACGACGATCGGGAACAGTACGACGAGCGCTCCGGGCAGCACCATCGCCTTCAGTGCGCCGACCGTCACGATGTCAACGCAGGCCGCGTAGTCGGGCTGCTCGGTGCCCTGCATGATCCCCGGCTTCTCCCTGAACTGCCGCCGCACTTCGGTGATCACGCTCGATGCCGCCTTGCGCACCGCGGTCATCGCCAGCGACGAGAACCAGAACACCAGCA
>JBKJQR010000180.1:0-4836 GCA_046593895.1 Gemmatimonadaceae bacterium | reverse complement strand
CAGCCATTCGACAGGCATCGACAGAGCTGACCGTGGCAACTGTAACAGTTCGCGGACGGAAGACGTGGCGGACACCAAACCTCAATGGCTGCCTACCGGTTACTCGGGTGGCGAGCTCGCCGAGCTGCTTCACGCTCGTAGCGAGAGAAACGGCGTGAGTTGATGATCCACGTCATTCGTGCCTAACGCGACAACGAGTTCTCCCTCGTCCTCCTCGTCCCTCGTCCCTCGTTCTCCCACGTCAACGAGGTCAGTCACAACAAGGGACAAGGACTCCCCATCCCTCGTCCCTCGTTCCTCGTCGGATCCTTCCGCGTTCCGCGTTCCTCCGTTGCGCCCGTCGCCTTAGGCGACGCCGCGCTCCCTCGTCCCTCGTCACTCCCTGGTTCGCGGAGTGACCACTCTCCCTGCTCTTCCTCCCGTACTCCTCCCCTCCCTCATCACGCTTGTCCCGTTCACGAGCACCTCCCTCACCCCTGATGCGATCATGTGTGGTGACGCGTACGTCGCCCGATCCGCGATCGTCGCTGGATCGAAGATCACCAGGTCCGCATAGAATCCCTCCCGGATCAGCCCCCGATCCTGAATCCCAAGTCTCGTCGCGACCGCCGACGTCGACTTCCGGATCGCTTCCTCGAGGGTCATCAGTCCCTCGTCCCGCGCGAGCTGCCCGAGCAGTTGTGGGTAGGTGCCGTAGGTGCGCGGATGCACCATCTCGCCGCGCGTGCTATCCGGCGACCAGCCGTCAGCGTCGGTGCCGATCACGACCCACGGCTGCCTGAGTTGCATGCGGAGGTTCGCATCGCTGGCGAGAAAGAAGATTCCGCCGAGGTTCGCGTTTTCGGCGATGGTGAGGTCGATCAGTGCATCCATCCAGTCGCGGCTCATCCGGGTCGCGATGTCGTCGAGTCGAAGTCCCTCGAATTTCTTCAGCGTCGAGTCGCGAAAGCCGACCACCATCGTGCCGTGTGGGGTCGCGAGGTCGCAGAGTGATTCGCCGCCAGCGGTGCCGGCGATCATTGCGGCCTTGATACGGGCGCGTGAGGCCGGGTCGCGCAGGTTGTCGAGCAGCTTGCCATTTGCCGCCGCGGAGGGCGGAAGGCACGAGGAGAGATTCGTCTGGCCGGCGGTGTACGGGTACATCGTCGCGCCGACGTCCTGGCCGGCGCGCCGCGCGCTGTCAATCATCGCGACGACCTGCGTCGCCTTCGACCAGTTGCGCTGGCCGGCGACCTTGAGGTGATAGATCTCGACCGCGACGCCGCCCTCGCGACCGATGCGGAGTGCTTCGGCGGTCGCTTCGACGATGCGATCTCCCTCCGAGCGCATGTGCGAGATGTAGACGCCGCCGAATGGCGCCATCGCCTTCGCGATCTCGATCAGCTCCTCCGTCGATGCATAGGCGCCGGGCGGGTAGATCAGCGCGCTACCGACGCCGAACGCGCCGTCCACCATTGCCCGACGGGTCACGGCGCGCATCGTGTCGAGCTCCGCAGCGGTCGCCGGTCCCTCGGCGCTGCCCTTCGCGTACTGCCTGACGGTGCCGGCGCCGAGGAAGGAGCCAACGTTAGGCGCGATCCCGTGGGCAACCATCGCGTCGAGCCAGTGTCGGAAGCCGTGCGGGCCGACGAAGGGTGCACGAATGCGCGCGCCGGTGGTGTCGCCGGCAGTGCGCGCGGCGAACATGGCGGGGCTGAGCGGAGCCGCGCTGCTTCCTTCGCCGAGGATCTCGGTGGTCACGCCCTGGGTCGTCTTGCTGACGACGCGGCCGTCGCCGGTGAGGAACGCGTCCTCGGACTGTCCCTGGATGTCGATGAACCCCGGTGCGACGGCGAGCCCGCTGGCGTCGATCCGCCTGACGGCCGACACGCCAGCGAGTGCACCGCGCGGCGCGACGCGCGCGATGCGATCGCCGCGGACGCCGATGTCGCCGTAGGTCCATGGGTTGCCCGCGCCGTCGTAGATGCGGGCGTTGGTGATGACGATGTCGAAGCGCGCCGCCGGTGCAGCGCCGGTGGCGACGTGGCCGGTGGTGCACCCGGCGAGCCACGAGGCCGCAGCAACAGTGACGAGGAGCGAGCGAACGAGCGGTCGATGCGAGCGTGTCATGATCAGCGTTAGGCGTCGAGTGGTCGAGGCGAGCGCCGAACATGCAACGGAGAAGCGGCCGGGGGAACCTGTCCCCGGCCGCTTCTCGAGCCGACGCCGCTCGCGGGCGGCGTCAGCGACCGTTGGCCGCCGACCGGCAGCCAGCGATCAAGGTGCTGCGACTACCAGCCCTTCTTCAGTGCGTCGGCCGCCATCTGCTCGGCGTCCTTTGCCTTGTCGATGACACTTCCCATGCCGAAGAACTCGTGCGTGACACCTTCGTACGTCTTCTGATCCACCTTGCCGTCGGCCGCGCGGATCTTGTCGGCCAGCATCTCGCCATCGGTGCGCAGCGGATCGATCTGCGCGTTGATGATCGTCACTGGCGGAAGCCCCTTCAGGTTGGCCGTGACGAGGTTGACGCGTGGATTGTTGTAGTCAGCTGGACCGTTCAGGTAGTTCTTGAAGAACCACGACATCGCGGCCCGGTTGAGCGGCTTCGCGTTCGCGTTCTCCTGATACGACGCGGTGGTCGTGTCGGTGCCGCCGATCGGATAGATCGAGACGATCGACGTCGGCTGCTGCAGCTTCATGTCGCGCGCGACAATCGCCGTGGCCAGCGCGAGCCCGCCGCCGGCGCTTTCACCGGCCAGCGCGATCTTCTTTGGATCGCCCTTGATCGACGCCGCGTTGGCGAGCGCCCACTTGTAGGTCGCGAGCGCGTCCTCGTGCGCCGCGGGGAACTTGTGCTCGGGTCCCTGGCGATAGTCCACCGAGACCACGACCGCGTTGGCGAGCTTCGAGATCGCGCGCGCACCGCCGTCATACACTTCCTTGTTCGCGATCACCCAGCCACCGCCGTGATAGTAGACCACCACCGGCCACGGGCCCTTGCCGGTCTTCGGCGTGTAGATCCGCACCGGCAACGCGCCCGCCGGACCGGGGATCGTGCGATCGACTGACATCACTGCGGGATCGGGAGCGGTCGACTTTCCTTCCGCGGCCGCCACTTTCTTCGCGGCGTCGGCCGGCGTCGGACCCTTGCGGGCCTCGGCGGGCGTCAGCGTCTCGAGCGGCTTCGCGCCGAGCGCGGCGTGCGCGTCGAGCACCTTCTTCATCTGGTCGTCCGGCGCCGCCATCGGCTTCACCGCGACGCCAGCTGCCTTCATCCCCAGGTCACCCTTATCGATCGCACCCGCTGACATGGACGATATCGTCGCCGAGTCAGTGGTCACCGTCTTCGTTTCCTTCATGCAGCCCCCTGCGGCCAGCGTAGCTGCCGCTCCGATGAATCCTATTGCCCGGCGCATAGTCACCTCAAAAGAACTAGTCTGGTCTGTGAACAGCTGTTAAAAGGCAGGGGGCGTGCCGTATCGATTTTTGCACGCGGGGTCGCGCGACCAATACAGCGAATCCGCGCCCGCGCCGTGCTCACGGACGTTCTACCAGCGTTCGACGCGTTCCTGGTCAGGTTACTGGCTTGATCTCGATCGAGTGCTCGAGGTCGCTGAGAAACATCGCCTCGGCCTCCCTGCCTAACGCGACGTCCTCGATGACCGCGTCGAGCTCGAAGTTGATCGAGATGCCGAGTGGGTTGAAGTCGGTGGACCCGACGCGAATCCAGCGGCCGTCGACCACGCTCGTCTTCGCGTGCATCATCTCGCCCTGCCATTCCCAGATGCGCACGCCATTCGTGAGCAACCGGCGATAGGTGCGGCGCGTGAGCCACGGAATCCACATGTGGTCACCCCGCCCGGGCACGAGGATGCGGACGTCCACGTCGTCGCGCGCCGCGCCGCAGAGCGCTTCGATCTCGGCGAAGCTGGGGACGAAGTAGGCGCTGGCGATCCAGATCGATCGCTCGGCCGATACCGATTGCATCTGCAGCGCGCGGCCGACGCGCAGGCGGCCCGGCTCCCCCTCGATGATGCCGACGAGCGCCGGCTCGCTCGTCGCCGGATCGAGGTGCGTCCGCATCGCCCGGCGCGAGACGAGCCGATGGCCACCGCGACGCTCCTTTCCCTCGACGCGACGCCACATCGTCTCGAACGCGGCGCGCATGTCGAGTGCGGCAGGACCGTCGATGCAGACAGCGGTGTCGCGCCAACGCGAGCGGCGGCGCTTCTGCACGCCGGTAGTCCACTCGACGCCGAGTCCGACGCCGCCGGTAATGCCTGACGTGTCATCGACGACGAGCAGCTTGCGATGATCGCGCGGCACCAGCCCGAGCCAGCGACGAAAGCCGATTGGCGAGAAGACGCGAACGTCCACCTTCGCCGCACGGAGTCGCGGAATGAAGCTGCGCGATATGCCGCGAATGCCGATCCAGTCACAAAGGACCTTGACGTCAACACCGCGCGCGGCGGCATCGATCAGCGCGACGGCGAACCGCTCGCCGACTTCGTCCGACCGAACGATGTAGCTCTCGAGGAGAACGCTCGACCGCGCGCTCTCGATCAATCCGATCATCGCATCGAAGGTGGCCGGTCCATCGCGCAGCAGCCGGACACGATTTCCGCTCGACACATCCGCCGCCGCGATGCGCCAGAGTCCGCGCGCGAACGAGGGCCCGTGGGCCGGCAGCTGGCTATCCCGCGATTGGAGCATGGTGGGCATGCGCCAAATTTCTATCGCTGCGAGCGCGAAGTCCAACCCGACTGCAGCTATTAGCTATTAGCTATTAGCTATTAGCCGTTAGCCATTAGCCATTAGCCGTTAGCAACTGCGGTCTTCGCCCGTGCTGTTTGC
>JBKJQR010000241.1:0-3165 GCA_046593895.1 Gemmatimonadaceae bacterium | reverse complement strand
ATCTCCTGCGACGCGAGAACGAGCGCCGGAAGCATCAGGTGCCTGACGATGTCCCAGCTGTGCGACCAGCCAGTGGCATCGCTCCCGGCCGACGTCATCCCCTGTACCGGGAACGATCCGAGTCCAAGTGCCAGTCCAATGATCGCGAGCTGGCCGATCCAGAACGCCGGCGTCGAGTAGAGACCGAGCGCGACGGCGCTGATCGCGATGTCACGCGCACCATGCGGCCGCGTCGCGGCGAGCGCGCCTAACGGTATAGCGACGATCAGTGAAATGACGAGCGCGCTGCCGGTGAGCAGTATCGTCGCCGGCACCCGTTCGAGAATCACCACCAACGTCGCGCGTCCGTACACGTACGAGAAGCCGAAGTCGCCGCGGAGAATGTGACCGAGCCAGACGATGAGCTGTCGCGGCAGCGACTCGTCGAGGCCGAAGCGATGCCGCATGAACGCATAGTACGCGGCATCGCCGTGCTCGCCGGCCAGCACGAGCACCGGATCACCAGGTGCGACGTGCACGAGGACGAACCCGGTCAACAGGATCGCCGCCACCGTCGGCACCACCTGCAACAGCCGTCCAGCGACGAAGCGTGAGTTCACCTGCCGCATTCCGCGGTCGCGGCGAAGTGCGCCGTGCCGCTGAAGCCATGACAGCGTGCCGAGTATCCCTCGGTGTTCGTTGTCTCGACGAGCCAGACATACGGCTGATCGTGCACGGCGAGCGACTGGATCTGGTGGTAGAGCCGGCGACGCTCCTCGAGGTTCATCGCCGCGCCGGCGCTGTCGAACAGCGCATCCATTGTCGGATTGCGGTAGCCGGCCATGTTCGAGAATGGCACCGGCGCAATGCTCGACGACACGTACATTCGCCTGACGCCGATCTCGGGGTCGGTTCCGTTGCAGTATGACCCGATCGCCGTGTCGAAGTCGCGCGCCGTGAACACCGCCTCGGCGAACACCGCCGACTCGAGTGGCTCGAGCCGGACGTCGATGCCGACGCTGCGCAGCTGCGCGCGAAGCAGGTCGCCGTATACCATCTGCCCGGGCATCCCCTTGAAGCCGATCGTGAACGGCGTACCGTCAGGCACCCCGCGGACGCCATGCGCGGTCCGCACGCCGCTGCCACGCCGCGTCCACCCAGCCGCGTCGAGGAGCTGCGCCGCCGCAACGGTGTCGTAGCCAGGTATCGCGAGGTCGCTCGCATGCGCGAACGCGATCCCCGACGAGATCGGCGCATCGGCAACACGTCCCGCACCGAACGAGACGCGTTCGACGAACTGCGGGCGATTGACCGCGTGGGCGATCGCCTGGCGCACGCGCAGATCGTGAGCCCACTGCCGGTCGAGGTTGAAGCCGAGTGTACTGATGCAGTTGCTGCCACCGAGGCTCATCGAGGTGTGGACGATGTGCACGCGCGGATTGGCGGCGAGTCGCTCACGCGCCGGACCGGGCACCGAGTAGAGCCAGTCCACTTCACCCGCTTCGAGCGCGGCGACCTGCGTGTCGTTGTCGGGGATGATGCGCAGCACGACCGCGCTCAACGGCGGCGCCCCGCGGAAGTAATCGCGATTCGCGACGTAGCGGATCTCGTTGTGCGGCGTGTACGACGCGAACTTGAATGGACCGGTGCCGACCGGCGCGATGTTCACCGGATTGCGCAGCGGATCACCATTTTCGTAAAGGTGCTTCGGAACGATCGGCGCTTCGCTGACGTCGAGCTGCTGGAGCAGCGGTGCATACGGCCGCCGGAAATTGAAGACCACCGTCGAGTCGTCAAGCGCATCCACGCTCGCCAACGAGGGCCCAAGCGATGCGCGCGTGCGCGCGTGGAAGCGGAGCAGCAGCTCGTCGAAGGTGAACTTGACATCGGCCGCAGTAAACGTGACTCCGTCGTGCCAGCGCACTCCTCGGCGCAGGTGAAAGCGGTAGCGCGCGCCGCCGTTCTCGATCTCCCATCGCTCGGCGAGTGCGGGAGTGGGGCGCAGCGAATCGTCGAGCGCGACGAGGCCGTCGTAGAGCAGCGAGGCGGCGGTATGCACGCTACCGTTAGTGGTGATCGCCGGGTTGAGCTGTCCGGGATCGCCGGCGAGCGCGACGACGAGCGTCGCCGGGTCGCGGCGGTCGGCGTCGCGGGTGCAGGCGACGATCATAACGGTCAACGTGCAACCGATCCACCGCCAACACTGTGCACTGCGCGACATGTGCGACCCTCGATGACCGATTACCGGACCGGAAACTATAACATCGGCGCGACGCGATGGGTGACAAATGCTCGCGGCAATCCGCCGCGCGCGCTACCGCAGTGACACTCCCTCCCAGCGCTGGCTGAGCGTGGACGGGTGCGGAACAAACCCTTTCACGCGATCGCTCACCGCCCACACCCGCCGCGTCGCCGCCAGCGGAATCACGATGAATGCCTCGTCCACCAGCACATGCTCGGCGTCAGCTGCGCTCCGCTCAACGTCGTCGCGGGTCTGCGCCTCGCGGCAGACGTCGATGAAGCGGTCGAGTGACGGGCCGGGTGCGAAGAGGCGTGCGTATCCCGATGGCCGCAACCGCGGTCCCGAGTAAAAGAGCAGCTGCGCGAGGAAGCAGGGGTTCGCGTCATTCTGGCCACCGGCCTCCGCCCAGAGATCGCCATCGCCGTCGTTGACGCGGGCCTGCCACGCTGCATCGTCAGGCACCTGCGCGATGTGAACGTCGACGCCAACCTCGCGCAACGCGCCCTGCACCAGCTCGGGCATCGGGCGGTGAATGAAAGGATTGGGGAAGCCGACCACCAGCGTGAGCTCGAGCCGGCGGCCACGCCGTGCGCGAATGCCGTCGGCACCGAGCCGCCACCCCGCCGAGTCGAGGATCGCTCGCGCCGCCGCCGGATCGTACCGGGCACCCTTGACGCGCGACGCAAAGGCGCCTAACGCTACGGCCGGGACCACCGTCGGCGTCGGATCCGCGGCGCCAAACCAGACGTCGCGGGCAATCCGTGCCCGATCGACCGACGCGGCGATCGCGCGGCGCACGGCGCGCTCGCTGCCAAGATCGTGTGGCGCGCGGCCGTGCACCGTCACGTAGAGTGCCTCGTAGCCCCCCACCGGCGAGCGCATCACATGCGAATCGCGCGTCTCGCGAGGAAACTCCTCGACGACGTCGGACTCGCCGGCGCGGA
>JBKJQR010000128.1:0-8172 GCA_046593895.1 Gemmatimonadaceae bacterium | reverse complement strand
GGGACGCGCGCCTTCGACCTGCCTGACGACGTGGCCGACGAAGTGAAGCGCGAGCGGCTCGAGCGTCTGACGGAGCTGCAGCTGGCTGTCACCGCCGAGCGCTACGAACGCCGGGTTGGTCGCACGGTCCAGGCGATCGTCGATCGCGCGGCCGACGCGACCGGCATCGCCGACGCCAGAACCGTCTGGCAGGCCGACGACATCGACGGCATCACGCGCGTCCGCACTGACGCGATTCCGGGCACGATCCTCGACGTGCGGATCGACAGCGCCGAGAATGACTACGACTTCGAGGCGACTGCGCTACGCGTTGTTTCCGCGCCGACGACGATGGAGCGGCGCGCCGGGCGCGCACTGCCGATGCTGGCAACGACGATCGGGAGCTTTGGCCGTTGACTGATCGCTCGGCGGCGATCATGCGCCGGGCTCGGTCGCTGTTCCCCGGTGGCGTGAACTCGCCGGTCCGCGCGTTCCGCGGCGTGGATGGCGAGCCGTTCGTCGTTGCCCGTGGAGCAGGGGCGCGGATCTGGGACGTTGACGGCAACGAGTACATCGATTACGTGCTGTCGTGGGGCCCGCTCGTCCTCGGCCACGCTCCGGCAGTCGTCATCGAAGCGTTAGGCCGTACGATGCGCGACGGGACGAGCTTCGGGATCCCGACCGAGCTCGAGGTCCTGCTCGGCGAGGCAGTACGCGAGCGGATGCCGCATCTCGAGATGATGCGCTTCGTCTCGAGCGGCACCGAGGCGACGATGAGTGCGGTGCGCCTGGCGCGCGCGGTCACCGGCCGGGAGGCGATCCTCAAGTTCGATGGCTGTTATCACGGGCATGCCGATTCATTCCTCGTTCGGGCCGGATCCGGCGTGGCCACGCTCGGCCTCGCCGATTCGCCCGGCGTGCCGAGCGCGCTCGCCGCGCTCACTCTCACGGTGCCATTCAACGATCTCGACGCCGTGCGCGAACTCGTCGCGGCGCGGGGCGAGGACATCGCCGCAATGATAGTAGAGCCGGTAGTGGGCAACGCGGGCTTCATCCTGCCTGATCCGGGATTTCTCGGTGGGCTCCGCGAGATCGCGACCGCCGCCGGCGCACTGCTCATCTTCGACGAAGTGATGACCGGGTTTCGCGTCGCGTTCGGCGGGGCGGCCGCGCGCTACGGCGTGACGCCGGACCTCACGACGTTAGGCAAGGTGATCGGCGGTGGGCTTCCCGTCGCAGCCTACGGCGGGCGACGCGACCTGATGGACCAGGTCGCGCCTTCGGGACCGGTCTACCAGGCGGGCACCCTGTCGGGCAACCCGTTGGCGATGGCCGCTGGCCTGGCCACGCTGTCCGCGCTCACGCCGGCGGTCCACGATGCGATCGAGACCCGCACGGCGCGCCTGACGCGCGGGGTGCTGCAAATTGCCGCGCGCCGCGGTGTGCCGATGACGGCGAGCCACGCCGGCTCGATGTGGGGATTCTTCTTCCGAGCCGAGCCGGTTCGGTCGTTCGCTGATGCCAAGACCGCCGACGTCGCGCGGTTCCGTCGCTTCTTTCACGCCGCGCTCGATCGCGGCGTTTATCTCGCCCCCTCGGCGTTCGAGGCTGCGTTCATGTCGGCGGCGCATGGCGACGCCGAGATCGACCTCACCCTCGACCGCCTCGATGCCGCGCTCGACGCCTCAGCGTAAGGCAGCGGTCGCGGCCGCGCTGCTGCTCGTCGCCGTCGCCTGTCGAGGCGCGCTGAGCCGCGCGCCGGAACCGGTGATTCACGTCGTGCGCCTGCCAATCGATACGGTGCGCGGCGATACGGTCGTCACGGATACGTCATTCCCGACGATGCCGGCGCCGGCGCGAAGCGCCGTGAGCGCGCCGATTCGGGTGTTGGTTGCGAGTGCATCGAGATCGGCGTCGCTTGCTGCGGCGGGGCGGTGGCTTGTCACCGATCGCAATGGCAGCGCGCTCGCGGCTGGGTCTGACGGTGCGCGCTGGACCGTCGATGTTCGCGGCGGACGTTTGCGGGTCGCCGGATTGGACGGGGGCCGGACGTTCAGCACCGACGGCGCGCTGTCGCTGCGCGCGGCCGACGTTTCGGCACGCGTCCTCGCCAACGGGCGCAGCTACCGCGGCGAATTACTCGCGCTTCCGAGCGGTGACGAGATAATCATCGTGAACCGTGTTCCCATCGAAGACTATCTGCGCGGGGTCGTCCCGCTCGAGATCGGCGAGCGTCAACCGGGCGAGCGCGCCGCGGTTGAAGCGCAGGCGATCGCGGCGCGCAGCTACGCATACACGCACCTTGCCCCCGCGCAGCGGTTCGACGTTCGGGCGACCGTCGACGACCAGGTATACGGCGGAGCGTCCGCCGAGCGTGCGGTGTCCGACGCGGCGGTTGCCGCCACGGCGGGGCAGGTGCTGCGATATGCTGGCCGGATCGCGGACACGCCGTATCATTCGACCTGTGGGGGAATGACGGCGGAAACCAGCGAGGTGTGGAGCGGGGAAGGAGGAGCGCCCTATCTTCGGCGCGTCGATGATCACATTCCGGGAACGCGTCGCGCCTATTGCGACATTTCTCCGCGGTACGAGTGGACGCGCGAGATGACCGGAGCTGACGTGGGGGCCGCGGTCACGCGGTACCTGCGGTCGCGGGGCGGATCGCAGACAATCGGGATCGCGCGCACACTCACGGTCGAATCGCACACGCCATCGGGGAGAATCGGCACGCTGGTGATCGACGGCACAGCGGGCGAGACGACGCTCCGCGGCAATGCGATTCGCTACGCGCTACGGGCCGCTGGTGGCGAGCTTCTCAACAGCACGTATTTTTCCATTGAGGCGTCGGGCTCGGGAACGGAAGGGCGGCGCTTCACGCTTCACGGCCACGGATACGGGCACGGGATCGGCATGTGCCAGTGGGGCGCGATCGGCCGGGCACGTGCGGGGCAGGATGCATCAACGATCCTGCAGACCTACTACCCAGGAACCAGTGTCGGTATCGTGCAGTAGAAGCCTGCGACGAGCGGCCGCGATGGCCGCCGCTGCGCTGACGGTGCTCGCGGCTCGCGCTGGCGCGCAGGATCGGCCCGGGTTGTTCGAGCGGCTCAACCTCGACAAGCTGAAGCTGACGGCGTTCGGGATGTCGATGGGCCCCGTTGCGCCGACCAGCATCGTACCGACCGTCGCGTACTCGCTGCACGCTGACTACGGCGAGATCGCCCCCAAGTGGCGCGTCGTCTTCAGCACGACGTACTGGGGGTCACGCTATCGCGACGAGGTTGTCTCCCGCTTGGCCGACAAGCTGCGCGAGCGGATCGTTGATTCGACGCGGGCCGCACAGTTCTCGCTCGGCGGAATTTCAGTCTCCGATATCTCGGTCGGCGGCGATCTGCGATGGAGTCCACGCACTGGTGCGCTGCGACCGTATATCGGGGGCGGAATGTTCGCGCACGTGATCAACGCCGAAGGGAAGGCGATTCAGGGAACGCTGATCGAGAACGCACTCGACAACATCGCGCTCGGATTTGGCGCCGTGACCGGTGTGAATTTGACCCTCGCTCGTCATCTGGGCATCGGACTGCAGGGACGGTTCGACCTGACGAGCGGCGTGCGCTACGGGTCGCTCCGCGCCGTTGGGACGTACTACTTCGACACGGCGCCGGGAAAGACCGGGGGCTTCCAGTGAGCACAGTGCGCATCGCCGTCGTCGGTGCGGGCGCGATCGCACAGCTCGCGCACCTGCCGGCGATCTCACGGGCGAAGGGGGCGCAGTTGGTCGCGCTCTGCGACAACGATCGCGCCAAGGCACGTTCGCTCGCCGATCGGTTCGACATTCCCGACGTGTTCACCGACATCGAGGAGCTTCTCGAGTATGACCAGCTCGACGCGGTGGTGGTGGCGACGCCGAACCATCTGCACGAGCCGCACGTGTTGCGTGCGCTGGCCGCGGGCGTGCACGTGCTCTGCGAGCGGCCGTTGGCGCTCAGCTCGCGCGGGGTCGAGCGGATCCTCGCCGCGGCGACACGCGCCGACCGAAAGGTCGTCGTCGCGAACAATCACCGCTTCCGCACGGACGTGCAGGCGCTCGACCGATTTCTCCGCGGCGGTGAGCTCGGTCGATTGATGGCATTCCGTGCCGGGTCGTATCACCTCAAGCGGACGCCCGAGCCATGGCGTACTCGGCGCGCTGAAGCGGGGGGCGGGGTGTTCATCGAGCACGGCATCCCGCTGCTCGATCTCGCGCTCTGGCTGGCCGATCATCCCGAACCGACGCGCGTCACGGCCCACATGGACCGCGGGCGCGGCGTCGCAGCGGTCGAGGATGCGATGCTCGTGCATCTCGAGTGCGGTCCGAACCTCTCGATTTCCCTCGACCTCAACTGGGGCTATGTCGGCGAGGCGGATCGCTGGTGGTTCGAGACGATCTCCACGCGAGGCAGCAGCCGCCTGGCGCCGCTCCGCGTCGTGAAGGAATTGAATGGTCGCCCAGTGGATGTCTCGCCGACCGGCGCCGCTGCACGTGAGAGTGCATTTGTCCAGTCGTATCGTGCCGAGCTCGCGCACTTTCTCTCTGTCGTGAACGGCGAGTCGAAATACGAGGCACCGAACGACCAGGTCGTGCTGCACAAGGTGACCGAGGCGATCTACAAGTCCGCCGACGAGGAGAAAGAGACTCGCCTGTGAGCAGTCCGTGAACGTGCGGCGTTTCCGCCCACCGCTCGACGTCGCGCTGCCCGCCGCCGCGTCCGGGCTCCTCTTCCTTCTCGCCTTCCCGCCGATGCCGCCGCTGGTGGCGGCGGTGGTCTGCCTTGTTCCGATCGCGCTCGCCGCGGCGCGAATCGGCGACGGCACACAACCGTTAGGCGCCGGCATCCGTCTCGGCTGGTGGTTCGGGGTGTTTGGGTTCGGTGCGACGCTCTACTGGATCGCGATCGCGCTGTCGATCTACACGAAGCTGGCGATCGCCGGCTATTTCGGCGCGCTCTTCGTCATGGCGGCGATCGCCGCGGGGGGAATCGGGACGCTGGTCGCTGCACGCCGGGCGACCGGCGCGCCGCTGGCGATCCTGCTGCCGATCGCCTGGGTCGCATGGGAGAAACTCACCGAGCTGCTGCCGCAACTTGGCTTCCCGTGGCTGCCCCTCGGCCTCGCGGTCGCCAAGGCGCCGTTGCTCGCCCAGTCGGCAGACCTGAGTGGCGTGCACGGCGCGTCGTTCTGGATCATCGCGATCGACGGGCTCGTCGCCGATGCGATCCTCGCGCAGCGCCGCGGCAAGCCGCTGCTCGGCGCGTGGCTGCCGCGCCTGGCGATCGCTGCCGCGCTGCTCGCGGCGGTGCTTGGCTACGGCGAGTGGCGGATGCGAACGGTGACGCTGCGCGACGTCGCACCGATCGCGATCGTCCAGCCTAACGTGCCGCAGGAGGACAAGTGGCAGGAATCGAACCGCGACCGGATCGTCGAGATGATGGCATCGGGAACGCGGACGGCGCTGGCGCGTGGCCACCCGAAGCTGGTCGTCTGGCCGGAGGTCTCGCTGCCCGGCTTCCTCGTCGAGCATCCCGAATGGCGCGACACGCTCTACGCGTTAGGCAGGGGCGGACACGCCCCCATCCTCTTCGGGGTCATCGACCTGCAGTACACTGCACCGGCGACCAGTGCGGGGGTGCCGGCCGACTTCGAGTACTTCAATGCGGCAATGCTCACCGATTCGCTCGGGCGTGTCGGTGATTACCCAGTCACCCGCAAGCAGTACCTCGTGCCGGTAGTCGAGCGCGTGCCCTTCCTCAACCCGAAGTGGTTCGGGTCGTTCAAGTATTTCGGTGGATTCGGTGTCGGCAAGGGCGCGACGGTCTACCGCGAGCCGTGGGGCGGATTCGGCGTCCTGATCTGCTATGAATCCATCTTTCCCTCGCAGGCGCGCGCCCTGCGCCGCAATGGCGCTGATATTCTGATCAACATCACCAATGACGCCTGGTTCGGGCGGAGCATCGCCCCCTGGCAGCACCAGGCGCACATGATGTTACGAGCGATCGAGACGCGCTCCGGTGTCATCCGCTCCGCGAACACCGGGATTTCAGGATATATCGACCCGCTCGGCCGCGAGCACGGGGCCACCGACATCTTCGTTCCTGCGGCGCGGACCTACCAGGCGCAAACCAGCGATGCGCGCACCCTGTTCGTCGCTGTCGGCGATTGGGTGGGCTGGGCGTGTATCGCCGCGTCGGCGGTCCTCGTTGCACTGGCCATCTGGCCCCGGGCATTCCGCCGGGCTCCCGGCAGTGCGGGTCCGCGCGGCGGCGTGGCGACCGCGGGCTGACGTACGACCGGTGCCGGCGCCGCGTTAGGCGGCGTGCACCGATTCAAAGACGCGAGCGCCGACGAACGTCGCCAGCAGGTCGCGATCGAGCAGCCCCTCGTGCGCCTCGGCGTGGAGGATGTCGAGGGCGTGCGGGACGCTGACCGCCCGCTTGTACGGCCGGTCGCTCGCCGTCAGCGCGTCGTAGATGTCGGCGATGGTCATCATCCGTGTCTGCACCGGGATCGCCGGTGCCTCGACCTGCCGCGGGTAACCACGGCCGTTCAGCTTCTCGTGGTGACCGTAAGCGATCGCGGGGATGCCACGCAGCTCGCGCGTCCAGGGGATCTGCTGCAGGAAGCGGTAGGTATGCGACACGTGCGACTCGATCTCCTTTCGTTCGGCGTCGTCGAGATTGCCCTTGCTGATCGAGAGAAACCGCAGCTCGCGCTCGGTCAGCAGCGGTTGCTCGTGGCCGTGCGGGTCGGAGTACTTCTCGCCGGCGAGCAGCTCCAGTTCGGCAAAGCTGCCTTCCGTCAGCACGGTCGGTTCGTTCGCCCGCAGAATCGCCTGCCGGTAGCGTTCGAGCTCGACGCGGCGCGCGCGCAACCTCGCCTCGAGCGCGCCGAGGGTCTCGTCATAACGCTCACGGCCATGCTGCTGCAGGTGGGCCGAGCGCATGCGCTCGAATTCGAGCTCGGCACCCTGGACGAGCAGCGCGAAACGATGTTCGATGATCGCGAGATCGGGTGGGTAGAGCTTCTTCTCCTTGACGAGCACCTGCTCGCGAACCCCGACCTTGCCGAAGTCGTGCAGCAACCCCGCATACCGGAGTTCACGGAGCTGCGTGCGTGAAAAGCGCACGGCGGCGTACGGTCCGCCGCTGAGACGGTCCACCGCCTCGGCGAGACCGACGGACATCGTCGCGACGCGTCCCGAGTGACCGTGCGTCGTCGGATCACGCGATTCGATCGCCGTCACCGCGGCAGTGACGAACCCCTCGAACAGCCGCTCGATGTCCTCGTAGAGCAGCGAGTTCTCGATCGCGACCGCGGCCTGCGAGGCGAGTGCCGTCACCAGCTCGACGCTCCGCTGGTCGAAGGAGATGACCTCCCACTGCACCTTGTCCGGCCCGCCGAGGCGCGTCTCCATGTCGCGCTTCCGGTTGATCAGCTGCAGCACGCCGACGATCTCGTCGCGGTGCGACTTCATCGGGATCACCAGCATCGACTTCGTGCGGTACCCGAACTTGTCGTCGAAGCTGCGATTCTGCTTGAACGACGAATCGTCAGGCAGCAGGTAGACGTCCGGTATCACCAGCGGCTCGCCAGTCGCCGCCGCGTAACCGGCAAGGCTCGTGTGATCGACCGGGACGGTGAATTCGCTGAAGGGCAGGTTGGGCAACGAGTGGTTCTGCGACAGCTTGAATTTCAGCGTCGACGGCTGGTTGTCCTCGCCGCGCTCGACCAGGTACAGCGACCCCGCATCGCTCGACGTCAGGCGCCGCGCCTGGCTGAGAATCATGTCGAGCAGGGTGATGAGATCCCGCTCGGTGGACAGCGCGACGCCAACGCGCGTCAGCTCGGTGAGCTCGTGATATCGTTCGCCCTCGGCGATCCGCGCATTCCGCGCGACGACCAGTGCAGCCGCATGACGGAAGGCGCCGCGGAGCGCAGCAATCACAGCGCCTGGGGACGCGACGCCGGGAATGAAGCTCGTCAGCAAGTCGGCGGGGAAGGCGCTGCTCGGCGCATCCTCGCCGATCTCTCCCCAGCCGACAAGCGCAGCGACTGCGGCGAGTTCGTCGAGCACCCGTCGCTCGTCGCCGGTGCTGGCGAGCAGGGAGCGATCGAGGAGCACAACCGTGGGGCGGCAGGGGTCGAGGGCCCCGGGTC
>JBKJQR010000214.1:0-8621 GCA_046593895.1 Gemmatimonadaceae bacterium | reverse complement strand
GCGCACGTCAGCGGCGGCGGCTACTCCTGACCGCCGCGCCGCGACCAATGCGAATCACCAGTCACACCGTCGGCCCGTTCCAGGAGAACTGCTACCTCGTCGTCGACGAGGCGACGCAGCGCGCCGTGCTTGTCGATCCCGGCGCCGAGGGAGAGCGGATCCTCCGCGCGGTGGCCGCGAGTGGCGCGACGCTCGAGGCGATCTGGCTGACCCACGCGCACGTTGATCATGTCGGTGGCATCGCCGCCGTTAGGCAGGTCCACGACGTGCCGATATTTCTCCATCCGGCGGATCGCCCCCTCTACGACGGGGCCGGACTGCAGGCCGCGCACTACGGCATTCCCTTCGACGAACCGCCTCCACCCGATCGCGAGCTGGCCGAGGGCGACGTGATGCGTATCGGCACCGCGGAATTCCGGGTGCTTCATACCCCAGGTCACGCTCCCGGGCACTGCGTGTTCGAAGGCCGTGACGTCCTCCTCGGAGGCGACCTGCTGTTCGCCGGTTCCGTTGGACGGACCGATTTCCCGCTCTGCGATCCGCGTGCGATGAGCGATTCGCTCGAGCGGGTGTCTGCACTCGCTCCCGGGCTCGTCGTTCATCCGGGGCACGGTCCGTCGACGACGATCGGCCGCGAGGTCGAGTCGAACCCATTTCTCAACGGCGTCGCCCGCGTCGTTCGCGCATGACGGCCACCACCAGTGGTCGCGCGATCGTCGTCGCCGAGATGGTGGCGTCGACCGCATGGCTCGGCGCCGCGCTGCTCGTCATAACCGTCGTCGCGCCGGCCGCCTTCACTGCGCTCCCCACACGAACGCTCGCCGGCCAGCTGGTTGGCGCCGTGTTACCGCCGCTCTTTTACGCCGGGATCGTGGTCGGTTCACTCGTCGTCGCGGCGTCGGTCACCGCGCGCGACGGTCGAATCGTGACCGCGGGCACGGCCGGCGGGTTCCTTCTCGCTGTATCCTGCGCTGGTGCGCAGTTCGCAGTCGCCCCGCGCATCGAACGGACACGCGCATCGATCGGCGGTCCGCTGGAAGCACTTTCGGCGTCGGACCCGCGCCGGCTCGCCTTTGGTCGCTTGCACGGCGCGAGCGTGCTCCTGCTCGGCGTGGCGATGCTTGGTGCGGCCACGGTCACGGGCGCCACCGCCGCAACTCTTCGGAGGACTACATGAAAGAGCACGACGAATCGCGAATCGAGCGCCTAACGCCTGATCGCGTTGGCGAGTCGGCTCGCGGCACGCTCGACGCGATCGGCAAGGAGCGCGGCGGTGTCGTCCCCAATCTGTTCCGAGTTGCGGCGCACCGTCCGGAAATCGTGCAGACACTGTACGCCCACATGAAGGCGGTGATGGGCGTTGGCACCGTACCCCAGCTGCTCAAGGAGCTGCTCTCGGTGCGCGTTTCGCAAATCAACGGCTGTGTCTATTGACTCAGCTCTCATACCGCCTTGGCAAGGCGGATGGGTGCGACCGACACGATGATCATGGCGCTCGAGCGTGGCGACAGCGCGGCGATGACTGACGCCGATGCGGCGGCGGTCCGTTATGCCGAGTCCCTCACGCCAACCGGGAGCACTGTCGCCGATCCGGTGTATCAGGAGCTCGCTCGTCACTGGGCACCTGGGCAGATCGTCGAGATTACCGCGGTCATTGCACTGTTCAACTACTTCAATCGTTTCGCTGAAGCGTTGCACATTCCCGTCACGCGTTAGCCGTTCAACCCCCGCCGAGGAGTTCAATGAATCATCGAACGTTAGTCATCGCTGGCCTGGCGGCCGCCGTTGGAATTGCAGCCTGTACGTCGAGTACCGGGCTCTCTGCGCCGCGCCCCTTTGCGTTCATCGACGTGCACGAGCTCCCCGTCAGCAACGCCACCGGGTTGGCCGCAATCGCCTCCGCCGTGTTCGTGAACGATCGCGTGACTGGAGTTGTCCCGAGCTCCGCCCTCGGCGAAAGCTGCAGCCCGCCAACCGTGATCACGAGCGGCAGCGCGACGGGAACCACCGCTGCAGCGAACCTCGATCCGGGCGCGGTCTCGATGACCCTGCGCGGCCCGGTTGACAACACCACGCGCACCGTGCCGCTCACCCCGACGACGGTTACCGACGGCCTGCTGAAGTATGCGAACCAGTCGTCGCCCCCCCTCTCCGCCGGCAGCGACTCGATCCTCTTCGCCGCGTCGGGCCAGGCGGGCGGCTTCCCCGCCTTCACGATCGGCAACGTCAGTCTGCCGCACTTTGTCGCACAGCCGGTTGATGACTCGATCGTCGGTCTCGGTATTCGCGTTCAGTGGACGCCGCTCACCGCCGCGAGCCCGACGCGCATGCAGATCTCCCTGCAATACGCCGAGGCGCCGAGCGTTGTGATCAACATGGAAGTGCGCTGCATCGCCCTCGACGATGGCGACTTCACCATTCCGCGTCAGTACCTCAGCGGGTGGCAGGATGCAGGCGTCGATTCGATGCCGCGCTCTCACCAGGCGGTGCTTAGCCGCTTCAATACGATCGGCAAGACTGTCTCCGCGGATGGGATCGCGGCGCTCGTCACCCGAATCGACACCACCATCGTCAAGTATTAAAGCGGCCGGGGCCTCAGAGCAGCGATCGAATCCACCCGCCATCGACAGGAATCGAAGCGCCTGTCGTGTAGCTCGCCCGCTCTGACGCCAGGAACACGACCATCGCCGCGAACTCCCGCGGGTCGCCGAGTCGCGCCATGGGGATCTGGTTCTCCCATACCGCGACCTCGGCGGCCGGCGACGTGCCCTTGAGCGATGCGTTGCGGTTCGCCAGCTCCGTGACCCGGTCGGTTCGCGTGTAACCGGGCATGACGTTGTTCACCGTCACGCCGAACGGTGCGACCTCGTTGGCGAGCGTGCGGGCGAACCCCGTCACCGCGGCTCGCACGCTGTTCGAGAGGATGAGGTTGTCCACCGGCTGCTTCACCGCGATCGACGTGATGTTGATGATGCGGCCCCAGCCCCGCTCCTTCATCCCCGGCAACACCGCGCGGGTCAGCTCGACGACGCTGTCGAGGTTCTGCCTGACGGCGGCCCGCCACGCTTCGGCTGAATGACTCTCGAACGGTCCGGCCGGTGGCCCGCCGCCGTTGGTAACGAGAATGTCGACGCGTCCGAACGCGCGCATCGCCTCGGCGGCGACGCGGGCCACGTCGTCTGGCACCGAGAGATCGGCCGCAATCGCCACGACACGCACCCCAGACGCGCGCCGAATCACCTGCGCCGTTTCCTCGAGTGCGGCCCCGCCGCGCGCGCACAGTACGAGGTCGACACCCTCCGCCGCGAGATCCTCTGCTACCGCGCGTCCGAGGCCGCGGCTCGACGCGGCGACGATCGCAACCTTGTTCCTCAGTCCGAGGTCCATGATTGAATGCCCGCTTACTTCTTGTGAAAGTAGCTGTCGGTGTGATTCAGCCAGTCCTGCCGCGGCGGGCTGAAGATGTCGACGTCGAGCGTATCCTCTAGCGCTTCTGCCTTATGCGGAACATTCGACGGGATGTGCAGCACTTCGCCCACGCCGACGACGATTTCCTCCTTCTGATCCTCGCCGATCCAGAACCGCAGTGCGCCCTCGAGGATATAGGTGATCTGTTCGTTCTCGTGCGAATGCTTCGGCACGATTGCGCCCTTGTCGAGATAGACGTGGGCGAGCATCATCCGCTCGCCAGTGACGAGCCGGCGCGAGATCGTGTCAGTCACGCGCTCCTTCGGCATGTCGGTCCAGCGGAAGAGTCGCACCTGCGATTCGGTCTTCATGTGTCGGTGTGGGTTGAATGCCTGCGTGACAACCGTCGCCGACCGACGGTGCGCACGCAATATGGGCGACCGGCACCGCCGCGGGCAGCATCCCGAGCGTTCGTAACGGCGGTATATTTCAGCAGAGCGACCACGCGTCGCATTGGCGCACCGCCGCTTCCGCTTCCGAACTCAGGAGTCTGCAATCATGGCCGACGGCTTCCGCACCGAGAAGGATCCTCTCGGAACCCTGCAGGTTCCGGCCGACGCGCTCTATGGCGTGCAGACGTTGCGCGCCGTGCAGAACTTTCCGATCAGCGGCCTGAAGCCGCTCGCCGCGTTCGTCACCGCGCAGGTCTGGATCAAGAAAGCCGCTGCGATGACCCACAAGCAGACGGGCCGCCTCGACCCAAAACTCGCCGATGCGATCATCAAGGCCGCCGACGAAGTGCTCGCCGGCCAGCACCGTGACCAGTTCGTCGTCGATCCGTATCAGGCGGGTGCGGGCACCTCGCACAACATGAACGTCAATGAAGTGCTGGCCAATCGCGCCAACGAGCTCCTTGGCGCGAAGCGCGGCGAGTACAAACCGGTGCATCCGAACGACCATGTGAACATGGCGCAAAGCACCAACGACACGATCCCGACGAACATCCGGCTCGCCGCCCTCTCGCAACTCGTCCCGCTCGACGCCGCGTTCAGCGCATTGCGCGACGCACTCGCGGCGAAGGGCCGGGAGTTCGATCACATCGTGAAGGCCGGCCGTACGCACTTGCAGGACGCCATGCCCATCCGCCTCGGCCAGGAATTCACCGCGTACGCGGGATCGCTCGACCGCGCCCTGCGCCGCGTGCGCGAGGCGGCGGACTATCTCCGCGATCTCGGCATCGGTGGGAGTGCCGTCGGCACCGGTGTCACCGTCGAGAAGGAATATCCGGCGCTCGAAGTGAAATTCCTCCGCGAGATCACCGGACTCGATCTCCGCGTCGGACAGGATCGCATCCAGTTGATGCAGAGCATGGGCGACGCCGCCGCGTTCAGTGCGACGCTGCGCGGCCTCGCGCTCGACCTGAGCAAGATTGCCAGCGACCTGCGGTTGATGGTCATGGGGCCGCGCACCGGCATCGACGAGATCAAGCTCCCCGCCGTGCAACCCGGATCGTCGATCATGCCCGGCAAGATCAATCCGTCGATCCCGGAAATGGTCAACCAGGTGTGCTTCCAGGTGATCGGCTGCGACACCACCATCGCGATCGCCGCCGAGCACGGCCAGCTCGAGCTGAACGTTATGATGCCCGTCATCGCGCACAACCTGCTTCTCTCGATGATGATCCTCACCAACGCGGCGAACACGCTGACCGAGCGCTGCGTGAAGGGCATCGAGGCGCACGAGGACATGTGTGCCTACTGGGTCGAGCGATCCGCCGCGCTGGCCACCGCGCTGATGCCCCACATCGGCTACGCGAAGGCCGCCGAGATCAGCAAGCAGTCGGTGAAGGAGGGCGTGTTGATCCGCGACCTGGTGAAACGCGAACAGCTCCTACCCCCTGACGAGGTCGACGCAATCCTCGACCTTCGCAAGATGACTGAAATCGGCGTTCCGAGCGGGAAACACGGCGCGGTGGCCGCAGGCTGACGGGCGCGCCGACACAGCTCAGCCGTCGACGGGCAGGGCGCCGCCCCTTGTCCCCCCACGCCGTGCACTCTATCCTCCACTGGTGCGAATTACTACCTGGGCCGAGTACGGACTGATCTGCGCGCTCCACCTCGCGCGGCGCGCGAGCGCCGGCCCGATCACCGGCCGACAGGTCGCCGCCGACGAACGGTTGCCCGCGGACTACGTCGAGCAGATTCTGCTCCGCATGCGCCGCGCCGGCATTGTGCGCAGCACGCGGGGCGCGCACGGGGGATATGCGCTCGCGCTGCCACCCGAACAGATCTCGGTTCGCGCCGTGATCGCCGCCTCCGAACTGACGACCTTCGACCTGCACTGCGTCAGCCATCCGGTCGAAGCGGCACGATGCTCGGCGTCGGAAGGCTGCAGCATCCGCCCCGTCTGGATGTTGCTCCAGCAGCGCATCGACGACGTGCTCGAAAGCGTGCACCTGGCCGATCTCCTGTCTGAAGAGAGCGTTGTCCGCGAGCGCATCGGGATGTTCACCGCGATTGCGCACCCGGTCACCGATACCGAGGGGCGTGCTGATCGCGCGCTCCCGGTGCTCCAGGCCTGAGCACTGCAATGCGTTGGGACTTGATCGCGGCGTGGCGCCTCCGGCGCGACGCCGCGAGTTATGTTCGGGCGTTATGGGCCGAGCCTAACGCTGCCGACGTCGAGTGGATTACGTCGCTCGAGCCAGCCGGCGATATCGATCACGCGCGCTGGGAGCTGCGCTACCTCCGCCGCGCCGCCATCCTGCTCGCCGCCGAGCGCGATTCGCTCGACGATCGGACTCCGTCCGCCGTCGCGCGCGCCGTCGCCCGTGCCTTCGACTCGGACTCCGCCGTCGCGCACAATCGCGCGACGGTCGCGCGCCGTCAGTTCAATGAGCGGCTCGCCGCGTACCGCAGCGTGCTCACCACCCGCGAGTCGACGCCGCTCATCCCCCGGCTCGGACTCGTCCTGCTCACCTTCCTCGGCCGACCCACCGCCGCGACCGATCCGGTCGCGATGCGCGCCGGGACGATCGCGCAGGACGCCCTCGCCGCCGCGAACGCCACCCTCCGCGACCGGTTCGGCGCCGTCGCACTCCCGGAAGATGTCGCGCCGTCGGCGATTCCAAGCCGTTAACGATCCGCTGTTAGCGTCGAGCGACTGCGGCTTTGCATTCGACTCCAGAACGCCGAAAAGCCGCGATCGGGATTCCGATCGCGGCTTTCCAGTAGCGTCGTTCACTGCCTGCTAACGGCTCATTGCTAATAGCTGCAGTCTCAGCACGTGCCGAAGGGGGGACTCGAACCCCCACGGGCGTTAGCCCACTGCGCCCTGAACGCAGCGCGTCTACCAGTTCCACCACTCCGGCGAGAAGTCGAATATAACCCGCGCGCGATGCCACCGTCAACGCGCCCGAGGGCCGTCCGTTGCTCGCACCGCGAGCCGCGTCTAACTTGCCAGTCGGCCGCCGCTGAATCGATCCGCGGCGCAGCCACTCCCCGCCCAACATGACGAAGCCCGACGACAAGGACGCGTTCGAGTCGATCGCGCGGAACAAACGCGCCCGCTACGACTACCACATTCTCGAGACGTGGGAAGCGGGGATCGTCCTCACCGGCACCGAGGTCAAGTCGCTCCGCAACGGCAAGGCGACCGTCACCGACGCCTACGGCATCATCAAGGACGGCGAGCTCTGGCTCCTCAACTTGCACATCTCGCCGTACACGCAGGGCCACCAGTTCAATCACGAGCCGGAGCGCACGCGGAAGCTGCTGCTCCATCGCAAGGAAATCCGCCGGCTCATCGGCGCGGTCGAGCGCCAGGGCCTCACGCTCGTTCCCCTCGATCTCTACTTCAAGCACGGCATCGCGAAGGTGACCATGGCACTCGGCAAGGGCAAACAGCAGCACGACAAGCGCGAGACCGAGCGCGAACGCGATGCCGATCGCGAAATCGCCCGCGCTGTTTCCCGCCGCCGGTGAACGCCGCGCGCCACCGGTCGCAACGCGCCGTGATGGCAGCCGCCTGATGCTTGCCGCCCTCGCTTTGTTTTGCCAGCTCGTCGCCCCCGCGCAGCTCACCATCCGCGTCGGGACGCGCGCGGTCAACGTTCCGATCGTCCGCACCGCCGGCAGTGCCGGTGTTCGCGCTGACCTGCTCGGGCCCGCGTTAGGCGCGAGCGTCCGCATGGCGCCTAACGGCCACTACCTGATCGCCGTCGCCGGCGTCGAGCTGGATGTCGCCGAGAGTGTGCCCTTTGTCCGCGCCGGCAGGGCGGTCTTCCCGCTCGTCAGCGCCCCGGCGCTCGTCGGCGGTCGGCTGATCGTCCCGCTGCAGCTGCTCAGCGACATCCTCCCCCGCGTGTCAGCCGCCTTCGCGTACGACACCGCACGCGAGGAATTGCGCGTCGTCGATACCAACGTCGTGCATGTCGCCGCACGCGACACGCTGCACACCCGCGCGACCCCGCCCCCCGTGCCGCCGGCGGTCCGCCGTCGCCGGCTCGTCGTCGTCGATGCGGGACACGGTGGACCCGATAACGGGATGACTGGCCCGATCGGTCGCGGTCCGCGGATCATCGAGAAGACCGTGACCCTCGCCGTCGCCAGCCAGCTTGCCGCCGCACTGCGCGCCCGTGGGTACGAGGTGCTGATGACGCGCACCACCGACACGCTCATCGCGCTCTCTGATCGTGGTCGCATCGCCAACGCCGCGCACGCCGACCTGTTCGTCTCCGTCCACGTCAACGCCGCCAATCCCACCTGGCGCGATCCCTCCGCATCGCGCGGTTTCGAAACCTATTTTCTCGCCGAGGCGAAGACCGAAGACGCACGCCGCGTCGAGCGTATGGAAAATGAGGCGGTCAAGTTCGAAACCGGCGTCCACGCTCCGAAGGGTGACCCGATGTCGTTCATCATCAACGACATGGCCCAGAACGAACATCTCCGCGAGTCGAGCGAGCTCGCCGCGACCATTCAGCAGATGCTCGGCACCGTGCACCCCGCGCCTAACCGTGGCGTGCAACAGGCGAACTTCGCCGTGCTGCGGAATTCGTTCATGCCCGCCGTGCTCGTCGAAATCGGCTTCGGCACCAATCCCAGCGACGCGGCAATCCTTGCCAGCCCGCTCTGGCAGGCGCGCATCGCCGGAGCGATCGCCGACGCGACGACGAGCTACGTGAAGCGCTACGAGCGTCGCGTCGCCCCGCGGCT
>JBKJQR010000106.1:0-5169 GCA_046593895.1 Gemmatimonadaceae bacterium | reverse complement strand
GATGCCTCGGGCACCCACTCGGTGCGCGCGAGTTCAGCGAGACGCATGGCGAGCGTCGTCTTGCCGGTGGATTCCGGGCCGGTGATGCAGAGCCGATGGAGCGGCGCTTTCACACGGAGGTTGGCGACGGGGCGATCGTCACCATCGACCGCCGCCAGTCGCGGTAGCCTAACGCGGCGAGAATGAGGAACAAGGCGTAGAGAGCGGCAAACCAGTAGAGCGACTTGTAAATAAGGAGCGGGACGTAGAGCACGTCGACGGCGATCCAGACCAGCCAGTTCTCGAGCAGCTTCTTGGTCATCATCCACTGCGCGACGAGACTCGTGCTCGAGAGAAACGAGTCCATGAATGGCAGCGCGGCGTCTGTCGTGCGGTGAAGCAGGACGCCCAGCGCAACCGAGCCGGATACGGCGATCGCGGCTAAGAGCGACGCGAGGCGCGACCCCGTCCGGGTGACTTGCAGTTCGGTGCGCCCGGCACCGCCGTACAGCCATTCGTACCAACCATATACCGACAGGATCGCGTAGATCACCTGGAGGCCCATGTCAGCGTACAGCCGCGTCTCGTAGTAGACGACTGCCGAAAGAAGAACGTTGACGATCGCCGTTGGCCAGCTCCACACGTTCTGCCTGACGCTGAGCCAGACGCTGATTGCGCCGATGACGGCTGTGACGAGTTCGAATGTATTCATCGCTGCCAAGATAGCGCCCGGCGGCAGACGGTGACCGGGCCGCCCCGCGTCGGCGATCTAGCGCGCGCCGATCTCAGCGCTTCTGCTTCCCTCCACGCGCCAGCCCTTTCAATGCGGCGGCGGAATTGCGCGTCTTCATGTGATCGCGCCAGACGTCACCGACTTTCTTGAAGCGCAGCGGTGCAGTCTCGATCGTGTACTCGTGCGGGTCGAGATCGTCGGTGAGCTCGTCCCAGCGCAGCGGGGTCGATACCATCGCGTCCGGCTTCGCGCGCACGCAGTACGCGCCGGCGATACTCTTGCCTCGGATGTTCTGCAGGTAGTCCATGTAGACCGCCTTCGTCGAACGCGCGGCGACACTGCGTTCAATGGTCGCATCAGCGGGATGTTTCTGCGCGACCTGCGCGGCGATGATCTGGGCGAGCGTGACCGCGGTATCCCAGGTCGCCGACGCGGGCAGCGGAATGGCAACGTGCAGCCCGCGCGAGCCCGATGTCTTGAGCGCGGCGTGAAGGCCCATCGCATCGAGCTCCTCCTTCACCCAGCGCGCAGCATCGAGCACGCGCTGGAAGCCGGCCTTTGGCTGCGGATCGATGTCGAGATAGGTGTAGTCGGGATTCTCCGCGCTCTGGATCCGCGAGTGCCACGGATCGGTGGAGACGCAGCCGAGTTGGACGCAGTAGAGGAGGGTGGTGATGTCACCGCCGACGAGACGTTGCTTCGAATCGCCATCCGACTCGGGCACGGGTTCGACGCGGACACCGGCCGGCGGATCGTCAGGCGCCTTCTGCTGGAAGAACGTCTCACCCGCGATGCCTTCAGGCGTGCGCTTGAGGATGAGGGCGCGATCGCGCAGCGTCGGGAGGATGAGCGGCGCGACGGTCGCGTAGTAGCGCATCAGCGCACCCTTGGTGATCCCGTCCTGAGGAAAGTAGACCTTGGTCAGGCTCGAGACGTCGAGCGAGGCGCCCTTGCCTAACGGCACGGAGCCTCGTCCGCCCCCAGTCTCGATCGCGAGCAGGCGTTCTACGATGGGCGCGTTGGCGTACACCGGTACGTCGATGATGCGAGCCGGGGCGCGCTTGCTGGTCGTTCGCTTCACCCCTGCCTTCGTCGCCGGCGCCTTCTTCACCGGCGCCTTCTTCGCCGCGCGCGCCGCTGCGCCGGCGGTCTTCCGTCGCCTGACGGCGGCGCGCCGCTGCACGCTCTCCGACTCACGCATCACCTCGCGCGCCGGCTTGTCGTCGCGCACGCCGAGGAAGATCGGCTGGCGGAGTTTTCCGTCGGCGGTCCATTCCCCGAACTTCACCTCGACGACGACTTTCGGCGACGTCCAGTGCGCCTTCTCGTTGGTCTTCACCGTCTCGGAAAACGGCGACGTTGCGCGCTCGATGGCGGTCAGCTTGCGCGCCATGTCGCGGAGCCCGGCGTTGGTGAAGCCGCCGCCGGTGTGGCCGACGTAGATGAAGTTGCCATCATCGTCATAATGGCCGAGCAGCAGCGCGCCGATGTGTTCGCGCGTCTTTCGCGGCTCGGTCCAGCCCCCGATGACGAACTCCTGCCGGTGCTCGATCTTCAGCTTGAGCCAGCCCTTCGACCGCGCTCCCGGGACGTAGGGCTCGTCCATCCGCTTGGCGATGACGCCCTCCCAGCCGAGATTTTCCGCCTTGGCGAGCAGCTCATGGCCATCGTTAGGCACTGTCTCGCCGAGTCGGATGGCGCGACTCGTCCGGTTGCGGAGGCGCTGCTCGAGACGGGCGCGGCGCTTCGTCCAGGGCTCGGCGGTGAGCACGTCGTCCCCGTCGACGAGCAGGTCAAAGGCGACGAGCGACGCGGGTGCGCCCTCCTGCGCGGTCTCGATGAAGGCGCGGTCAGTGGTGTGCATCCGGCTCTGCAGGTCCTGGAAGCGCGCGACCTCGTCGCCGTCGAGCGCGACGATCTCGCCGTCGAGGACGAGCGGGCGCTTCGCCTTGCGCGCCAGCTCGCGCAACGCGTCGATCACCTCGGGAAACTGGACGCTCTTGTCGTTGCCGTTCCTCGTGATGACGTGCGCGGCGTCCTTGGTCGCGTAGGCGATGACACGGATGCCGTCGTACTTCGGCTCGTACGTCCATCCCTCGCCGGTGGGCACGCCGGTGCCGACCGACGCTTTCATCGGTACGATCGCGGCGAGCCGCTTCGAGGCACGGACCCCGGTCGGACGGCCACGCGTTGCGGCCGGCGCTGCCGCGGCTGACGCTGTCGCCTTGCGCGCGGACTTCTTCGCGGTCGCTTTCTTCATCGAGCTCGCTGCCTCACGGTTCGAGTGCCAGCTTTTCCCGCGGCGACTGCTTCGCGACGGGCACTGGACCAAACGTTAGGCGGTCTTCCGCTTTGCCCGCTTGCCCCGCGTCGCCGCCGGCTTCTCGGTTGCGGCGGCACCCTTCCGCGCGCTGCGGACCGCGCGGCCCTTGCCTTTCCCTTCCTTCAGGCTCGCCTGGAGGCGCGACATCAGGTCGAAGACCTGTGCATCGGCTGGCTCCGTCTCCAGCTCGGGCAGGGTGATCTTCTTTCCCTTCATCTTCGCGCGGATGATCTTCATCAGGTTGGCGCGATAGTCGTCGGTGTACTTCGACGGCTCGAAGGTATCGGCGAGCGTTGCGACCAACTGCTCGGCCATCTTCAATTCCTGGGGGCGGACGATGTCGCTCGAGGGAAAGCTGAATTCGCTGACCTCCACCAACTCGTTGGCGAAGCGCATCAGCTCGAGGACGATCGCGTCACCGACGATGCGGATCGCGGCGAGATGCTCCTTCTGCCGCATGACGACCTTGCCGATGCCGACCGAGCCCGAGGTACGGAGCGCTTCACGAAGCAGCGCGTAGGCTTTCTCGCCGCCCTTCGACGGGACGAGATAGTACGGCGTCTCGAAGAAGCGCGGATCGATCTCTTCCTGCTTGACGAAGTCGAGGATCTCGAGGGTCTTCGACGACTCGAGTGCGGCCGCCTTGAAGTCGTCGTCGCTCATCACGACGTACTTCCCCTTCTCGTACTCGTAGCCCTTCACGATCTCGTTCCAGGGCACCGGCTCGCCGTCCACGGCGCAGACGCGCTCGTACTTCACCGGCGACATGTCCTCGGAGTGCAGCATCCGGAAGGAGATGTGGTCTTCGCGGACCGCGGTCTTCGCTTCGACGGGGATATTGACGAGCCCGAAAGCGAGCGAGCCCTTCCAGATCGAGGCCATCGGCGAACTCCGCGAGAGGGTTGAAAGCGTGTTGGCCACACGGTTTACGGGGCCGAGGTGGGTGAAGGCAAGAGAGGTGCCGACGTGGAAAAGCCCCTCGACACGGTCGGGGCCGTCATATTTGTGATGTGTCGGCCCGGAGCCGAACACCCCCAGCGCAGCGTCGCTGGCTGATGCCGGTCGGTGGCCACTAGGTTGCGGCGATGAGCACTCCATCCAAGCAGACACCCTGGCGCATCGTCGACCTGCCGACAAACACCGACCCGCGCGGCAGCATCACGATCTGCGAGAGCGGTGCGCAGGTCCCCTTTCCGATGCAGCGCGCCCGCTGGGTCTACGGCGCACCGGCGGACGCGAAGCGGGGCGGACACGCCCATCACCGGACGTCGCAGCTGTTCGTCGCCGTCGCCGGTGCGCTCACCGTCGCGGTGGACGACACGCATCAGCAGGCGCGAGTGAGGCTCGACACGCCGGCTCGCGGGCTGCTCATCCCGCCTGGCGTCTGGATCGACACCGACGAGTGGACCAGCGGGGCCGTGCTGCTGATGCTCGCCTCCGAGCCGCACGACCCCGCCGACTACATCCGCGACTTCGCCGCCTTCCGCGCCAGCCGCGCTCGCTGACCGTGAGGCCTAACGCGCGACGACCGGTCCCTTGCCGTGAGGGAGCGGAGCGGGCAGGTCGGCAATGACGTAGGCCATGACCGCCATCGTCGCGACGCAGAGCGCCATGTCATGCGGGTCGAGCTTGTCGATCGTGTCGGCGTCGGTGTGGTGGTACCAGAAGTACCGTGACTCATCGACCTCGGGCGACATTCCGGGGACGCCGTGCTCCATCAGCGGCCCGATGTCGGAGCCGCCACCACCAGCGCTCACGGCGCCGGCGCCGATGCGGTCGAGCAGCTTGGCGACCTGACGGATGACCGCGGTCGCGCTGTCGGTTCCGGAGAGCGCGACGCCGCGCGGCTTGAAGACGCCGTTGTCCGATTCGATCGCCAGCACGTGCTTGTCGATGTCGGCGACATGCGCGTCGTAATAGGCTCGCCCTCCAGCGGTGCCATTCTCCTCGTTGGTCCAGAGCACGACACGCACGGTGCGGCGTGGCTTGAGGCCGAGTTGCTTGATGAGGCGGACCGCCTCCCACGCAGCGACAGCTCCGCCGCCGTCGTCCATCGCACCCTGGCCGACATCCCACGAGTCGTAGTGGCCGCTGATCAGCACCACCTCGTCCGGCTTCTCCGAGCCGCGCACCT
>JBKJQR010000297.1:0-4966 GCA_046593895.1 Gemmatimonadaceae bacterium | reverse complement strand
AAGATCGACCTGAAGATGCAGCCGGCGACGTTCCCCGACCTGATCGAGGACCTGTTCGTCACGGTGCGTCCGCTCGCCGACGAGCGAGGGAGCACGCTCGCCATGGAGCATTCGGGCGACCCGCAGACGATCACGACCGATCCACGGCGCGTGCGGCAGATCCTCCTCAATCTTCTCTCAAACGCCATCAAGTTTGGACTCGGGAAGCCGATCATCGTGCGCTCGCGCATGCGGGATGACTCGCACTTCGAAATCGAGGTGATTGACCAGGGGATCGGCATCGGGGTGGAGGATCAGACGCGTATCTTCGACGAGTTCGTCCAGATCGGGAAGAGTGCGCAGCAGCAGGAGGGCACCGGCCTCGGGCTGCCGATCTCGAAGCGGCTCGCCGAGCTCCTGCACGGGGAGCTGGTCGTCGAGTCGGCGCCGGGGGAAGGGAGCCGGTTCCACCTCATCCTCCCGACAGGCCACGAGCCGCGCATCTCGGGCGAGGAGCCCGCTCGCCGGTCAGCGCCCACCGCGATCGTCGGCTGAGCGAGGGGAGCGGACGAATAGTCCGCCAAGGGGAACTTCGGTAGCTGATCGCGTACACGTCCGTGACGTGCATCGCGTTGCGGGGTGCCCCGTCGTTGCTACATTGCGATTGTCGCGAGTTCGCTCCCCCCGGTCGACGGTGTTCATGATTGTCCTCTGCGTTGCCAGGCATCGGTACCTGGCGCAGCACCTCGCCCGCTTTTTCGGGCAGACCGGTGCGGTCACCCGCAGCGCGGTTGGTTTCAGCGAGGCGCGCGCGGTTGCCGCGGCCTGTTCGCCCGACGTTGTGGCTGCCGACTACGACCTGCTCGCGACGCTGCCGCTCAGTGGGTGGGAGCGGGACGAGAAGCTCTCGCGGCGACCAGTGATCGCCGTCAGCCTAACGCAGCGTCCCGGTGAGGTGAACGCCCTCGACGTGAATGGCATCGCCGGCTACCTGTACCTGCCGGAGATCGGTGCCGATGTGGCGTTGCGAGTTCTGCAGGCGGCCGCTGACGCATCCAGTGTGCGCGCGCCAGACGGAGCGCTCCCTTGGCCGGCGCGCCCGAAGCCGCAGCCCGCGATCTGAAAAGCGCACTCCACACCCGCTAGCCCCTCGTGGGGCGGCGGGCGTGCCGATTAGATTCCAGCATGGGTACACCCGCGATCACGAGCGTCTTCAACGACGGTTACGTCGCTGAGCAGCTCGAGGCTTATCGCCGGGATCCGTCATCGGTCGACGAATCCTGGCGACAGTTCTTTCGTCTCGCCGAACAACTCGGCGGCTCTGCCAGCAGCGGCTCTGCCAGCAGCGGCTCTGCCAGCGGCGGCTCTGCCATCAGTATTGGCGATGTCGCATCGATGCGCGCGGTCGCTGGTGCGGCGTCGCTGGTCGCATCGATCCGACAATACGGACATCTCGCCGCCCAGGTCGATCCACTCGGCAGTGCGCCACCAGGCGCCGCGGAGCTGACGCCGGAGTATCACGGCATCACTGAATCGGATCTGGCACGTGTTCCCGGGATCGCGCTCGGCTTCGACGGCTTTGCGACCGCGGCTGATGTAGTGCGTTCGCTGCGCGAGGCGTACTCCGGTTCGATCGGCTACGAGCTCGAACACATCGCATCCGACGTCGAGCGCGCGTGGCTCCGCCGCGTCATCGAGACGCGTGAGTTCACGAAGGCGCTCGCCGCCGCGGCGAAGAAGCAGCTGTTGATGCGACTCACGGAAGTCGATGGGCTCGAGCGATTTCTCGGATTCGCCTTCCAGGGCAAGAAGCGCTTCTCGATCGAGGGCAACGACGCGCTCGTGCCGATCCTCGACGCAGCGATCGACGGCGCGGCGCGACGGGGCGCGCGGAAGGTCGTGATCGGGATGGCACACCGCGGGCGACTGAACGTGCTGACGCACGTGCTGGGAAAGCCGTACGCGTCGCTGTTCACCGAGTTCGAGGGACATCGCGCCAGCCCGCACGCCGAGAACGAGACGGGCGACGTGAAGTATCACATGGGCTATCGCGGCCGCCGCACCGTGGACGGCGTCGAGATCGAGGTCTCGCTCGTTCCAAACCCGAGTCATCTCGAGGTCGTGAACCCTGTGGTCGCCGGTGTCGCGCGCGCACTCGAGCGTGAGGCGCCGTCCGACACGCGCGCCGCATCTGTGCTGCCGGTGCTCGTCCACGGCGATTCGGCGTTCGCCGGCGAGGGTGTCGTTGCCGAGTCGCTGAACATGTCGCGGCTGCACGGCTATTCAGTGGGCGGCACGCTGCACGTAATCACGAACAACCAGGTCGGCTTCACGACCGACCCGATCGACGCGCGCTCGACGCACTATGCGAGCGACCTGGCGAAGGGGTTCGAGATCCCGGTGCTGCACGTCAACGGCGACGAAGTCGAGAGCTGCATCGCCGCGGTCGCGACCTGCATCGCCTATCGGGCGCGCTTCGCCAAGGACATCCTGATCGATCTCGTTGGCTACCGCCGCCACGGGCATAACGAGACGGACGAGCCGTCGTTCACCCAGCCCGAGCTTTACAAGCGGGTGAAGGCGCATCCGCCGGCACGGCAGGTCTGGGGTCAGCGCCTCGTCCGTGAGGGCATCGTCAGCGACACCGAGGTCGAGAACGCCGACAAGGAATTCGCCGCGAAGCTCGGCAAGATCCTCGACGACATGCGGGCGGCGGGCGTGAAGGCGCCTGCCGACTCGCCGAAGACAGCGGCCGCGCCGTCGCCTAACGGCAGCCATGAGACGGGGGTACCGCTCGCCCAGCTGGCGGCGCTCAACGAGGCGCTGCTCGCCTGGCCGGCCGACGTCCAGCCGCACCGGAACGTCGCGAAGACCTTGAGCCGCCGGCGCGAAGCGTTAGGCGGCGCGGCCGCAATCGACTGGGGGCACGCCGAGACGCTGGCGTTCGCCTCGCTGCTCGCCGATGGCACCTCGGTCCGGATCACCGGGCAGGACGCCGAACGGGGCACGTTCTCGCACCGTCAGGCAGTGCTGCACGACATGGAGACTGGCAAGACGTTCACTCCGCTCGAGCACGTGCCTGACGCGAAGGGTTCGTTCGAGGTCTACAACAGCCCGCTCGCCGAGACGGCGGTGATGGGCTTCGAGTACGGCTTCAGCACCGCGGCACCCGGTACGCTCGTGCTCTGGGAAGCGCAGTACGGCGATTTCGTCAACGTCGCGCAGCCGATCATGGACCAGTTCCTCTTCGCCGATCGCGCGAAGTGGGGACAGGTATCGGGACTAGTACTGCTCCTTCCGCACGGCTACGAAGGCGGTGGGCCGGAGCACTCGAGTGCGCGTCTCGAGCGGTTCCTCCAGGCATGCGCCGAAGGGAACATGATCGTCGCGTATCCATCGACGCCGGCGCAGTACTTCCATGTTCTCCGCCGTCAGGCACGGCTGGCGCCGCGACGTCCGCTCGTGCTCATGCAGCCGAAGTCCCTCCTCCGCATGCCCGAGGCGGCGGCCAGGGTGGAGGACCTGACGAGTGGCATCTTCCGGCCGGTGCTCGACGATCCGATGGCGTCGCAGCAGCGCGACCAGGTGCGCCGCCTCGTCTTCTGCACGGCAAAGATGTACTACGATCTCGCCGCGGCGCGAAAGGACAACGCGGTTGCGCTGATCCGCGTCGACGAACTGTACCCGTGGCCACACGAGGAGATCGGTCGCGTCGTCGACCTCTATCCGGCAGTCGAGGATGTGGTCTGGGCGCAGGAAGAGCCAAAGAACATGGGCGCCTGGACGTACGTAGCGCCGCGACTGCGCGCGCTCGTCGGAAACGTCCAGGAGATGCGCTACGTTGGTCGGCCGGAGCGCGCGAGTCCCGCGGAAGGATTCGAAGCCGCGCACAAGGCCGAGCAGGCGCGCGTCGTCGCTGAAGCGCTGAACGCGCCACAGCCTTCGAAGCGCCGGCCGGTTGCGTCGCGTCCGGCGTGAGGCTCATCGCCGGACTCACCATCGCGGCTGTCCTGCTGCTCGCCGCCTGCAGCGGCGACGGTCGCACCGTGCTGACGGTCTACTCTCCGCACGGCAAGGACCTGCTTGCGGCGTACGAAACGGAGTTCGAGCAAGCGAATCCGACGATCGACGTGCAGTGGATGGACATGGGCTCGCAGGAAGTACTCGATCGCCTGCGCGCCGAGCAGGTGAATCCGCAGGCTGACGTCTGGTTCGGCGCGCCCGGTGAGATCTTCGACCGCGCGGCGAGTGAGAGCCTGCTCGTCGCCTACACGCCGACGTGGAGCAACGCCGTCGATGCCGCCGCACGCGATCCAAAAGGCCGCTGGTTCGGCACGTACCTCACGCCGGAAGTGATTGCCTACAACACCGTCACCGTCGACTCGGCGAGCGTGCCGCGCGATTGGGACGACGTGCTCGATCCGAAATGGAAGGGGAAGGTCGTGATCCGCAATCCGGTCGCGTCAGGCACGATGCGCGCGATCTTCGGCGCGCAGATATTGCGCGCGATTCGCGAAACGGGGAAACCCGACGCCGGCTTCGACTGGCTGCGCCGGCTCGACGCGAATACGAAGGAATACGCCGCGGACCCGACGATCCTCTACCAGAAGATCGGCCGGCAGGAGGGAGCGATCACGCTCTACAACATGCCCGACATCGTGCTGCTCAAGCAGCGCGTCGGAATGCCGGTAGGCTACGTGATCCCGAAGAGCGGAACACCGCTGCTCGTCGACGGGATCGCGATCGTGCGCGGAACGCGGCACGAGGCGGAAGCAAGGCTCTACTACGAGTTTGTCACCTCGAAGCGGGCGATGATCGAAGCGTCGCGGAAGTTCGTCCGCATTCCGGCGCGCACCGACATCCCGCGCGATTCGCTCCCACCGGAGATCGCGAAAGCGGTCTCGCAGATCAAGCCGATGCCGATGGATCGTGCGATGTTCGCCGCGCATCTCGACGAATGGATGGCCTACTGGGATGCGAACATCCG
>JBKJQR010000116.1:0-5030 GCA_046593895.1 Gemmatimonadaceae bacterium | reverse complement strand
TGTTCATCACTGCGGAGCGTTAGGTGTATCTTGGGATGGACAAGAAGACAGTTCGCGACCTCTCCGCCGCCGAGCTTGGGGGCAAGCGCGCCCTCGTGCGCGTCGACTTCAACGTCCCGCTCGACGAGCGGGGCGCGATCGCCGATGACACGCGCATCCGCGCGGCGCTGCCGACACTGAAGCTGCTCCTCGAGCGCGGCGCCCGCGTCGTCGTCCTCTCGCACCTCGGCCGTCCGAAGGCGAAACCCGAGCCGAAGTACTCGCTCTCCCCGGTCGCCGCGCGACTCGGCGAGCTGCTCGGCACCCCGGTTTGCTTCGTCGAGAGCACCGACTCCGACGAGGCGTTGAAGGCCTCCTACGACGCCAAGCCGGGCGAGGTGGTACTTCTCGAGAACACGCGCTTCCTCGGCGGCGAAGAGACGAACGACGAGCGGCTCAGCCGCGCGCTCCCGATGCTCGGCGACGTCTACGTGAACGACGCCTTCGGCTCGGCCCATCGCGCGCATGCGTCCACCGAGGGCGTCGCTCGCGTACTGCATCCGGCGGTCGCCGGGCTGCTCATGGAGAAGGAGCTCGACTACCTCGGAAAATCCCTCGACGCGCCGGTGCGGCCATTTGTTGCGATCATGGGTGGTTCGAAGATCAGCGGGAAGATCGACGTCATCGAGAGCCTGCTGCCGAAAGTCGACAAGATGATCATCGGCGGTGCGATGGCCTGCACCTTCTTCAAGGCGATGGGCCTCGAGACCGGCAAGTCACTCGTCGAGTCGGACAAGGTCGATCTCGCCGAGACGCTGCTCAAGCGAGGGAGCGACAAGCTGGTGCTCCCGGTCGACGCGCTCGTCGCCGCATCGATGGACGAACCAACGAAAGCGCACGCCGTTAGGCGCGACGCGGTGCCGAAAGGCGAGGCGATGTTCGACATCGGGCCGGACAGCATCGAGCTTTTTCTTGCCGAGATCGTTAAGGCGAAGACGGTGCTCTGGAACGGGCCGATGGGCGTCTTCGAGAAGCCCCCCTTCGACGCGGGCACCAACGCAATCGCGATCGCCCTCGCCGCCGCAACAAGGCGCGGCGCAACCACCATCGTCGGAGGTGGCGATTCCGCGGCTGCCGTTGCTGAAGCCGGCCTTGAAGCGCAAATGAGCCACGTCTCCACCGGCGGTGGCGCCTCGCTCGAGTTCCTCGAAGGGAAGACACTGCCCGGCGTCGCCGCCCTGGACGACCGATGAGCAATCCAACCGCTGCACCGCGCACGCCGATCTTCGCGGCGAACTGGAAGATGAACTGCGGCCCGAGCGAAGCGCGCACCTTCATGCGCGTCTTCCTCACGCGCTATGCGCGGCGCCCCGATCGCACCGTGATATTCTTTCCGCCCGCACTCTCGCTCGCCGCGGTACGTGACGCCCTCCGCGAGCGCGCCGACATCCTGACCGGCGTCCAGAACATCCACTGGGAATCGAAGGGTGCATTCACCGGCGAGAATTCGGCGCTCATTGCCGCTGATGCCGGAGCGACGCACGTCCTCGTCGGTCACAGCGAGCGGCGGCATGTCTTCGCTGAGACCGATGCCGACACCGCCAAGAAATGCACGGCCGCGTTCGCGGCGGGACTCATCCCGATGCTCTGCGTCGGCGAGAAGCTCGACGAGCGCGAGCGCGGCGAGACGGAGCGCGTCGTCGTCAGGCAGCTGCGCGCCGGGCTTTCCGCGTTGTCCAATACTCAGATCAGCACCGCGCTGATCGCCTACGAACCGGTGTGGGCAATCGGCACCGGGCGCACGGCGACAGCGGCGGATGCAGCTGCCGTTCACGTCGCGATCCGCGCGGAATTGAAGAGCATCGCCGGCGAGCATGGCATCGCGGTTCCGATCCTCTACGGCGGAAGCGTCAACCTGCAGAACGTTCGCGCTCTCCTCGATGCGGACGGAGTGGACGGAGTGCTCGTCGGCGGCGCGAGTCTCGACGCCGAAGGCTGGGCTGCGATCGTTCGCAGTTGAGCGCGCGCAATGACTTGACGCGACTCCTTCGAATCCTGTAAGTTTGTGAGCTGAGCGCACTTCGCGCCGCATTGGTTCGATCCATTCACGTCCAGACGCCCATTACGCCGCGATGATCTACGGCATTCTGTTTACCCTGCTCGTCATCGACTGCGTCGTTCTCGCCGCGGCGATCCTTCTTCAAAGCGGAAAGGGCGGCGGCATGGCTGCGAGCTTCGGCGGCGCGAGCAGCTCGGCGGACCAGGTGCTCGGGGCGCGCCAGGCGGGAAATTTCCTGACCGCCGCGAGCTGGTGGGCCGGCGGGATTTTTCTTTTCCTCTCGTTCGTCCTCGCGATGATGTCGTCGCGAAATCGCGTCCCGCAGTCGGTGCTCGATCAGCCGTCGACCATTCCGGTTCCTGCCGCGACGTCGCCAGCCCCGCGCGCGACCGCGCCGGTGCTACCGCTCGAAAAGGCTCCCGTGTCGCCGACGACGACAACGGCGCCCGCTCCGCGCCCCTGACGACAGTGGACGGAGTGCGCGGAACCGAAGGGTTCCTCCTCCTCGAGGACGGAACCCTTTTTCACGGCCGGCTTCGGCACTCCGTCGAGCCCGCGGTCGCGGAGGTCGTGTTCACCACGAGCATGACCGGGTATCAGGAAACATTCACCGATCCGTCCTACCGGGGACAGATCGTCGTGATGACCGCTCCGATGATCGGGAACTACGGAATCAATACTGAAGACCCGGAGTCCGAACGCCCGCAAGTCGCCGGGATCATCGTCCGCGAGATCTCCGAGACCTTCTCCAACTGGCGCGCGAGCGGCGATCTCGTGAGCTGGCTGCAGTCGGCGCAAGTGCCGGTGCTCGAAGGCGTTGATACGCGTCGCCTCACCAAGCACCTCCGCACCGACGGGGTGATGCGTGGGGTGATCGCCGGCGGCAACGCCGCAACCGACGATCTCTCGGCGCTGCTCCGCAATGCACCCGAGATGGAGGGGCTCGACCTCGCCTCGGTGGTGTCGACGCGCGCGTCGTATGAGTGGGGCGTTGGGGAGTGCGAGATTGTGGCGTACGACTACGGGATCAAGCGCAACATCCTGCGGCTGTTCGAGAATCAGGGATGCCGCGTGACCGTCGTGCCGGCCGACACCCCGGCGGCCGCAGTGCTCGAGCGCGACCCAAGCGGCGTTTTCCTGTCGAATGGCCCTGGCGACCCGGCAGCGATCGCATACGCGCAAAAGGTTGTCCGGGATATCGGCGAAGCCGGGGTACCCGTCTTTGGTATCTGCCTGGGGCATCAGATCCTGGGGCTCGCCTACGGAGCCGACACGGTGAAGATGCCTTACGGTCATCGAGGCGGAAATCATCCGGTCCGGGACGTTGCGACGGGCCGCGTCCTGATCACCTCGCAGAATCATGGGTTTGCAGTCGCCGGGTCGGAAAAGGGAATCCCGGGTGCGCCGGCGCTCGAGGTGACGCACGTCAACCTGAATGACGGCACGGTCGAGGGGCTCGCGCATCGCGAGCTTCCGATCTTCGCCGTGCAGTACCACCCGGAAGCCGCGCCCGGGCCGCACGACGCCCGCGGCCTCTTCCCACGCTTCATGGAGCGCGTCGCCGAGCGTAGACGCCCCCGCTGATCCGCGAGTCAAGTGCAAGCAACACAACTGCTTGACACGATCCGAGCGGACTCCTAACTTCGGACGACAGTAGATCCGCAGCGGCGTCAACTTCCACGGCGATTCCATGACCAAGGCCGACCTGGTCGAGCGGGTGACCGCTCAGATCTCGCGCACCGCGGGTCCGATGATTTCGAAAAAGGACTGCGCACGTGTCGTGGATACCTTCCTCGATGCGATCAAGGAAGCTCTTCAGGAGCAGAAGAACATCGAGGTGCGCGGCTTCGGGACGTTCAAGATTCGCCAGCGCAAGACGCGCATGGCGAGGAATCCCCGAACCGGTTCTCCTGTAGAGGTTTCCGCTCGACCAGTGCCTGTCTTCAAGCCCTCCAAGGAGCTCCGCGCGATGGTTGCCGGGATGGAGGTCGAGGATGACGAGGAGGACGAGGAGTATTCAGAGGCATGAGCTGATCACCTCCCACGTACGCCCCGGCGCCGTTGCGCACCGGGGCGTCGTTGTCTGCGCGCCGCGGTGACGGTCCGCGTGCTGCTCTTCGCCTCGTGGGCCGACGCGCTTGGAGCCCGTTCCGTGGATGTCGATCTCGCCGAGGACGCCACGGCCGCCGACGTCCTCGCCGCGCTGAGCGCACGAGCAGGCGGCGCCGCGCTCCCACGCCCTGCGCTTGCGGTGAATCGCGCGATCGTCCCGGGAAGCACACGCATCGCGAGCGGCGACGAGATTGCGCTCATCCCCCCGGTCGCTGGCGGCTGATGCGCGCGGCGATCGTCGTGCGCCCGATCGATTGCTCGGCGCTGCTCGCAGAAGTCGCGGCAACTTCCAACGGTGCGACGGTATTGTTCACCGGTAGCGTGCGCGCATCGAGCGACGGTCGCGAGGTGAGCGGGATCGATTATGATGCATACGAAGCGATGGCGCGCGAAGAGCTCACGCGGATCGTGGCCGAAGCGGTCGAGCGGTTCGCTACGTCCCACGTGGTTGCCGAGCATCGAACGGGCTCGCTCTCACTTGGCGAAATCAGCGTGGCGATCGCGGTGGGCCATCCGCATCGCGGACCCGCGTTCGAAGCGGCGCGGTACGTCATCGAGGAGATCAAACTGCGACTCCCCGTTTGGAAGCAGGAACTGTTCACCGACGGCGCGCGCGCGTGGGTCGACGCGCGTCTCGAGTCACGCACTCCAGTGCGATGAACGCCCCGGCGGAGCGCGATCAGTTTGGGCGGGCAATCGAGTATCTCCGGATCTCGGTGACCGATCGCTGCAACTTCCGCTGCCTGTATTGCATGCCGGCCGAGGGACTGCCTTGGCTTCCACGCGCCGAGATTCTGAGCTACGAGGAGATTGCGGCGGTCGTCGGTCAACTCGCACCGAGCGGGCTGCGTCGCATACGGCTGACGGGGGGCGAGCCGAC
>JBKJQR010000096.1:0-4908 GCA_046593895.1 Gemmatimonadaceae bacterium | reverse complement strand
TCTACCGCGTTCCGGTTCGCCTGCACGCCGACGTGAAGCCGGAAGTGCGGGTGTGGGTGATCAAGGGGTAACTGCAGCTATTAACTGCAGCTATTAACTGCAGCTATTAGCCGTTAGCCTTTAGCTGTGAGCTGACGGCGCGGGCCATGGTCCGGGAACGGCGCACCGCTGCACGCGGGGCCCAAGACCTGGACTGTGGCCCCGTATTTTTTCCTCTCCGTCACGCCCTCACGCCGTAGCTCAACGCTAGCGGCTAAAGGCTAACGGCTTTGTTACGTGGGTGCTGCGCTACGCTTGGCGCACTCCCTGCAACCCCGACCAACAGGACTACATCCCTTGCCGGTACATTGGGGGCGTAGTCGCGTTGCGGCCGCTTGGTCCTCGCGGAACATTGGACCGCGTGCGGAGTTGTAGCGTAGCTATCCTGCCCAGCCCCATCGTCCCGGTTTTCATGGCTCTTGGTACTGTCCTCCCCTCGTCCGCGACGCTGGCCCAGCGCGCGGCTGCGCTGTGCCTCGACCTCAAGGCCAACGACGTCGTCATCCTTTCGTTGAAAGGCGTATCCGACGTCGCCGACTTCTTCATCATCGCGAGCGGGACGTCTGATACCCACGTCCGCTCGATTGCCGATCATGTGAACGTCGAGCTGAAGAAAGAGGGAACCGCGGTGCATCATGTCGAAGGGCTGACCCAGGGACGCTGGGCGCTGCTCGACTATTTCGATTTCGTGGTACACGTGTTTCACCCGTCGCTGCGAAGCTTTTACCAGCTCGAGCGGTTGTGGGGAGACGCGGAGGTGATTTCAGTCGACGCACAGGGAGGCAGTCCGTGACCCATCGGCTCCGTCTGGTTCCAGCGCTCGCGCTCAGCGCGGTCTCGCTCGGACTGGCACTCGTTGCCCCGCAAGCGCGGGCCCAGGAATACTTCGGCCAGAACCAGGTCCAGTACGATCATTTCGACTGGAAGGTGATGGAGACGGAGCACTGGCTGATCCACTACTACCCGAGCGAGCAGACGGCGGTCTATGACGCGGCGCGCATGGCGGAGCGATCGTATGCGCGACTGTCGAGAATCCTCGGCTATCAGTTCCGCGAAAAGAAGCCAATCGTGCTGTTCGCGTCGCGCTCGGATTTCGGACAGAACAACATCACCGGCGATCTCGGCGAGGGCGTCGGCGGTGTCACCGAGCCGCTGCGGCACCGGGTAATTCTTCCGTTCACGGGCGACTACAAGAGCTTCGAGCACGTGCTCACGCACGAGATGGTGCACGAGTTCCAGTACGATATCTTCGCCCGCGGCAAGGCAGGCGGGGGTCTGCAGCAGCTGTCGCAGAACCCGATGCCACTCTGGTTCGCGGAAGGAATGGCGGAGTACCTGTCGATCGGTCCCGATCACCCCTTCACCGATTCGTGGATGCGCGATGCTGCTCTCAACGGCAACATCCCGAGCATCGAGCAGATGACGGAGCGGCCGGACAAGTTTTTCCCGTATCGCTTCGGTGAGTCGATCTGGGAGTACGTCGGCGCACGCTGGGGCGATGAAACGATCGGACAGATTCTCCGCGCGTCGCCGAACATCGGTTACGAGCGCGCAATCAAGCGCGAGCTCGGCTTGACGCTCGAGGACCTGAGCCAGGAGTGGAAGGAATCATTGCAGGATCGGTTTCTTCCTGGCATCACGCAGCTCGATCGCGCGCGCCGCATCGCGCAGCCCGTGCTCAACGAAAAGAAGACGGGCGGGCAGGTGTTCGTCGCGCCGGCGCTCTCGCCAGACGGCAAGAACATCGCTTTCCTCTCCAACGGCAGCTTTCTCCGCGGCGAGGTCTTCATCGATCTCTGGCTCGCGAACGCGCAGACGGGGAAGCGCATCAAGCGCCTCGTGAAGAGCACGACCGATCCGAACTACGAGGAGCTGCGAATCATTTACTCGCAGAGCTCCTTCTCGCCGGACGGGAAGCTGCTGGCGTTCACCGCGCAGCGAGCCGGGAAGGACGTGCTCTACCTGCTCGACGTGAAGCGCCGCCGGGTCATCCGACGCTTTTCACTCCCCGGCATCGAGGGGGTGACGAGTCCGTCGTGGTCGCCGGACGGCACGCGGCTCGTCGTCAGCGGCGATGCGGGCGGCATCACCGATCTCTACATGGTGGATGCCGACGGCAAGAACTTCCGGCGCCTGACGGCCGACCGTTATGGCGACCTCCAACCGCAGTGGTCGCCCGACGGAAAGACGATCGCGTTCGTCAGCGACCGCGGGGAGAGCACCGACTTCGAGCTGCTCCGCTTCAACAAGTGGCGGATCACGACGCTCGATCTCGCGACGATGCAGGTCTCGGTGCTGCCGGGCCAGGGCGGGTTGAACCTGAATCCGCAGTGGGCGCCCGACGGCAAGTCGCTCATCTACCTGACCGATCGCACCGGCATCTCCAATCTCTTCCTCTACGACTTCGACTCGCGCCAGCACTATCAGTTGACGAACGTCGTGAGCGCGATCAACGCGTTCACTGAATACAGTCCAGCGATCACGTGGGCTCGCGGCGCCGACAAGCTCGCCTTCACGTACTACGAAGACGGCGACTACACGATTTGGGGGATGAACAATCCCCGCGCGCTGAAACGCGAACCTTACGTCGAAACAGCGCCGGTTGCCGGCCCGATTTTCAGCGCGCGGCGCGATTCGATGCACGTCGTCGCCGCATCGCCGGTGGTCGACACGACCCCCGACCCGACGCGCGTCTCGACGTATCGCAGCGGGGGCGGCGCGGCGCCGATGCGCGCGTCCGGCGCGGTCGCCCGTGGCACCGGCGAGACCATCCGCCGGCCCGTCACCGTCGCCCAGATCCTCGATAGCGCAAACCTCGCGCTGCCCGACACGGCCGCGTTCAAGATCACCGATTACAAGGTCCGCTTTCAGCCGGATTACATCGCACGGCCGAGTGTCGGCTACTCGCAGAACAATTACGGACGCGGCGTGTTCGGCGGCACGACGATCATCCTCAGCGACCTCCTGGGCAACAACCGCCTGGCGATCGCCGCGGCGGTGAACGGGCGGCTGAGCGACGCGCAGATCTACACGGCGTATGCGAACTACGGCCATCGCGTGCAGTACGCGACCGGTATCTCGCAGAGCCCGTACTACTTCCTCACCGGTGACCGGCTGGTCGACGCGAACGCCGACGGGTCGGTCAAGGCCGAGGAGCAGGAGATTACGCGGTTCATCTTCCGCCAGGTGTTCGGCGTCGGGATGTATCCACTGAACCGCTTCACGCGGCTCGAGTTCGGCGGCGGCTTCAGCAACATCGATCGACAGACGCTGTTCGTGCACCGCCTGATCGATTTCAACCAGCAGGCGGCGAGCGGTTTCTATCTCGACGACATTCGAAACCAGCCGGGGATCAACAACTACTCGGTGAACGCGGCCTGGGTATCGGACAATGCACTTTTCGGCTACGTCGGGCCGATCTCCGGGCGACGCTATCGCTTCCAGGTCGAGCCGCAAACCGGCAGTTGGCGGTGGATCGATTATTCCGGCGACTACCGCCGTTATGATCCGATCCTCTTCAACTTCCTGACGGTCGCGACGCGCGTCCTGACGAACGTGACCGTCGGCCGCGACGAACGTTACGCATACAAGTACATCGGCGTCCCGCAATATGTCCGCGGTTACGACCGCCAGAACTTCTTTTCCTACAGCTGCGGCGCATTTGGTTCAGTTGCTACCAATTGCAACGCACAGAGCCTGCTCGGGAGCCGGATCGCGGTCGCGAACGCCGAGCTGCGCTTCCCGGTGATCAATCGGCTCGAACTCGGCATCCTGCCGATTGCCCTTCCGCCGATCGAAGGTGCGCTCTTCTACGACGCGGGCGTGGCGTGGAGCCGCGGCAATTCGGTGCAGCTCCGCGCGCCGAAGGATCCGGAAGCATCACCGAACGTCCGCTACCCGTACCGGAGCTACGGTGCCGGCGTGCGCGTGAACCTGTTCAACTATGCGATCCTTCGTTGGGACTACGCGAAGCCGGTGAGCATCGACCACAAGGCGTTCTGGACCTTCTCGATCGGTCCCAATTTCTGACGTGATCGGCGTCATTGTTCAGAGCACCCCGGCGGACCAGTTCGTGGTCCGCCGGGGTGCTGGTTTTTCAGGCCTGTCGCGGCTTGTTCACACCCTACGGAGCGAATAGCTTCTGTCGGTGCGCACGCTGCTCGCTTTTGCGCTCGTGCTCGTCGCCTGCGGTCGTTCGGACCGTCCGGACGACCCCGCCACGCACGACGCCGCCCCCTCGCTGACCCGCGCCTCCGGCCCGGACCCCGTCGTTCTGCGCATCGCGCGCGGGGGCGGGATCGCGCGCGCCTATCTGTATCCGCGACTCGACTCCGCGACGTGGACGTCAGGCACTCCTCTACCAGCACCCGACCGTGTCCTCGCGTTCGCGGACGACGCCGGGCAACTCGTATTCGCCGACGTGAAGGGCAGTCTGGTTCGACTCGACCTCCGCTCGGCGGAGATCACGATCAGCCGCAAGCCGAAACTTGCCGCGCTCGCATCGGCCGATGGCCAGGCGGTGTTCGGTAGCAGCGACAGCGGCACGGTGACGCGCATCACGCCGACTGGGCGCTGGACCTTCAAGCCCCCGCTCCGCCCACGCGACGTCCTTCCGCAGGGGGATGGTTCGCTCGTGCTCGCGGCCGATCGCGCCGAGAACACGGTGGTGTGGCACCTCTGGCCCCCCGACGCCCGCATCGTCGACAGTGCGATCATCACTCACTCGGCGAAATCGCGGGCGGTGCAGGCCGGGGATCGCATCGTGTTCGTGCATGGCGCGTCGATCGAAGGGGTGCGCAGCCGCGACCTCGCGCCATCGCCGACGGTAACGCTCGATTCGACGATCGTCGCGGTAGCGTCGACGCCGAG
>JBKJQR010000047.1:0-10446 GCA_046593895.1 Gemmatimonadaceae bacterium | reverse complement strand
GCAACGACAAAACTGCAGCCATTAGCCATTAGCCGTTAGCAGGGAGGAACTGCGTTAACCGCAGTCGGCTCATGGCTAATAGCTCCTTTTACGCTGCTTCCGCCGGCGACGGGGCTTTTGGGACGTCGAGGATCTCCGCGGCGTGGGGATCGCTGATGTCCAGGCGGCGGACGGTGATCGCGGCGGTCGGGCAGTGGCGAACGAAATCGCCGTCGGCGGGAGTCCACTCGAGCGTGGCGTCGAGCGGGTAGGCCTTGCCCGCGCTGTCGAGCGCCATCGTGCGCGGGGCGAGTGCGACGCAGATCGTGCAGCCGACGCAGCGCGCGCGATCGACGGTGATCTCGACCGGGTGCCGTGGATAGATCGAGCCCTGTTCGCTCAGTGCGAGCGGCAGGCTGTCGAGCGCTTCGCTCGCTGCGCGATAGCCTTCCTCGATCACCTCGCGGGTGTTGCCGAAGCCGAGCCAGTCGACGTGACCGAGGCGCGGACGGGCGAGCACCATCGGCGGGCCGCTCCACCCGTTCAACGGCCACGCCTGCAGGGCGTGCATCATGATCGTCGCCGAGCGCATGTAGATCGCGCCGAACCCGCGGCGCGTGACGTCGGTCGAGGGGGACAGGTCGGAGCTGCCGACGTCGACCGCGATCACGGCGTCCATGCCTAACGATGCAACCGACGTCGGCATGTTGTCGATTACGCCGCCGTCGACGCAGATCCGGCCATCGACCTTCCCCGGAGGGAAGGCTCCGGGCAGTGCGCACGACGCGTAGACCGCATCGGCGACCGAAACGTCCATCAGTCCGGGCAGCCCCCAGATGACCTGCGTGCCGCGCTCCACATCGACGGTGTTGACCAGCAGCTCGGTGCCGAGTTCGGCGAAGGTACCCTTCGGCGCGACCGACTCGCACAGGGCGCGCAGCGGCTCCTCGAGATAGATCGACGAGGTGCGCACACGCTGCAGCACCATGCCGACGTGATCGATGCGGAAGAGATCGCGCCGCGCCAGCGACTCGGCCCGTGCCTGCATCTCCTCGATCGGCATTCCATTCGCATGGGCGGCGGCGATGAACGCGCCGATGCTCGTCCCCGCCAGTCGCACCGGGGCGATGCCACGCTCCTTGAGCGCGCGCAGCACGCCGATGTGGGCAAACCCCTTCAGGCCGCCGCCACCGAGGACAAGTGCGATGCGAGGAGTCGTTTTCACGAGGTGGAGCTCACCCAACGACGTCAGCGGTGTTTCTTTTTCGCGGCTGGCTTCGACCGCGCTTTCGACGAAGCCGCGGGCTTTGCCTTCGGTTCCGGCTGAATCGCCTGGACCGTCAGCGTCCCGCGCACGTCGTGACCGCGGACGACCGCGACGAGGGCCTGTTCGCCCGCGCTGTGGCCCAGCGTCCAGCGGGTCTGCGCGCGTCCGTGCGAATCGGTGACGATTCGCGACGGCGAGACACCGCCCGCGCGGGCGGTGAAAACCACCGCAGCGTCGTCGACCGGGTTGCCGTAGCTGTCAGTGACCGTCGCGACGACCGGCGCGCCGAGCGACTTGCCCGTCATGCCGCTCATCGCTTCGCTGACGAGGGCGAGGTTCGCGGCGGACGCGGGGATCGCAGTTGCCATCACCTCGACGTGATGCTCGATTCCGTCCACGTGCAGCGTCAGGCGCTGCGGGCCGGCGTCGCGCGCCATCGTCCAGCGCGCCGCCACGTCGCCGGAGGAGTCGGTGACGGCGGCGGTGTCGCCGACGGTGCCGGTCTCGGTGGACATCGACACGCGGACACCGGGCACGGGGTTGCCCAGGTTGTCGGTGACGTGGAGGACCACCGCCCTCCGGAGGAGCGCATTCACCGTCGCCTTCTGCGCATCGCCGCTGGCGACCGCCGCCTTTGCTGGCGCGCCGGCGGTCGCGACGGCGGTCAGGGTCACCGGTGGTACGCTGCGGCCGCTGCCGACCTGGACGCGGATGCGTTGCCGCCCGGCGGTCGTGCCTAACGTCCAGCGGGCGCGCGCCTCGCCGAGGCTGTCGGTGCGCGCCGCGGCGCCGTTGACGCTGCCGCCATCGAGGCCCACCCAGGCGAGCGGGATGTCGGAGAGTGCGCGGCCGGTGCTGTCGGTGAGGCGGATGCCGATCGGGTCGGGGAGAATCGCGCCGACGGTGGCCGTCGGTGCCGCACCGATTTGCGCGCCGCGGGTGTTGGCCGCGACTGGCTCGGCCTCGGCGACGACGACCAGCGCGCTGTCGACGTGATCGACCGAGACGTAAAGCCGCTGCCGGCCGGGCATTGCGCCTAACGTCCAGGCAGCGCGCACGCGACCGTCGGAATCGGTGTTCCCGACCGAGGGATCGGGGGTGCCGGCGCCGTCTTCGGCGCGGAACCGCACCGAGGCGTTGGCCACCGGGCGAGCGCGCTTCGAGAGGACACGGACGACAACGCGCTGCGGGACGGCGACGCCGGCAATCGCCCGCTGCTCGCCGCCAGCCACCAGCTCGATCGCCGAGGGGACGGCGATCACGCGGGCCGGCACGTACGACGTCACGCCGTCGATCGTCGCACCGACGGTGGTCGACCCGGGCATGCGCGCCGTGGCGATGCCTAACGTGTCGATCGCGAGGATGTCGGGGTTGGCGCTCTGCCAGATCACCGGCCGCTGCCCAACGACGTGGCCCCGCGCATCGAGTCCGCGCGCGGCAAGCGGGGCCTGCTCGCCATCGGAGATCGACATCGTCGAATCGCCGTTGAGCCGGACCGTGGACACGACCTGCTTCACCGTCACGCGCGAGCGGGCCACGCGATCACCGACGGTGACGACGATCGTCGTCGTGCCCGTCCCGCGAGCGATCACGGTGCCGTCGGTCTCGACACTCGCGACGCGGGGGTTGTCGCTGCTCCAGAGGAGCGACGCGCCAACCAGCACGCTACCGCTCTTGTCAGTGACCGTTGCCGCGAGGTGCACGGTGTCGCCGACCGCGGTCACCGTGTCGCTCGTCGGCGAGACGCCGACCCAGGCGGCGCCGATGTCGCCGACGGTCAGGTGCGATGCGGCGCTGCCGAGCATCCCGTAGGTGCGCGCAAAGCTCAGGACGGACACCAGCGCAGCCGCGCTCGACACGGCCGCGACCATGATCCGTGCGGCGCTCTTCGTCGCATCGTGCTTGATCAGCTTATACATGCAAGAAGGACGAGGCCGGTCGGTGGGTCGTCACCGAGAGAGCGGTGACACCGGTCACTCATCCGCTATAACTGATGAGTCTTGCCCCGAAACACGACCCGATTCACGCGAAAACGCGTGGCTCGTTCAGCGCGAAATCGTCAGCGTGAACGTGTGCGCGGGCAGCTCATCTTCCACCTTGCAAGATTCCAAACGCCGTCGAGCGAGCAGCGGCGGGGAGCGAACCGCTCCCCGCCGTGCCCGGCCGCCTCTTACTGGAGATAGAGGTACAGCCCGTAGATACCGATCGCCGCACCACCGATCATGATGATCGTGCCGGCATTGCCGCCGATCACCGCGCCGGCGAGCAGCGTTGCGCCGCCGACGATCATCAGAACGGTCGACTGCTCGCCGTGGTGAACCGCGGCGCCGACATCGGCGTTGTTGGTCGCGACAGCGGCGTTGTGACGAATGCCGACGGTCGCACCGTCGAGCGACGGGCCGGCCGGCGCTTCAACGCTCGCCGTGACGACGGGTGCGGGCGATGCAGGCTCGGTCGAGAAGCTCTGCGCGCGTGCGGCGCTCGGCAGGACGAGCGCAGCGGCAAGGACGAGCAGGGGAGCGATACGACGCATGTAGTTTCTCCGAAGGGGGTGTCGGACTGGCAGCGACCAGCGCCAACTCACTAAGATAGCGGGGCGAGCCCCGCGACGGGAATCGCAATCCTTCCAGACGGATCCGAACGACATGCGATCTACCGCCTGTATCGCGCCGATGACGCGCGCGACCTCCTCACTCGTGAGCGGCCTGGCTGCCGCGGTCCTGCTTGTGACTCCGCACACAACACATGCGCAACAGTCGCGAGCCGCAGCGCCGATCACCGCGGCCGAGATCGACGCGCACCTGCGTTTCCTCGCGTCGGACCTGCTCGAGGGACGCGCGCCGGCAACCCGGGGCGGCCAATTGGCGGCCGAGTACATCGCCGCGGAACTGCGTGAGTCGGGAATCGCGCCGGGCGCGAATGGCTCCTATTTCCAGAACGTACCGATCGACATCGTCGGCGCCGAGCAGGCGACGATTCACGCATCGACCGCTGGCAAGGCACCGGCAACGCTGCGCTACCCGGACGATGTCGTGATGTGGGCCGGCTCGGCGGCCGACTCGAGCGCGATGCGCGGCGAGATGGTGTTCGTGGGCTACGGCGTGAGCGCGCCGGAGCACAAGTGGGACGACTTCAAGGGGATGGACCTCAAGGGGAAGATCCTGCTCATCCTCGTCAACGATCCGCCGGCGCCGGCGACCGAGCCTGCGTTGTTCGGCGGCAAGGCGATGACGTATTACGGGCGCTGGACCTACAAGTTCGAGGAAGCGGAGCGCCGCGGTGCGGCCGGCGCGCTGATCATTCATACGACGGAACGGGCGGGCTATCCGTGGCACACCGTGGTCGGCTCGTGGGCGAAGGAGCAGCGCATGCTTCCCCGCGATGCGTCGCTCCCCGCGCCGTTAGGCATCCGTGGCTGGATCACCGACAGCGCCGCGGCGTCGCTGCTCACGCAGGCCGGCCTCGACCTCGCCGCGCTGCGTGCGCAGGCGGCGACGCGCGACTTCAAGCCGGTCGCGACGGGAATCACGATCGACGCCAGCTTCCGGAACAGGGTCGCGCACCTGCAGTCGCAGAACGTGGTCGGCGTGCTTCCCGGTCGCGACGCCAAGGCAAAGAACGAATACGTCGTCTACTCGGCGCACTGGGACCATCTCGGCATCGGGCCGGTGGTGAACGGGGACTCGATCTACAACGGCGCCGAGGACAACGCGTCGGGCGTCGCGGATGTGCTGGCGGTTGCGCGCGCGGCGGCGAGTGGCACGGCGCCGAAGCGCTCGCTGCTCTTCGTGTTCGTTACTGCGGAGGAGAGCGGGTTGCTCGGCTCCGAGTGGTTCGGCCAGCACCCGACAATTCCCAAGCGTCAGATCGTGGCCAACATCAACGTCGACGGCGGAAACGTGCTCGGACGGACCCGCGACCTGACGGTGCTCGGCGACACGAAGAGTTCACTCGGTCCGCTGATCGCGGCGATGGTGAAACCGATGGGCATGCGGCTGTCCCCCGACGAACATCCCGAGCGCGGGGCGTTCTACCGGTCGGATCACTTTTCGTTCGCGAAGGTCGGGATCCCGTCGGTGTCGCTCGGTGCGGGCAACGACTATCTCGATCATCCGGCGGGGTGGGGATCGGCGCAGGAGGAGGACTACACCGAGCATCGCTATCATCAGCCCTCGGACCAGTACGACGCGAAATTCGACCTCAGCGGCGCAACGCAGCTGTCGCAGATCCTGCTCCGGCTCGGGCTCAAGCTGGCCAACGAGCCGGGGTGGCCGCAGTGGTCGAAGGACGCCGAGTTCAAGCGTTAGGCGAAGCGCGATGGCGATGGTGGAAACGAGCGGGGAATCCAGCGCGCGGTTGGCGACGCGGTCGGAGACGCAGCCGTCGCTCATCCGCGCGGTGGGGGTGTGGGCGCTCGCAGCGAGCATGGTCAACATCATCGTCGGCGGCGGCATCTTCGTGCTGCCAGCGGTCGGCTACAAGCTGATCGGTCCCGCGGCGCCGGTCGCCTATCTCCTCTGCGGCGCCGTCGTCGGCCTCATCATGATGTGCTTCGCGGAGGCTGGGAGCCGGGTCTCGCGGACCGGCGGTCAGTACGCGTACATCGAAGTCGCATTCGGGCCGTTCGCGGGCATTCTCGCGGGGATGCTGCTCTGGGTAATGGGGACGCTCGTCACGGCGGTGGTGGCGACGCTGTTCCTCGGGACGGTTGCCGCCGGTGTACCGGCGTTAGGCGGCACCATCGGGCGGACGGCGCTGCTCGTCGCCATGATTGGCGGATTCACCTGGGTGAACGTCCGCGGAGTGCGGCAGGGCACGCGACTGGTGAGCGTCGTCAGTGTCGCCAAGCTGCTGCCACTGCTCCTGCTCCTCATCTTCGGCCTGCCGGCGGTGCGTAGCTCCAATATCGCGATCCCGGCACTCCCTGCCGTGTCGTCGCTCGCCCGCGCGTCGATCGTGCTGATCTTCGCCTTCGGCGGCGCCGAGGCGGCGCTGCTGCCGAGCGGTGAGGTGCGCAACCCGTCGCGGACGGTGCCGCGGGCATTGGCGATCGCAACCATCGGCGTCGTCCTCCTCTACATCGCGATCCAGTTCGTCGTCCAGGGGATTCTCGGTTCCGCGCTCAACGATCCCGCGAACGCCGCCACCCCGCTCGCCGCAGCGGCCGCTCTCGCGTTAGGCGGCTGGGGACGAACGCTGCTCATCGTCGGTGCCTCGATCTCGATGTTCGGCAACGTCAGCGGGATGACGCTGGCGATGCCGCGCGCGCTGTTCGCCTTCGGCGAGAACGGGATTCTCCCGCGACGGCTGGCGGCGGTGCACCGGCGTTTTCGCACGCCGTGGGTGGCGATCATCGTCCAATCCACGATCGTCTTCGCCATCGCGCTGGTCGCCGGCTTCGAGCGGCTGCTGGTCATCGCGAACCTCACCCTGCTCCTGCTCTATCTCGGCTCCGTCGCCGCGGCCTGGGAGCTGCGCCGCCGCGGCGTCCGTGCCGACGACGGACAGGCGCCGGTCCGTCTGCCGGGTGGGCCACTCGTCCACCTGACCGCTGCATCGATCATCGTCTTCATGCTGTCGAGCATCACCATGGTCGAATGGATGATGGTCGGCCTCATCCTCGTGCTGGCCTCGGTGGTGTTCGGCATCTCGCGATTGGCGGGGTCGCAGCGCCCGCAGCCAATCACCGAGCGGGAAACCCCGGCGTGACCGCGGTGCGCCACCCGACCGCCGATGCGCTGCTTGCCTGGCGCGCCGAGTTCCCGATCCTCGAGCGGACGACCTACCTCGTCTCCAATTCGCTCGGCGCGATGCCGCGGACGGTTCCGGCACGCATGGCCGAGTACACGCGGCGCTGGGCCGAGCAGGGCGTGCGGGCGTGGGGGAACGGCTGGTGGGAGATGCCGGTGATGGTCGGCGACGAGATCGCGCCGCTGCTCGGCGCCGGCGCCGGCGAACTGGCGATGGTGCCTAACGTCACCGCGGCCCAGGCGCTGATCCTCTCGGCGATCGACTTTCGCGCTGGCCGCGACACGATCGTGATGACCGAGCTCGATTTCCCGTCCGTGCGTTACGTGACCGACGCGCTGGCGGCAAAGTTCGGCGCGCGCGTCGTCGTCGTGCCGAGCGAGGATGGAATCAGCGTCGGCGAGGATGCGATCATCGCCGCGATCGACGAGCGTACAGCGCTGGTCGCGATTTCCCACGTGCTCTTTCGCTCGGCGTGGGTGATCGATCCGGCGCCGATCGTTCGCGCCGCGCACGAGCGCGGCGCGCTCGTCGCGCTCGACGCGTATCACTCGCTGGGGGTTCTTCCCGTCGATGTGAAGGCGCTCGACGCCGATTTTCTCACCGGCGGGGTCCTCAAGTGGCTCTGCGGCGGGCCGGGGGGGTGCTTCGTCTACGTCGCACCGTCGGTCCGCGAGCGCCTGGCACCGGCGCTCGGCGGATGGCAGGGGCACGCGCGCCCCTTCGCTTTCGAGCCGACGATGACGCCGGCGCCCGGGATCGTCCGCTGGCTCGGCGGCACGCCGGCCATTCCCGCGCTCTACGCCGCGACCGAGGGACCGCGCATCGTTCGCGAGGCGGGGATCGGTGCGGTACGGGCGAAGAGCGAGCGGCAGACAGCGGCACTGATCGCCCTTGCCGACGCACGAGGCTACCCTGTTTCAGCGCCACGGACGAGCAGCCGGCGCGGCGGTACGGTAGCTTTCGACGTTCCGCATGCATACGAGGTCTCGCGCTGCCTGCTCGAGCGTGAGATAATTGTCGACTACAGGCCCGGTGCGGGAATTCGCGTCGCACCGCACTTCTACACGTCCGACGCCGAGCTCGACCTGGCTGTCGGCGCGATTGAAGAGATTGTCGAGAGCGGCGACTGGCAGCGTCATGCCGGTCGAGCAGTCGTGGTCACCTGATCGTCCTACCCCGCGTCAGCGAGAGTGACAGATGAAAGAGTCGAAGAAGCTCCGCAAGCAGTACGTGAACAACGATTATCCGCACGTGATGCTGCGCTTCGAGGACGGCCACGAGATCCAGATTCCGAAGGGCGTCGGCAAGGCCTTCGATTGCTGGCAGGGCGAGGCGGTGAAGATTCTCGCGCTCTGGGACCCGACATCCTCCGATCGCGAGCTCGTCGAGTCGCGAAAGGGCGAGCTGTTCGAGGACGCGAAGTAGGCGGTCAGCGCGCCACGTCGAGCACGGCGCGCACCGCTTCCCTCAGCGATGCCGGCGTGAACGGCTTGTTGAGGAACGCAGTCTCCGGCGAGAGCACGCCGCGCTGGCCTAACGTGTCCTCGGTATAGCCGGACATGTAGAGCACGCGCAGCCCGCGGCGGACCGCCGTCAGGCGGGCCGCCAGCTCGACTCCGCTCATCTGCGGCATGACGACGTCGGTAAGCAGCAGGTCGACCTCGTCGCCGTGCTTCTCGCAGAGCACCAGTGCCTCGGGCCCGCTCGCGGCCTCGAGGATCCGGAAGCCGTGCGACTCGAGCGCGCGGCGGGCGAGCCGCCTGACGGCCGGCTCGTCCTCGACGAGGAGAATCGTCTCGCCTGAGTGCAGCCGCTCGGACGCCGGCGGCTCGGCGGGGATCTCGGGCACGGTACCGGGAATCGCCGGAAGGTAGATCGCGAACGAGGTCCCGCGCCCGACCTGGCTGCGCACGCGGATCGAGCCTTCCATCTGCTCGACGATGCCGTAGACCGTCGACAAGCCGAGGCCCGTGCCCTTGCCCGGCTCCTTCGTCGTGAAGAACGGCTCGAAGATGTGCGCCTGCACATCGTCGGACATTCCCGATCCGGTATCGGAGACCGTGATCAGGGCGTAGTCGCCGCGCGTGACCGGCATCGGCCATCCCGCGGCTTCGTCGCCTAACGCGACGTTCTCGGTGGTGATCGTGATCGCCCCGCCGTCGGCCATCGCGTCGCGGGCGTTGACGACCAGGTTGAGCAGGACCTGCTCCATCTGGCCCTGGTCGGCGCGCACTGCCGACAGCTTCGGCGCGAGCACCGAGGCGAGCACGACGTCCTCGCCGATCATCCGGCCGAGCATCTGCTCCATTCCGGCCGCGACATCGTTGAGCGACAGCGCCTTCGGCTGCACGACGCCGCGGCGGCTGAACACGAGAAGTTGTCGCGTCAGCCCGGCCGCGCGATCGGCGGCCTTGCGGATCTCCTCGACGTCGCCGCGACGCACATCGTCAGGCGCGAGATCGGCGTGCACGAAGTCGGCGTTGGCGCGGATGACGGTGAGCAGGTTGTTGAAGTCGTGCGCCACGCCGCCGGCGAGGCGGCCGACTGCTTCCATCTTCTGCGACTGGCGGAGCTGCGTCTCGAGCAGATGCTGCTGCGTGACATCGAGGACGAGGCTGAGCACTGCATCGGGGCGGCCGGCCGCATCGCGCAGGCGCACGACCCAGAGGCTGATCTCGATTGGCGTCCCGTCGGCGCGTTGCCGGCGGGTGGCGAAGCCGCTGATCGGGCGGTCGTTGGCGATCGCATCAGCGAGGATCGCGCGCTCGGCGTCCTCGCCGTTCAGCGCGGCCGGGAACCGCTGTCCGATCACCGATGCTGCGGAGATTCCGAACATCGCTTCGGCCGCCGGATTCCACAGCTTGACGACGTCGTCGATCGACGTCACGACGATCCCGATCGGCGACGAGTCGATCAGCGCACGGAGGGTTTCGTTCGACAGGCGCAGTGCTTCCTCGGCGCTCCGCCGCTCGATTGCCGCGGCGATCGTGTTCGACATCGCCTGGAGGAAGTTGACATCGTCCTCGTTGAAACGGCGCGACTGTTTCGTGTACGCGCCGAGCACGCCGTAGGGGCGGCCGACGGCGCCGCCGATGGCGACGCAGGCGGCGCTGCTCAGCGCATACTCGGCGACGCGCGGCAGGTGGCCGAACCGCGCGTCGCTGCGCAGCGCTTCGCTGACGACCGGGGTGCCGGCGACCAGGGTGTAACCGGCCATCGACCCGACGCCGGTCGGGATGCTGAGGGTGCCGACGAGCCCTTCGTTCCAGCCGCGACCGGCGCGGAGGTGGAGGAGGGTACCGTCGCTCGATTGCTCGAGGATCGCAACGCTCTCCGTGCCTAACGTTGCCGCGACGAGCGACGAGGCCTCGGCGAAAATCTGGTCGATCGACGAGGGGGTGAGGGCGAGCAGGCCTAACGCGGCGACGGCGGCCTGCTGCCGGGCGCGC
>JBKJQR010000288.1:0-9732 GCA_046593895.1 Gemmatimonadaceae bacterium | reverse complement strand
GTCCGCAGGCCGAGCACGTCGAGCGCTGCGGCGAGCATCGATGCCGCGATGCGCTCGCCACGCGCGGCGACGGTGTCGCTCGTCGCGCTGTCCACCTGATGGGCGCGGCCCAGTCGCGCGATGATCGTGGCGAGGTCGTCGAACTCCCGATCGACGACCGCATCGAGTGCCGCTCCAGCGGTGCCGTTGCCCGTGAGCTCGGCGCCGGTGGCCAGGTGACGCTGCCGCAGTACGTCGCTCGCAATCCGTGCCGACTGATGCTCGTCCCGGCTGGCCAGTAGCGCGATGTCGAGCAGGGCGTCGGTGACTCCCTTCATGGCCGACGCTACGACGACCGCGCCTGACGGCCGCGCCGCGACGATCCGCGCCGCGTGGCGAATGGCATCGGCATCGGCCAGCGCCGCGCCGCCGAATTTATGAACCGTCGTGGTGTGAATTGTGGGAGCCATGAAGAGAACGAGAGGTGGTGACAAAGAAAACGCGGTCCTCCGGAGGAGAGACCGCGCTGGTTGCCGAGTTCGTGTGACCGTTACACGAATACGTCCGCAGCGCCGTCCCTCGTGAGGAGGGTCGTCGTGCGCGTAAGCGTGAGATTGTTCGTCTGCGGTACGGGCATCGTCGTCGCGTCGGGCGAGTTCATGCAGGCAATCCGGTCGTTCAACGGTGCGTCCGCGGCGGCCATTGGTCAAGGGGATGTGTGAATGATCAACGGGGGACGATGGTCATCGTCCCCCGTTGATCGACAGTTTGCAGCGCGCGCCAGGCTACTCGACGTCGCCGTGCAACGGCAGGAGCGCGTGGCTCGCCACGTAGCTCCCGACAGTGCGGCCCTGCGCCATTCCGACCTCGGTGGCGTGGCGGAAGTGGAACCCGATGTAGATCCGCGACAGCGCGTTCTCGACCGCCGCAGCGTTAGGCGAGGCGAAGGTGCGCGTCACCGCGGGCAGCGAGCCGCTCGTCGTCGAGATCGCGCTCCCACGGCCGGGGACGAGCGCTTCGATGACTGCCGCGCCGGCACCACCGGCGGTCGCATGCGCGCTGGGGTAGTCGGGCACCGGCGGCGTCGGGAAGGCCAGCACCTGCCACCCGGCGACGCTGCTGGTCGCCGGGTTCCCATCGGCGTCGGCCAGCGCGACCGCGGTGACCGGGCGCCAGAAATTGTAGTAGTACTTGCTCTCGAGGCTCGTCGTGTAGGCGTCGAACTCGCCCAACTGCAACACGGCGAAGAGGCGGGCCGTGTCCCAGGCGTTCAGGTGGCGGCTGGCCGCCACGGCCGCGGCGAAGCGGTTCCACCCGGTCGGCGAGTTTTCCTCCCAGAAGATCGCGATCTCGCTCTGGTCCGCGGTCCGCGCCGCACAGCCGGAGCAGCCGAGCGCCTTCACCTCGTTGTAATCCTGAGTGTAGCGGGCCGTGAGGACCGCGGCCGCATTGGACGCCGCGCCGTAAGGCGGCGGGGCGCGGAACTGCGATCCACTGGACAGCACGAATGTCGTGACGGTCGACCCCCACATGCTCGCGTCGGCAAAGCCGCCCGTTCCGAAGAAGTTGAACCCCGGCGTGTTGAACGGGAACGTGAACTGGTAGTCACCGGGATTGCTACCCGGCGTGTACGGTGCAACGCCGCCGCCAATCGTGTGATCGTTCGCTCGGCGGGCAAGAATTGCCGCCGCGGTCCGTTGCCCGATGGCGACGCCGCGAGCGACACCTTCTTCACCAGCGAGGGGCGCCATCGCGGTCGCGTACCAGACGTTCGTACTGCTCGCCGCCCCCGGATCTGCGCCGACGATCGCATCGTGCGCCGCGGTGAGCGCGGCGGCCGCGGCGTTCGCCTCACGGTCGATCGGTCCGCTGTCGGCGTAGCGCGCGAAACGCGGATCGATGGCGTTCAGCGCATCGTGGACCGCGACGTTGGCGATCGCGTAGAGTCGAGCTTCGACGAACGGAGCGAGCGGTGCGCCAGGCGGGACGAGGCTGGACGCGGAATTGATGATTTGCGCATTCGAGGCGACGACGGCGTTGAGCGTCGATTGGCCGTCCGCTCTCCCCGCCTCTTCACGCTCGGCGTTTACGGTGGCGGCGGACGGTCCCGCGACCGTCCGCCGCGAGTCGGGTCCACATGCGGTGGCGAGCAGGAAGCAGGCGAGTGCCGCGCTGCTGTGCCGGGGAAGATGCATCATGTCTCACTCCATGGGGGCGCGACGGCGCGAGGCGACGGCGCTGGTGGCGCGACGCACTCCGGGAGGGCGGCGTCGCGATTCGGCCCGATGGTAGAGCGGCGGCGTGATCTGGGCGTGTGCTAAGCGTGTCGCAGGGGAAGTTTTTCGGAAATTTGTGCACCTTTTCACTAAATTGTTGATGCCCGCGTGCGCTCCGCGAACGAGAGCGGCGCGCACGGCCAACTTCTGACGAACCTCGTGACATACTTTCTCTGGATCGCTGGCGGAATACTCGCCGCGGTGCTGGCCGCATTTCTCTACGTTACGGCCTCCGTCAACTTTGTCGCGAACCAGCAGGATGTCGTCGACAGTGTTCCGGCAGTTGGCAGCGATCCGTCGGCGTTCATGCGCGCCCTGCACGGGGCAGCGGGCGAGGGCTTCACCACCGGGAATGACGTCACGCTCTACCAGAACGGCGACCAGATCTTCCCGCCGATGCTCGCCGCGATTCGCGAGAGCCGGTCAACGGTCCACTTCTCCTCGTACATTCTCTGGTCAGGCGAGCTCGCCGAACGCTTCGGCGATGCGTTCTGCGATGCGGCGCGGCGCGGTGTCACCGTGCGGCTGTTGATCGATAGCGAGGGGTCGGCGGACGAACTCGACGCCGCGCTCGTCCAGCGGTTGCGCGACGCAGGCTGTCGCTTCGCCTGGTACCGTGCGGCGCACTGGTTCGACCTCACCAGGTACGATCGGCGCACGCACCGGCGGATCCTGGTGATCGATGGTTCGACAGCTTTTACAGGGGGCGCCGGAGTCGCCGATCTCTGGCTCGGAAACGCTGACAGCCCGGCACATTGGCGCGACACCCACGCTCGGGTTACCGGGCCGGCCGTTCGCGCGTTTCAGGCGGGGTTCACCGATAACTGGAACCAGGCGACGCGCGAACTGCTGCTCAACGAGCGCGACTATCCGCTGCTTTCGTCGAGCGGGGAGATGACGGCGACGGCGGTCATCAGCACCCCCGCCGGGACGGCGTCACCCGCGCAGCGGGTCATGTTGGCCTGCATCGCCGCCGCGTCACGGACGCTGCGGGTGACTAACGCGTATTTCGTTCCGACGCCGGCCTTCGTCCGCGCGCTCTGTGCGGCCCGGGAACGCGGCGTCGACATCACGATCATCGTCCCCGGGCCGCATCACGACAAGCCATTCGTCCGTCGCGCCAGCCGGCACGCCTGGCCGGCACTGCTCGCCAGCGGCGTTGCCATCCACGAATTTCAGCCGGCGATGGTGCACGCCAAGACACTGACGGTCGACGGCGCGGTGCTGCTCGTCGGCTCGATCAACTTCGACCCGCGCTCCTTCTCGTTGAACGCCGAGTGCGGGATCGTCGTCGCGAGCGCACGCCTCGCCGCCGAGCTGGATGCAGCCTCCGATGCGGATCTGGCGCGCTCTCGCCGGATCACCGCCGCCGAAGTCGCCGGGCGGCCGTTAGGCACCCGCGCCCTTGACGCCGTCTGCTACTGGTTCCGCGCCGAGCTCTGAGCCCGCTGCCGGTCGTCGCCCGGCGCGCTGGCTAATTCCCGAACTTCGCGCCCGTGAAGCTGCCGTTTGCGTAGCGGAACAGCATCGACGAATCCGGATAGCTCACCACCTCGAACGCGCCACCGTGGCCTGCCGTCGGATTCGAGAGATAGGTGCCGACCGCGTCGGCATCGTACACGTCGAAGCGTGCGACCTCGACCGCCGTTGGCTTCGACCCGTTGAGGATCGCGATCACGCGGAGCGCCGAGTCGCCGGGGGTGGTGCCTTCGACGACGGCGTCGACGGTGCCGTCGCGATCGAAGTCACCGATCGCGGCGAACAGCGCCGGCATCGCAGCGCTGCCGGCCGCAGCCGCCTGGCTGACGTCGGAGCGGTAGGATGCCGTGCGCACCGCGCGGAACCCCGGCGCCAGTGAGTCGAGCGCCTGCTGCATCGCCGGCGGCAGGTGGAGCGCGAAGCCGACGTCGGTCAGCTGGATCCGCGGGTCGTCTGCCTGCTTCGCGCAGGCGCCGAGTGCGACAAGCAGCGCCACAGCCCGGGCGCAATGGTTCAGGGAGAACAGCGTGCCAATCACCTCGACCTACCGCGTCCGCGTGACGTAAATGCGCCTGACGCTTTCCATCGGTATCCAGCCTAACGGTCCGTCAAAACGCCTGATCAGCACCGCCTTCATGTGCGCTCGCGGATAGCGGTCCGCCGGAAAGCGCTTGTTCGCATCCGCGTCGATGATCGTGCCGATGAACGTCCTCGTCGATCGGAGGTAGACGCGCCGCCCGACGATGAAGTCGCCCTCGGCGCCGGAATATCCGCTGTCAGCAGCCGCGCCCCCGACCGTTCGCGCAACCGGCACGTTCGCCGGCGCGCCCTGCGCGCGCAACGCCGGAGCCGCCGTCAGCACCGCCGCGCCAATGAACGCGTGCACCAGCATTCCTCTTATTCGCATCGATCATCTCCCGTGCTCGAGTCATCGCGCCCACCCAACAAGCGAAAGGCGGCCGCGATCGCGACCGCCCTTCGGTTTTTGTCCTCGTTCAATCCCTCGTCCCTCGTCCCTCGTCGGATCCTTCCGCGTCCCTCGTCGCCGTGTCATAGCCAGTCAACTACTGAACAGCGTTGACCATGTCGAAGATCGGCAGGTACATCGCCACGACCATGCCGCCGACGATGACGCCGAGGAAGACGATCATGATCGGCTCCATCAGGGCGAGCAACCCGCTCACCGCCGCGTCGACTTCTTCATCGTAGAAGTCGGCAATCTTGGAAAGCATCTCGTCGAGACCACCGGTCTGTTCGCCGACCGCGATCATCGAGATCACCATCGCCGGGAACACCGCCGACTTCTGCAGCGGCGCCGAGATCGTTTCACCACCGGCAATCGAGGCGCGCGATTCCATGATCGCGTCGCTGGTGACGCGGTTGCCCGCCGTCTTTGCCGTGATCTCCAGCCCGTCGAGGATCGACACACCCGAACCGATCAGCGTCCCTAACGTTCTGGTGAACCGCGACACCGCCGACTTGCGGAGGACGTCGCCGAGCACCGGCGCCTTGAGCAGCAGCCGGTCGATCGTCAACTGCCCGTTCGACGTCTTGTAGTAGTTCTTCAGCGAGTAGACGAGGCCGGCGATCACGCCGACGATCGCCCACCAGTAGCCCTTGAGGAAGTGCGACGCGCCGATGACGATGCGCGTCGGCAGCGGGAGCGGGAGACCGACACTGGCGAACATGCTGGCGAACGTCGGGATGACGAAGACGAGCAGCACGACGATCGCGATCACGGCGACGCTCATGATGACGCCAGGATAGATCATCGCGCCCTTCACCTTCCGGATCAACGCGTCGTTCTTCTCCTTGAAGACCGCGAGCCGCATCAGGATCGTGTCGAGAATACCACCCGCCTCGCCAGCGGCGACCATGTTGACATAGAGATCATCGAACGCCTTCGGATGCTTGCGGAAGGCGTCGGCCACCGTGTGGCCCGACTCGACGTCGAACACGACGGCCTTGGTCACTTCCTTGAGCGCCGGGTTTTCGGACTGCTTGGCGAGAATGTCCAGCGCCTGGACGAGCGGCAGGCCGGCGTTGATCATCGTCGAGAACTGCCGTGTGAAGATGACGATGTCGCGCCCCTTGATCGAGCCGAACTTCTTTTTCGGTCCGCTGGCCTCGTCGATCTTGACGACATTGAGCCGCTGCCGCCGCAACTGCGCGACGACATCATCGCGCGTCGCCGCGTCGATGGTGGCGGTCTTCAGCTCACCCTGTGGAGTGCGGGCGGTATAAGTAAAGGTTGCCATCGTTGTGCCTCGATTGGACTACTCGTGACGGTCGGCCGTTAGCCTTTAGCCGTTAGCGTTGAGCTACTGCGGTCAACTTCGGTTGCGCCGTTGCTTGACGCTAACGGCTAACAGCTAATAGCTGCTGTTCAGCGTTTCCCAGCGGTGACACCCGGTCGTGACGCCTGCAGACCGCCAATCGGCGGCATGCCGTCGTCCATCGGCGGCTGGCCGATCATGCGCAGGAAATCGTTCGGCTCGCCGCTGACGCGCACGCACTCGTCGAGGGTGACCTCACGCGCCATGTACAGCGCGTAGAGCGAGTCGTTCAGTGTCTGCATCCCGTACTTCTTGCCGGCCTGCATCATGCCCGGAATCTGCTCGATCTTTGCGTCCTTGATCAGCGCGCGGATCGCCGGCGTCATCACCAGAATCTCCGCCGCCATCACTCGGCCGCGCCCCTTTGCTCGCGGGAGCAAGGTTTGGGTGATGATGCCCTCGAGCACGAACCGCAGCTGCGTGCGAACCTGCTCCTGCTGGTGCGACGGGAAGACGTCGATGATGCGGTTGATCGCTTCCGTCGCGCTGTTCGTGTGCAGCGTCGCAAAGGCAAGGTGACCCGTCTCGGCGATGGTCAGCGCGGCGGCGATCGTCTCCTGGTCACGCAACTCGCCGATCAGCACGACGTCGGGATCTTCGCGCAACGCGTACTTGAGCGCGTTGCTGAAGCTCTTCGTGTCGGTGCCGACCTCGCGCTGGTTGACGATGCAGCCCTGGTGCCGATGGATGAACTCGATCGGATCCTCGACCGTTATGATATGCCCCTTCCGCTCACGATTGATCTTGTCGATCATCGCGGCGAGCGTCGTGCTCTTGCCGGACCCGGTCGGGCCGGTGACGAGGACGAGCCCGCGCGGCTTGTCGGCCATCTTCGCGATCACCGGCGGGAGGCCGAGGTCGGCGAACGTCTTGACGGTGAACGGGATCTGCCGGATGACCATCGACACGCAGCCGCGCTGCTTGAAGCAGTTGCCGCGAAAGCGCGCCAGGTTCTGGATGCCGAACGAGAAGTCGAGTTCGTCGTCCAGCTCGAAGCGCTTTTTCTGGTTTTCGGTGAGCACGCTGTAGGCGATCTGCAGCGTGTCCTTGGGGTTCAGCACGTACTCGACGTTCGAGTTCGTGATGTCACCGTCGATGCGCAGCTTCGGCCGCTCCCCCGCCGTGATGTGGAGGTCGGACGCGTCGCGCTCGATCATCTCCTCCAATAACATCCGGAGATTGACTGAAGACGCTGTAGTCGCTGGTGCTGTCATTGCTCTCTACCGATTGGGTTTCGTTTACCGCAGGCCGTTCGCCTTTAGCCGTTAGCGTTGAGCGACTGCGTTTAAGCCGTTTACGCCGTTGCTCACTGCTAACGGCTAATGGCTAATAGCTGCATATCGTTAGGCGGCCGTCTCGCGCACGACTTGCTCCAACGTCGTAATTCCCTTGAGCACCTTCAGCCAGCCGTCCATGCGCAGCGTGAGCATCCCTTCCTCGACGGCGCCATCGCGAATCTCGGCGGCGCCGACGTTCATGATGACCAGCTTGCGGATCGAGGCGGTCATCGTCATCACTTCGTAGAGACCCTGGCGGCCCTTCAGGCCCGTGCCCGCGCACTGGTCGCAGCCCTTGCCGCGGAAGAACGGGAGCTCGCCGATGGTCGTATCGAGCGTCAGGTTGCCGAGGAACGGTGCCGCTTCCTTGGTCGCCTTGAGCTTTGCGTCGGCCAGTGCCCGCGCCGTGAACCGGAGCTCGCGGAGGGTCGTCGTCGGCTTGACCTTCGCGCCGGCGTACTCCTCCTTCGTCAGCTCGTACTTTTCCTTGCAGTTCGAGCAGATGCGGCGGACGAGCCGCTGCGCGAGAATCAGGTTGAGCGCCGAGGCGACGTTGAACGGCTCGAGACCCATGTCCATCAGACGCGTCACCGTTTCCGGCGCCGAGTTGGTGTGCAGCGTCGAGAGCACGAGGTGGCCGGTGAGTGCCGCCTTGATCGCGATGCCGCCCGTCTCCAGGTCGCGGATCTCGCCGAGCATGATGATGTTCGGATCCTGCCGAAGGAACGCCTTCAGCGCGGCGGCGAAGGTCATCCCGATCTCGGTGCGGACGAGCACCTGGTTGATCCCGTACAGATTGTACTCGACGGGATCTTCGGCGGTCATGATGTTGACGTCGATCGTGTTGACCTTGCTCAGCGACGAATAGAGCGTGGTCGTCTTTCCGGAACCGGTCGGGCCGGTGACGAGCACCATCCCGTACGGGTTCATGATCGCTTCCATCAATGCCTCTTCGGCGGCCGGCTCGATGCCGAACTTGGCGAGATCGAGCGTCAGGTTCCCCTTGTCGAGAATTCGCAGCACGACCTTTTCGCCGAACAGCGTCGGCAGGGTCGAGACGCGATAGTCGATGACCTTGTTGCCGACCTTGAGCTTGATGCGGCCGTCCTGCGGCACGCGGCGCTCGGCGATGTTCAGCTGCGCCATGATCTTGAATCGCGAAATGAGCGCCGCCTTCAGCTTCATCGGCGGCTTCATGACTTCGTAGAGCGCGCCGTCCACCCGGTAGCGGACGCGCAGCTCGTGCTCGAAACATTCGAAATGGATGTCCGACGCGCCGCGCTTCACGGCGTCGGTCAGGATCGCATTGAGCAGCTTGACGACGGGAGCATCATCGACGGCGCTGGCCAGCGCCGCGGCTGACATCTCCTCTTCGGTGTCATCGACGACTTCGACGCTGTCGTCGTCGGTCTCGATGTCCTTGAGCAGCGCGGACATCTGCATGTCCGACGACTCGTAGTACTTCTCGATCGCGTGGCGGAGCGTGTACTCCCCGGCAATGACCGGAAAGATGTCGTACCGCGTGATGAACTTGAGGTCGTCGATGACGCCAAGGTTGGTCGGATCGGCCATCGCGACCGTGAGCGTCCGGCCATCGCGCTTGAGCGGAAGGACGAGATGCTTGGTCGCGAGTTCGGTCGGGATCAGCTTGGCGATGCGCGGATCGACCTCGAACTTGGAGAGGTCGACCGCGGGCATCCGATACTGGCGCGCCAGCTGCTTGGTGAGCTCGGTCTCCTGGATGAAGCCGAGCTTGACCAGGTTGTAGCCCACGCGGGTACCGTTCTGCCGCTGCTCCTGGAGCGCCTTTTCCAGCTGCTCGCGCGTGATGAGCCCCTCTCGAACGAGAAGGTCACCAAGACGTTCTGTAGTAGCGACCGGAGCGGCCATGAACGGGCGGGGGACTGGCGGTGACGGCGTGCCGGCGGCGCGCGAGGCGGGACCGGCCGCAGCTGGCCGGATCGTCAAGCTCGCCCCCGCGTTTTCCCCTGTCAAGAAAGTGGCAGGGTTGCCGGCCGGGCCAGACCGACGCAAGGAACGTCAGTAGTATCGGCTCCGGACGGGATAAGACGCCGTGCGGCCCGAAAAGGTTACGCGCGATTGCATCGATCGCAGCAACCGGTCCCCGATCCCCTTCACTCGGCCCAGCCCCTCCAGCGAGGCGAAGGGACCCAGGCTGTCGCGGTTGGCGACGATCCGCCGCGCGAGCGCGGGGCCAATACCCGGCAGTCGATCGAGTTCCTCGGCCGTCGCGACGTCGAGATCGAGTAGTGGTGCGCTGCTATCCGGGGACCGTGCAGAAAGCCGATTATCCGCCCCGGAATAGCTGTCGATGCGGGGCCCTGGCGGCGGAAATCCCCTGGCGTCCCTGTAGGCCGCCGGCCG
>JBKJQR010000155.1:0-8830 GCA_046593895.1 Gemmatimonadaceae bacterium | reverse complement strand
GATAAAGTGCAAACTGCTGAAATCAAAATGCAGCCGATCGAGGCCCCCGCGCCAGCCGTAGCTGGCGTTCCCGGCGCCGCGCCCGATGCCGTGGTTCCCCCCGCGCCGCGACGTGGGCCCGGCCATCGCGGCGCCGATGTTCGCGATACTGTCGCCGAGATGACGGAGAAGGCACAGCAGCTCAGCCTCGAAGCCCACAGCAAAGTCGCCGGCGCGATGAAGGACGTCATCTACGCCGCGGCAGGCATGACCGGGTTTGCGATCGAAAGCGCCCGCGACCTGGTTCAGTACATGGTCCGCCGCGGCCAGATGCGCAACGAGGAAGCCGACAAGTTGCTCCGCGACGTCGAGGAAGCGCATTCCACTCGCAAGCCGGGAACTCCGCACCCCGCGCCGCGTCCATCAGTCGCTGCCCCGCCAAAGCCGCCCGCTCCGGTCGTTCCGCCGCCGTCGTTCAAGGCGCCCGTCCCCCACTCGGCCGCCATTCTCGCCCAGGCTGCGCCGAAGCCGCACGAGAAGTTCGTCGGGAAGTCCGTCGCGAAAACGCTCGCCAAGGCGGCCGGCAAAAGCGCCCAGAGCGCGACCAGGCCGGCGGCAAAGAGCGCCCCGACCAAATCGTCCAAGCCAGCGTCAAAGAGCGCGCCCTCCAAATCTGCGAAGTCAGCCAAGCCGGCGAAAAAGCCCGCTGGAAAGAAGCGTTAGGCAGCGCCTCGCCGGCCACGTCGGCTGGCGCTACCCGCCGCCCCCGCGCATCGCCGCGAGGGCGGCGAGCCATTTTCCCAGCTCGTCAGGCGACGCCACCTTGAACTCCGCCCGGGTCGCCCTCGGCTCTTCGCCCTCGACGTGAATCGTCACCGCGCCCGGGTGCGACTCGCGCAGCGCCGTCATCGCATCCTCGTCCGTCGTATCGTCGCCAGCGAAGAGCACCGACGCGGATTCCGCCATCGCACCGAGTTGCTGGGCGAGCGCGACTGACGCCGTGCCCTTGTCGACGTCGATCGGCGGACGGAGCTCGATCACCTTGCGTCCGCGAGTGAGTCGGAGCCCCGCACCCGCGGCGACGCTGAGGATCTCGGCCTCGAGCCGAGCCACGTCGCCCGGCGCGACCGCCCGGTAATGGACGCTCAACGTCGCGCCCTTGTCCTCGACCTGCGCGCCCGGCACCGTAGCCGTGATCACTCCCGCCGATTCACGCGCCCCGCGCAACGCCCCCTCCCACGCCGCGACACGGGCATCCACCATCGAGGCGCCGTCCGGTGCGATCGTATCGAACCCATGGTTTCCGATCGCCCACACACCGTGCACGCCGACCATTCGCCGCGCGTCGTGCGCAGCCCGTCCCGATACCAGCGCGACGTGCACACCACGCGCCCGCGCCAGCGCGCCGATCGCATCCCGTGTCGCCTCAGGAACGAACGCGTCCTCGGGACGAGGCGCGATCGGCGCGAGGGTGCCATCGACGTCGAGCAGGACGAGCAGCGGCGTGCCCGCCAGCCGCTTGCCTAACGTTCGCGGATCGGCCGCGAGCGCGCGCGCCATCGCCTCGGCGCCGGCGGCGGCGCTCACGCGGTCGGCGCCGGCTCCGCGGCTTTCTCTTCGCGCCGCTGGTTCGCCGCCGTCAGGATCGCCTCGAGCCAGTCGAAGATCGTCGCGCCATGCAGGTCCTCTCGCATCGCCGCGATTCGCGCCCGCCGCTCCGGCGCCGGAACAGCGAGGGCAGTGTGCAGCCCGGCGGCCAGACCGTCGATATTGAATGGATTGATCAGCGTCGCTCCCTCGATCTCCTCGGCCGCGCCGGCGAATCGCGACAGGAGCAGCAATCCCCGCTCGTCCACCTGGCACGCGATGAATTCCTTCGCGACGAGGTTCATGCCGTCCTGCAGCGACGAGACGAGGCAGAGGTCGGCGGCGCGATAGATCGACGCCAGCCGCGCCGCGCTGACGTTCTCCGGAATGAGCACGATCGGTAACCAGCCATCGGTCCGATAGCGCTCGTTGATCTGCCTGACGGTGTCGGCGACCTCCCGCTCGAGCGACTGGTAGGCCTCGAGATCGCTCCGCGACGGAGTCGCAACCAGGATGAACACCACACACTCACGAAGATCGGGGAACCGTTCCCACATCAGGTCGAGTGCGCGGAGTCGCTCGGGAATTCCCTTCGTGTAATCGACGCGATCGACCGAGACGGCGAGCTGCCGGCCATCGATTGCAAAGCGCGCGCGCAGTGCCGCTGCTGCCGCCGCGGCGTCCGGTGTCGTCGCCAGATCCTCGTAGTACTTGACGTCGATGCTGATTGGGAAGGCGCGCAGCGCAGTGGTGTGATCCTTGACGATGACGCGCTGCTGCTTCGTGTCGACGCGCGCCGCGGGCAGGAGTTCGCTGACGCACGCCATGAAGTTGCGCACCGAGCGCTCTGTCTGGAACTCGAGAAGATCGTTGCCGAGCATGCCGCGCAGCACGTCACGTCCCATCGCCATCGGCATCATGCGGAAGAAATCAGGCGGTGGAAACGGAATGTGCCAGAACTGGTGAATCAGCGCGCGTGGCGCCCGCGCGCGAACGGCCGCCGACACGAGTGCAAGGTGATAGTCCTGGATCCAGACGACGGCATCCGTCTCGCCGGCTTCCTCGGCGACAGCGGCGGCGAAGCGATCGTTCACGACGCGATATTTGTCCCACGCCTCCTCGCGCGGATAGAAATGCTGGACGAGCATGTGACACAACGGCCAGAGCGCGCTGTTGGCGAAGCCCTGGTAGTAGCCGTCGATCTCCGCGTCGTTCAGCCAGATGCGGCGCAGTGTGTACGATGGATCTTCGGGCGGCACCGCGACGCGTCCGTGTTCGTCAGCAGCCGCGCGGTCAGCGTCGCCCGAACCCCACGCCACCCAGACGCCATTCGTGCGCCGCATCAGCGGGTCGAGCGCCGAGACGAGTCCCCCGGGCGGACGACGGATCTCGACCAGGTCGCCACGTCGCACGTGCTCGTATGGTTCGCGATTCGAGACGAGAATGAGCCGGCGATTCCCGATCAGTTCAGAAAGCTGTGTCATCGCGCTCGAGTGCGGGCAACGAACATGCCCGCTGTCGATGGTGATTCATCTCGTGCAATGCAGCTGCGCCTCGCCCGGCGCGGCGTTATTGTGTCGTGACCCAAACTTGGCTCACTCTCATGCGACTTGCCATACCACATTCGGCTGCCGCCGTCGCCATCGCCGGCGTGCTCGCGGCCGCCCTCGCCGGCTGTGCCCCCCGCGCCAGTGACCCCGTCGTGCCCCGCGCCGATCTCGCGACCGAGGTCGCGACGATGTTTGCGCACTCGGCTGCCGCCTGGAATCGCGGCGACCTCGATACGTTCATGACCGATTACCTGCCCGGTGACCGGACGACGTACGTCACGGCCCGCGGCGCGATCCATGGGCCGGCGGCGATTCGCGAACGTTATGCGCCGCGCTTCGCCCCTGGCGCGCGGCACGACTCGCTCTCGTTCGAGAGCATCGAAGTCGACCCGCTGGCTCCCGGCGTGATCAACGTGATTGCGCAGTACGTCCTCACCCGCGGCGATTCCGTTGTTGCGCGCGGGCCGACATCGCTCGTGATCGTCCGGCAGGACGGTCGCCTGAAAATTGTCCACGACCATTCGAGCTGAGTGATGCGGCGTCTCGTCGCCCGCGCGCCCACGCGCATCGACTTCGGCGGCGGATGGACCGACGTGCCGCCATACCCCGCGGAGCACGAGGGGTTTGTCTGCAACATCGCGATCACGCGGTACGCAACCGTGACCGTCGCCCCGGGCGATGAGGACACCGATCTTCCATTGATCTCCGCCGCCCGTCGGCGAGCTGCGGTTACCGACGGCCGCGTTACGCTCGACAACGATTTCCCGGTTGGCGCCGGGCTCGGTGGATCAAGCGCGGCTGGTGTCGCACTCGCTGGCGCGCTCGCCGCCTGGCGTGGCGAGTCGCTGCCACGCGCGGATCTCGCCGAGCGCAGCTGCACGACCGAACGGACCGACCTCGGGATCGCCGGCGGGAGCCAGGACCACTACGCGGCCGCTTTCGGCGGCGCCCTCGCCCTGCGCTTCCGCCACGACGCCATCGATGTCGAGCCGATCACGATCGACCGCCAGTTCGGCGCCGATCTCACCCGCCGCTGCCTTCTCTGGTTCACCGGGGAGTCGCGGATCTCGGCGCAACAGATCAAGGTCGTCGTCGACGCGTTAGGCAGGGGCGACGCACGGGTCCTCGGGTTGCTCGACGGCATGAAGCAGTGCGCGATCGCCGCGGCCGATGCGCTGCGCCGCGGTTCGGTCGATGACCTCGGCCGCATCGTCGGCGCGCACTGGGCGTTGCAGCGCGAGTTGCATCCGAGCATCAGCACCAGCACGATCGACGCGATCTTCGTGCGCGCGTCCGCCAGCGGCGCGCTCGGTTGCAAGGCGCTCGGCGCGTCAGGCGGTGGCTGCGTCATAACCATCGTCGCCGACGATGACGTGGACCGGGTCCGCCGCGCCATCGGTGACCTTGCGACTCGGCTCGACTACGCGCTCGACAGCGGTGGATTCACCGTCCTCACCGCCCCCGCCGCCGAGGCGCTCCCTGCCTGACGCGCGCCTCGCTCGCGGCGACGCGATCGGCCTGACGCGCGCACTGGTCGCCGTCGACTCGCGCAATCCGGTGATCAGTCCCGGTGGCGCCGGTGAGGGCGCCGTGGCTGCCGTGCTCGCCGCTGTCCTGGCTGACTGGGGCTTCGCCGTCGAGCTGCAGGAGGTCGCGCCCGGCCGGCCTAACGTCATCGCCCGCACCGGCCGCCGCGGCGGTCCCGTGTTGATGTTCAACGGCCACCTCGACGTCGTCGGCACGGAGGGAATGGTGCACGCACCGTTCGATCCCGTGTTGCGCGACGGGCGCATCTACGGGCGTGGCGCGGCCGACATGAAGGCTGGCATCGCCGCGATGTGTGCAGCGGCCGCGCGCGCGGCGACGGAGACCAGCGCCGAGTTGGTGATAGCGGCGGTCATCGACGAAGAAGACGTCAGCCTCGGCGCACGAGCGCTCGTCGCCGCTGGCGTTCGCGCCGACGCGGCCATCGTCACCGAGCCCACGCAACTGGCGATCATGCCGGCGCATCGCGGCTTCGTCTGGCTCGAGATCGAAGTGCACGGGAGAGCCGCTCACGGCAGCCGTTATGATCTCGGCATCGACGCCATTCGCCATGCTGGCTTGCTGCTCGCCGATCTTGATGCGTTCGAGGAGACGGTGCTCGTGACGCGGACGCATCCACTGCTTGGTCACGCGTCGCTGCACGCGTCGCTCGTCCACGGCGGCATCGGCTTGTCCACCTATCCCGACCGCTGCACGTTGTCGCTCGAGCGGCGGACCGTTCCCGGCGAGGACGCCGATTCGGTCGTCGCTGAAGTGACGGACGCATTCGCCCGGATCACCGCGCGGCGCCCGACGTTCGATGCGTCGGTGCGTGTCATCTTCGCGCAGGGCCCGAGCGATGTTGCCGTGGACGCGCCGGTCGTGCGCCAGCTGCGCAGCGCGATCGTTGCGGAAGGGATCGTGCCGCAAGTCGCCGGGATGAGTGCGTGGACCGACGCGGCGATCCTGAATGCGGCGGGCATTCCGGCCATCTGCTTCGGGCCGGGAGACATCCGGCTCGCGCACTCCGCCGAAGAATGGGTTCCCGTCGCCGAAATCGACGCCGCGACCGCGGTGCTCACGCGGATGGCGCTCGCATTTGCTGCGGGCTGAGGCGGGAAGTTCAGCCCTCGCCGGTCGCTGGGGTTAGAATTGGTCCATGGCGCAGCTGACCCACGAACAGTACGACGCTCTCGAACGAGCGGTGACGAATCGATCGCGAATTGCGGTCTGGCGACGCGGGACCGAATACCTCGTCATCCCGCAGCGGCTGCGCATCGCTGGCGGGCGCGAGGCGATCGACGCGACGCATCCGTCGACCGGTCACGCGATGATCCTCTACATCGATGAGGTCGACACGATCGAGGTCGTGCGTTGAGCTCCGGGAACGGTGCAGCGCCGGCCGTGATCAACGGAAGCGACGCGCTGATTGCGGTCTACGCGGACGAGAGCTGCCTCGGCAACGGTCGCGAGGGCGACAATCCCGGTGGTGCGGCCGGACTGATCGAGTGCGTGCGTGCCTCGACCGGGAAACTGGCGCGTTTCGACTTCTGGGTCTCCGATCCGGCGACGACCAACAACCGGATGGCGCTCTGCTCGGTGATCGAGGCGTTCCGGATTCTCGGCGCGAAAGGACGCAAGCAACGCGTCGTGTTCACGACCGACTCGAACTACATCGTGAAGGGGATGACCGAGTGGCTCCCCGGATGGATCGCGCGCGGATGGACGCGGAAGGGCGGCGCGATCGAGAACCTCGAGCTCTGGCGCGAGGCAGCGGATGCGGTCCGTGCGCACGATGTGCAGTGGGTCTGGGTGCGCGGTCACGACGGTCACGCGCAGAACGAGTACGCGAACGACATCGCAATCCGCGCGGCGCGCGAGCTGACGATGTCGTCCGGCGCGGCCGAGTCGGGGTTTGACGAATGGCTCGCGGCGAAAACCGCGAAGGGAAAGGTTCGCGCCCCGACGCCGTTCCCGCCGACTGGATTTCGCGCCGCGCGCGCCATTCCCAAGGGCTGACCCAGGCACTGCGCCGGGCGTCGATCGACCGCGTTACCGCGACTGCGGAACGGGCGTCTCATTGATGGTCGGTTCAGCGGTGCACCGCGACGCAATGCGTCGCCTGAGCCAATCGGCCGCACGCGCCCCATCCCCCATCCTCGACTGCAATGAAGCTCGCACTGCTCTTTCTCGTCCTCGGCATCTCGATCGGCTACTTCTACGGATACGATGACGCCAGGCACCACACGAAAAACATCGTGGAACGCACCGTCGACAAGGTAGGCGGCAAGAATCGCGATCGGATGAGCAACGACATCGACAAGCGCACGGAATCCATCCGCTAGCGTCCGGCGCGCGAGCGCCGGACGTAGTTTGTAATCCGCGACACGCGGCGCTCGCATGCGTCGCGTGTCGTTTTGCTTTTCTGTGCCTCACGCGCCGCCACGCATGGGCCTTGCGGAAGACAGTCACTTACGCGCCATTTCAGGACGCTTCCGACTGACTCCCGCATCGAGAACATGGACGAGCTAGACCGACTCTATCGCCTGCTGGTCGACGCGATGAAGGCCCACGAGCCCGAACTGCTCGCGCGCCCCTTCGAGGTCGCCGACATTTATCAATCGATCCTCCCCTACCGCCTGCATCGGCGCGCGCTCGGGATGGACACGAATTCCGACTACGAGATGGCGCTGCTCCGGCTCCTCTCGGGCGAACGGGGTTATGTCATCGGCGACGCCGAGATGCAGGACGCATTGCGTCGCGAGCTGGCGACGGCGAATCCGGATCCGGGCGCGTTCCGTCCGTACGCGCAATCCCATGTCGAACTCGCCGCTGATGCGCTTCGCCGGATGGACCAGGGCAGCAGCGCTCCGGCTCGTACGGTTCAGCCGCCCGCGGCACCGGTCGCCGCGCCGCGCCCATCCGTTCCAGTCGCGCCACCGGCCGCGCCGCCCGCTGCTGCATCGGTGCCTTACGCTCCTCCCGCCGCGCCATCCGCGGCACCGGCACACGTACCGGTCACGAATCCCAGCCTGCAACAGACGATGAGCGCACCTCCCCGCTCGACGACCGCCGAAGCGCTCGGTGGGCGATGCCGCTACTGCAGCGGCGCGCTTCCCGCCGGTCGGCGCCTCACCTACTGCCCGCATTGCGGACAGAACCTGACGGTGCAACACTGCCCGGCCTGCAACACCGAGCTCGAAGTCGGCTGGAAATTCTGCACGACCTGCGGCCGCGGCGTCTCGGGCGGCTGATGGGTTTGACGTTAGGCAGGACCCGGCATCGCAGGCCATCTGCGGCGCTCGGTGGGGCGACGCTCGCGATTCTGTTCCTTGTCAACTGTCGCGGCGGCGATCATGCCGATCGCACCGCGGACACCGCATTCGCGACGGTCACCGACAGCGCGCTCCAGGCTCGCGACTCTGCGCTCCCGGTCACCGTGGTAACTCCGCCGCTGGACACTGCGGCAGCTCCCGCGCGCGACACTGTTGCGCTGCTCCTCGTCGCCGTTGACAGTGCGATCGGTGATTCCCTCTACCAGAATTCCCGCGGTCGCTGCCTGTCGTGTCACGGTCCACGCGGCGCCGGAAGCCCGAGCCTCGGCCCCAGCCTGCGCGACAGCGTGTGGCTCGATACCGACGGTTCCGTGCCGGGAATAGCGGCGGTGATTCGTGACGGCGTCGCTGTTCCCCGGGCGGGCAGCGCACGGATGCCGGCGTTCGGAAACCAGCTCGATTCGACGGCCATTCATCGCTTGGCGGTGTACGCCTATTCGCTCTCGCATGTCGGTGTGATCGCCCGCGACTCGGCCGCGGCACGCGCGGCCGTGCCGGTTGCGGCCACGCCGGTCGCATCACCTGACACATCCGTCAAGCACTGATCGCGCCGTTCCACTCGTCGACGGTCCAGCGGTTCACTCGGAGATAGAATGGGAACTCAGCGCTCGAACACCGACATCGTCTTTCTCTCCGCCGTGCGAACGCCGTTCGGAAGTTATGGCGGCGCGCTGAAGGACATCGCTGCCATCGACCTGACTGTCTTCGCGGCGAAGGCGGCACTCGAGCGCGCTGGCGTCGCCGGAACGGAGATGCAGCACGCCATCTTCGGCAACGTCGACGCCAGCGCGCTCGAGTGCCGCCTTCGCCGCGAAGACAGTCAGGTCGATGGCAGAGATGTCCTTCAGCGCGCCG
>JBKJQR010000277.1:0-5739 GCA_046593895.1 Gemmatimonadaceae bacterium | reverse complement strand
CTCAGCCAGTAGGACCAGGCCGTTATGAAACCGGTCAGGTCGCCGAAGGCGTGGCGGGCGTAGACATACGGTCCGCCGGTGCGCGGGAAGCGCGTTCCCAGCCGCGAGTAGACGAGGGCGACGAAGAGATAGCCGAAGGCGACGAACGCCCACGCGACGAGGCCGAAGGGGCCGGTCGCCTTGGCGAGCGACGCCGGGAGCGTGTAGATCGACGTCCCGACCATGTTGCCGACGACCAGCGCCACGGTGCCGATGAGCCCGAGCCCGCGGACGAGTTGCGCGCCCGACGACCGGCCGGGAACAGCGGCGGTCGCGCTCAGCGCGGCACCGTCAGGCAGGCGCGCGTTAGGCAGGTCACCGGATGAGGTGCCCGAGGCGCGACCAGCGGATGTCGGTGAGCGGGCAGACCCCCGAGCCGCACTCGGGATCGTAGGAGTAGTAGACGAAGATCGGCTGCCCGCGCACGTTGTTGCGCGGCACGAAACCCCAGTAGCGGCTGTCCTTCGAGTTGTAGCGATTGTCGCCCATCATCATGTAGCGACTCTCCGGGATGAGCAGCGGTCCCCAGTCATCGTGCGTCGGCCGCACCGGGGGCGCGCCGAACCGCGAGCCCTTCACCTCGACGCGATGCTGCCAGTCGAACAGCGGATCGTACGATGCGCCCGCGCCCTCGGGCGCCGGCTCGTGCGCGCCGTAGCCCTGTCGCTGCGGCATCCCGTTGACGTAAACCAGTCCCTTGCGCATGAAGATCGTGTCGCCCGGCATCCCGATCAGCCGCTTGACGAGCGTCGGCGTCGGATCTTCGGGCTGGTCGACCTGCGGTGGTGACTGGAAGACGACGATGTCGCCGCGATGCGGGTCGCGATAGAAGCGGATCGGCGTGCCGGGGATGCGGATGCGAATCGGATGCCCGGTGAACGGGATCGTCGGACCGTAGATGAACTTGTTGACGAACAGCCAGTCGCCGACGAGGAGGCTCGGCACCATGCTCCCCGAGGGAATGCGATACGCCTCGATCACGAACGCGCGGATCGCGAGGAAGATCGCGATGAGTGCGACCAGCGACTTGAAGGATTCCCAGCTGCGCCCCGACGACGCACTCTTGCCAGCGCGCGCCTGTGCGACGGTGTTCTTCGGCTTGCCGGATGCGGGGGTACGTTTGCGCGGAGCCACGTGGGAGGTGAGAAGCGAGACTGAGGAAGAGGCGATCCCGCCGCAGCGGGGACGAGAGAACTTACACACGGGCACGACGAAGGGGTGCGCCGGCGTGGCCGCACCCCTCTGTGGGAGTCGCTCGAAAGCGTTCCGGTACCGGCTGCCTATGACAGCCCGATCGGGTTACGACAGGTGCTTGTTGACGAGCTTCGTCATGTCGAACATCGACACCTGATCCTTCTTGAAGATCGGGCGGAGGTTCTCGTCGGCGTTGATCATGCGGCGGTTCTTGGGATCCTGCAGGTTTTTCCGCTTGATGTAATGCCAGAGCTTCTTCGTAATCTCGGTCCGCGGCATCGGGCTGCTGCCGACAATGCTCTGGAGCTGCTCGCTCGGCTGCATTGGCTTCATGAACGCCGCGTTCGGGGTGCGCTTCGCGCCGCTGCGCTTCTTCTTCGCGACCTTGCGCGTCGCCTTCTTCGCGCCGCCCTTCTTCGCGCCACCCTTCTTCGCGCCTCTCTTCTTGGCGCCGCCCTTCTTCGCGGCCTTCTTCTTGGCTGCCATGCGTAGTCTCCTTGGTGATGATCGGAGTGCGTTTTCTCCAGCGGAATTACTTGTCCGACGCGCCCAAACTATACCGCCTCACGCGAGACGCAATAGGGAAAATTGTAATTTCCCATAGGAGAATCTCGGTTTTCCCCTGTGAGAAACGACACACACAGGCAGATTCTCCGGGATAGCCGCGTCAATTCCCCCGGGGTGGAAGCGCCTCCGTGACGATTCCACGAGGCAAGAGACGGTCAACTCCCGGCCAATGTTTCGAGCAGGCGGATCATTTTTTCATCGTATGGATCGGGACTCGCGTCGTCTTCTGCGACGTCGTAATTCTGTTGCGGTGTCTCGAGCACGAGGGGAATTCCCGCCGTGCGACGATCGGCGAGCAGCCAGCCGAATGCCTCCTTGCCGATCGCGCCGTCACCGATGAGCACGTGGCGATCGACGTGCGTTCCCAGTGCACCCTGGCTGTCGTTCAGGTGGAAGAACGACGGCGCGCGCCCGGTCGCTTCCTCGAACTCGTCGAGCACGAGCGTCGCCGCATCGGGGCCGAAGGTGAGATCGTAGCCGGCGGCGAAGAGGTGGCAGGTGTCGAGTCCGTATCCCGTGCGATCGCGCAACTCATCGGGAATCACGGCGAGCATCGCCGCAATCTCCCCCGGCGCGCGCCCGATCGAGTTCCCTGCACCGGCCGTGTTCTCGATCAGCAGCCTGGTGCTCCCCTCGACGGCGCGTAGCGCGTTGGTGATCGCCTTGCCGACGCGTCGCGCTCCTGCCTCACGGTCGCCATCGGTCGCCGCGCCCGGGTGAAAGCAGACGGCGCCGAGTCCGAGGGTGGTCGCGCGCTCGAGCTCCTTCGTGAGTCCGTTGTTGGCGCGCGCCCACTTCTCCTCGTCCGGCGTCGCGACGTTGAGCACATACGCCGCGTGGGCGATCGTGTTCCGCGGCGGAATCTTCGATGTCTTGAGCGCATCGCGAAACCGTTCCGCCCTCTCGGGGCGAACACCGATCTTCTCGTTGTAGAACTTCGGCACCGCGGTGAAGATCTGCAGCGCGGTCATCCCCGATGCCGCCGCGCGCTTCACCGCCATGTCGATCCCACCGTTGTCGACGGTGTGTGCGCCGAAAAATCTCGTGCTCATGCGCTCCTCGGTGTCGAGCTTATTCCGTGTGATCGATTACCAGGCGACGTGCGCGAAGCGGGCGACTCGTGTGATGATCGCTCCTGCACCCCCATTCGCCCGACGCACCCAGGCGACAGCAAGCTTCCCCGGCGCGATGGCGATTGCAGGCTCTCCCGCATCAGTCGTCGCCGGTACGCTCAGCCGCTGCTCGAAGATGTGTCCCATAGTGTGCGACAGCGCCAACCCGAGCGACGGATGCTCCGCGCTCGGATCGACATAGACGACGGCGACGGTATCGCCGCGCGCCGCGATCGCGACGTCGACGAGTCGTTCGCCATACACGATGGTGACTGGTGAGTGAAACATCTGCCCGCGCGCCATCGAGTGCGAAAAGAATACCCCGGCGCCCTCCACGTCTCGCATGGCGTACGCCACGTGCACATAAGCGCTGGCCGAATCCGCGACGATCGCCGGCGCTGGTCGTTTGCAGCCGGTGAGCGAGTGGTCGGCGGTATCCACCGGCTCGGGTGCACTCCAGCTCACGCCGCCATCGACGCTGCGTGCGAGCACGAGCGCCGTGCTCGAGTCGCTGCGTGGCGACCACCACGTGACATACCGCTCGGCGCCGCCCCCGCCAACGAGCGCGACGCGCGCGCTCCCCGCGCATGCACCGGGCATCAAGGGCGCGACCAGCGTGCCGGTGTCGCTCCTGAACGCTGCCGCGCTGCGTTCGATCACGAGTCGCCCCGGCAGCGAGCCGCCATTCGCGGTGACTGCCGCGTCCCAGTCGAGTGGGGACTGCGCGCTGCACGCGGCGACAGTTGCGATCGCGATCGCGATCGCGCACGAGTTCTTCGCCATCAGTCGTTAGCGTTGAGCGACTGTGTCATTTGCATCGCGGTAAGCTAATCGCTAGCTGGTCACTGCTTGCAGCTGCTGTTCGCGGCAACGCGATCGACAACAGCAGTTGAACCACCGAGAACTGCCGCGCGGAGAAAGCTCGGGACGCCGGGCTCGAACTGCTGTGGTGCACAGCAAGCGGATGATCCTGCACAACGCCAATTTCTTGATGACTGGCCCGCGACCGCGACCCCGCGACTGCCACGGCGGTTCTCGGTGGTGGATGCAGTTCAACTCCAACTTCGATGCGATCGGCAACAGCAGTTGAACCACCGACAACTGCCGCGCCGAGAAAGCTCGGGACGCCGGGCTCGAACTGCTGTGGTGCACGCCAAGCGGAATGATCCTGCACTACGCCAACTTCTTGAATGACTGGCCCGCGACCGCGACCCCGCGACTGCCACGGCGGTTCTCGGTGGTTGATGCAGTTCAACTCCAACTTCAACGCGATCGGCAACAGCAGTCGAACCACCGAGAACTGCCGTGGCGAGAAAGCTCGGGACGCCAGGCTCGAACTGCTGTGGTGCACGCCAAGCGGAACGATCGTGCACAACGCGCAATCGTCGCAATGGCACGCCCGCGACCGCGACCCCGCGACTGCCACGGCGGTTCTCGGTGGTTGATGCGGTTCACATCGCGAGCCACAGGGCGTAGTCTTAGGGAAAGGTTTTTCATCGCCCGACGAGGCTTCCATGTCCGCACCGACCGTTCCCAAGACCGCTACCCGCTCGGCGGGCGCCGCCGCCAACGACACGCCGCTCGCTGACAGCGCGCCGGGCACAGGCCTCGGCGCGTTCGCTGGTGTGCGACGTGTGCCACCGCCGGTGAACGAGACGGTGCGGTCGTACGCGCCTGGCTCACCCGAGCGTGCGGCCCTCAAGGAGCGGCTCGCGTCGATGAGCGCCGAGCGTATCGAGATCCCGCTCGTGATCGGCGGCAAGGAGATTCGCACCGGTGAGCTCGCGCAGACGACGATGCCACACGCCCACCAGCACGTGCTTGCCGATTGGCACAAGGCGTCGCGCGAACATGTGGGCCAGGCGATCGACGCGGCGCGCGCGGCGCATCGCGAGTGGGCTGCGTGGAGCTGGGAAGATCGCGCGGCGGTCTTTCTCCGCGCGGCGGAACTGCTCTCGACGACGAGACGCGCAACGCTGAATGCCGCGACGATGCTCGGCCAGTCGAAGACCGCGTACCAGGCCGAGATTGACAGCGCGTGTGAACTGATCGACTTCTGGCGCTTCAACGTCGGCTTCGCGCAGGACCTGTATCACGAGCAGCCGATCAACTCGCCCGGCGTCTGGAACACGCTCGACTATCGCCCGCTCGAGGGATTCGTCTACGCGGTGACGCCCTTCAACTTCACCGCGATCGGCGGGAATCTTCCCACCGCGCCGGCGCTGATGGGCAACACCGTGGTGTGGAAGCCCGCGGGGACGGCAATGCTGAGCGCGTGGTACACGCTGAAGATCCTCGAGGAAGCGGGGCTACCGCCGGGGGTGATCAACTTCGTCCCCGGGGACGCAGCGATGATCAGCGACACGGTGCTCTCGCATCGAGACCTTGCCGGCGTGCACTTCACCGGCAGCACGGCAGTGTTCAACAACATGTGGAAGACGATCGGCGGCAACATGGCGAGCTATCGCTCGTATCCGCGCATCGTCGGCGAGACCGGGGGCAAGGACTTCATCGTCGCGCATCCGAGCGCCGATCCCGCCGCGGTGGCCGTTGGCATCGTGCGCGGCGGGTTCGAGTATCAGGGGCAGAAGTGCTCTGCCGCGAGCCGGGTGTACGTGCCGAAGTCGCTCTGGCCGGAGGTGCGCGACCGCTGCGCCGCGATGATCGCGGAGATCAAGGTCGGCGACGTCCGCGACTTCCGGAACTTCATGGGCGCGGTGATCGACCGTAAGGCATTCACCAAGATCAGCGAGTACATCGGCGACGCAAGGAAGAACGCGCGGATTATCGCCGGCGGAAAGACCGACGACAGCACCGGGTACTTCAT
>JBKJQR010000188.1:0-13472 GCA_046593895.1 Gemmatimonadaceae bacterium | reverse complement strand
GTCGGCCGGATGTTCCGTCCCGACAGCCCGCTGCTGCCCAACTACAAGTATGTGCCGATCGGCTACCACGGCCGCGCCTCGTCGCTAATTGCCAGCGGGGCGGACGTGCGGCGACCCCTCGGCCAGCGCAAAGCGGCGGACGAGTCGGCGCCTGTGTTCGGCGCCAGTCGCTCGCTCGACTACGAGTGCGAGCTCGGCGCGTTCGTCGGAACGGGTAACCCGCTGGGCGAGCGCCTGACGATGCGCGACGCGGCGGACCAGATCTTCGGCTGTTGTCTGGTGAACGACTGGTCGGCCCGCGACATCCAGAGCTGGGAATACCAGCCGCTCGGGCCCTTCCTCTCGAAGAGCTTCGCGACCACGCTCTCTCCGTGGGTCATCTCCATGGAGGCGCTGGCGCCATTCCGCTCGCCGGCCGCGCCACGGCCCGACGGCGATCCGGCACCACTTGCATACCTTGCCGACGGCGACGACAGCGCGCGCGGGGGAATCGACGCGGTCGTCGAAGTCTGGTTGCGCACGCGGGGAATGCGCGAGCAGGGACTCGCCCCGCAACGCCTCAGCCGCGCGCGATTTGCCGACATGTACTGGACTATGGCGCAGATGCTGGCGCACCACGCGAGCAATGGATGCAACCTTCGTCCCGGCGACCTGCTCGCGAGTGGAACAATCTCCGGCCCGACGCGCGATTCGCTGGGCTGCATGCTGGAATTGACCCGTCGCGGCGCGGAGCCGCTCGACGTGGGTAGCGAGATGCGCAGTTTTCTCGAGGACGGGGACGAGGTAATCATCCGCGGTGAGTGCGTCCGCGACGGGTACGTTCGAATTGGCTTCGGTGAGTGCCGTGGCCGCGTTCAGTCCGCGTCGGAGTTCTGACTCGGATTCGTCTAGAAAAAATCACACCGGAAAGTTCAACGTGGCAACAGTGAAGGAGCAGCCGTTCAAGCTGCGGAAATCCGAAATTCAGGGGCTTGGCGCATTTGCGACACGGAAGATCCGGCGCGGGCAGCGCATTGTCGAATACACCGGAGAGCACATCGACAACGATGAAGCCGACCGCCGGTACGACGATGAGAAGATGAAGCGGCACCACACATTTTTGTTCATCGTCGACGACAAGGAGATCATCGACGCGGCAGTTGGCGGAAACGACGCGCGATTCATCAACCACTCGTGCGACCCGAACGCCGAAGCGGTCGTCGAGGGAAAGCAGATCTTCATCTACGCGCTGCGGACGATCCGCCCGGGCGAGGAGATCCTCTACGATTACCAATACGAACGGACGAACGAGCACACCGATGACGACGAGCAGTTTTACAAGTGTCGGTGCGGTGCTGACAACTGCCGTGGTTCGATCCTCGCACCACCAAAGAAGCAGCGGACGCCAGCGCCAGTGAAGAAGCTCAGAAAGCCGGTTCGCGCAACGCAGCGCACTCCGCCAGCGCCGCGGCGCTCGGAGCGCCGTGTGAAGCTCGCACGCTGATACGGCGACCGCGGCGCACCGGGGGACACGGCTGAGCTGCTGCGGATTCTGCGACGCGCGGGCAATCTCCGGCGTAAGAGATGCACCAGCGCACATGCACCAGAACCAAGAGGCCATGATGCTATGGGGACGAGCGCTTCCGCCGGACGAGGAGCCCGACGATTTCGATGACCTCGACGGCGCGGACGACGAAGCTGATCCCGAAGATGACGCGGACGGCGATGACGACGAGCTGGATGCCGACGACGCGGAGCCATTCAGCGGAAGCTTTGGTGGCGATGACACTGAGGACGCGGACGACGCCGAGGACGGTGATGACGATGAGCTGCCCGCGACCACGGTGTTCGTTGCGACTGCGACGCCGCTCGAGGTGAGCGTCGCGCCGTTACCCGACGACCGCGCGCCGGACGGGGTGTGTCTCGCGGCACGGATCGACGGGCGACTCGTCGCGCGGTGCGCGATGCCTGGCGAATCGATCGAACGTCTCGTCGCGCTGAAGCTGTTCGAAGAGCCGGTCCTGGTCGGTTTGCTCGCGTTCGAGGGCGAACCGGGAATTCAGGGGCGGCTTGTCGCGCTGGTTCCCGCGGCGCGCCTCACGGAAAGTACCGAGCCAGACGAGCCGTGGAAGGCAAGTGTGCCGAGCTTCGAGGACGGCGACGACGCGGGCGAGGACGGCGACGGGTCCGGCCTCGCGGCGATTCTGCTCGGGCACATCGTTCGGTTCAGCAGCGACCGGAAGCACCCGGATGATCTGGCGCAGGAGGCAGTGGACATCCTGCAGCGTGTCGTTGCAGGCGCCCCGATGCCTGACGCTGCAACCAAGGCGATCGACGACCTCCTCGAATCACTCTGACAGCTCGCCGCAACCACTGCTCAGACGTCGCGGCTCGTCAGTGCGAACGACAGTCCCTCGAGTTCCATCGCCATGTTCACCGTTCGCACGGTCACGTCGGATGGAGCCTGGAGTTGAACCGGGGCGAAGTTGAGGACCGCCTTGATCCCCGCCTGCACGATGCGATCGAGCGTCGCCTGCGCGGCTTCCGCGGGCACAGTGAGCACCGCGATGTCGGGGAGTTCCGCGGCAGCGTCGCGATCGAGGTGCCGGACGTCGCGGATGACGTGCGAATCCCAGACGCGCCCGATCTTGTCCGGCGAAATGTCGTAAACCGCGGCGATATGAAAACCGCGCTGGATGAAACCGCGGTACTCGGCGAGCGCCGCGCCAATCTTGCCAGCGCCGACGATGATCACGCGCCACTCACGAGCGAGTCCCATGATTTCGCGAATGCGCGTGGACAGCTCGCCGACCGAGTAGCCCAAACCGCGCTTACCGAACGAGCCGAAGAAGGAAAGATCCTTCCGGACCTGCGCCGAGGTCGTCCCGCCCCGGCGCGCAAGCTCCTCGCTCGAGATTGTCTCGAGGCCGCGCTGCTCGAAGTCCTCGAGGAAGCGCAGGTACAGCGAGAGCCGGCGGACGGTGGAATCGGCGATGCGTTTCAACGGGCGGAGGGCTTGTGAATTGATTCACAAGTTAGTGAAGGCGGCTGCGAGCGGCTAGCGGACTAACGGCGCTCACTCGCGGCCGCGCCGCCCGCGGGCTGGCCCCTTTGGTGTCCTGCCGGGTATCTTGCTGCCCAATGCCAGTTCATGTCAGCTCGGAAATCGGCCGCCTCAGAAGCGTGCTTGTCCATACGCCCGGCCCCGAACTTCTCGCCGTCACGCCGACGACGCGCGAGGACTATCTCTACGACGACATCATCGACCATGAAGAAGCGCGCCGCGAGCATCGCCGCTTCGTCGCGATCGTCGAGCGGTTCGCGAACGTGCACTCGGTGCGCGATCTCCTCGCCGATGTCCTCGCCAATCGCGACATACGCGACCTCCTGGTAAAGGAGACGATGGACATCGTGCCCTCCGAACCGCTGGCGCGCGAGATCGCGGACCTTCCCGCGCAGGCGCTCGTGCAGATGCTCATCGAGGGGAGGGAGGAAGAGGCCGGGCCGCTGGCGACCGCGCTGAACGAACATGGCTACGTGCTGCCTGCGCTGCCCAATCTCTTCTTCACGCGCGATGTGGCGATGGTGCTGGAAGATCACGTGCTGATCGGCTCGATGCGCTACGGGATCCGCTGGTCGGAGGAGCTTATCATGAAAGCGCTCTTCCTCTCGCATCCAGTACTGCAAAACAAGGGAATCCTCTACGATGGCTCGATCGAGCGGCGCTTGAACTACACGCTCGAGGGAGGCGACGTCCATCCGATCCGCCGGGACACGGTCATGATCGGGTTCAGCGAGCGATCGAGCCCGGCGGCGATCGACACGCTCACCGACCTGCTGTTCGAGAAGACGAGTGTGACGGACGTCATCGTCGTCGTCATGCCGAAGGAGAACACGGCGATCCATCTCGACATGATTTTCACGCAGGTGGACCGTGAGCTGTGCGTCCTCTTCCCACCGCATTTCATCGGGCCGGAGCGGCTGCGGATCCTCCACCGGCGCAAGGGGCAGCATCACGTCGAGGAGCTGCCTAACGTGTTCGCGGCACTGCAGTCGGTCGGCCTGCCGATGGAGCCGATCTTCTGCGGCGGCACGCGGCGAATCATGCAGGAGCGTGAGCAGTGGGCCTCCGGCTGCAACTTCGTCGCGATGCGTCCCGGTGTCGTCCTCTCGTACCACCGGTCGGAAGGAACGCTCCGCGAAATGGAGAAGATGGGGTTCCGGATCGTCAGCGCCGAGAGTTTCCTCACCGGCGGTGACCGGGTCGGCGAGGACGAGCGCGCGGTGATCGTGTTCGAAGGGTCGGAGCTCGTGCGTGGCGGCGGCGGCCCTCGGTGCATGACCTGTCCCGTGCTGCGCGACGATCCGTGGGCATGAGCGGGCCGGCGGCAACGCAGTATCGGCTGCCGTTAGGCGGATTGACTACGCGTCCGGCAGAATCACTGCTGGCCTCGCGCGCGGCGGACTTCCTCGCGAGCGGGCCGGCTGGCGCGGCGCAGTTGATCGCGTCGGTCTGCCAGCTGCCGGCGGTTCCGGGGACGATCGCCGAGCACATGGCGGCGGCGTTATTCGCCGGTCGGGACGAGTTTTCGCGAGGCAGCGACGGGCTCTGGCGTCTTGACACCGCTGCTGTTTCGACGTCGCCGGGCAGCGTCGGCGAGCCGGCAGTCGAGGCGACGGGGTACCGGGCTGGACACGACATGGCGAGCGATCGGCTCGACTCGCTGCGCTATACGGTCGTCGATGTCGAAACGACCGGCGGCAACCCGAACGCTGGTCATCGGATCACGGAGATCGCCGCGGTGCGGGTGGAACAGGGACAGGTTCACGACGTGTTCCAGACGCTGGTCAACCCGGAACGACCGATTCCACCGTTCATCACGTCGCTGACCAGTATCAGCTGGGACATGGTGAAGGATGCGCCGAAGTTCCGCGATGTCTGCGCGGAACTGCTCGCGCGGATGGAAGGCACGATCTTCGTCGCGCACAACGCGGCGTTCGACTGGCGGTTCGTCGCCGCTGAAGTGGCGCGGGCGACCGGGCGCCGAATCGACGGACGGCGGCTCTGTACCGTGCGGCTGGCGCGGGCGGTGCTTCCGCAGCTGCGCCGGAAGTCACTCGACTGGGTGGCGTCGCACTACGGTGTGGACATCGAGGGCCGCCATCGCGCGGGCGGCGACGCGCTCGCGACGGCGCATTGCCTGCTCCGGATGTTGCGATCGGCCACGGTGGACCATGAATGCGCGACCTGGTCCCATCTCGAGCGCCTGACGGGGAACCGCGGCGCCCGTCGGCGCGCGGCTCGCCCGCCGGCGATGCCGATGCCCGTCACCCGCGACACCACGGCGTAATCGTTGCCGCTCGACGGTAGGCGACACTTACCTAACGCTCACCCAAGGACGCCATGCCCGCTCCCGCTCCGCTGATCCAGTCGCTGACGATAGGCGCGCTCAAGGTTCATGCGATCCAGGCCGGCGGACAGCGGCTCGATGGCGGAGCGATGTTCGGTGTCGTGCCGAAGCCGCTCTGGGAGCGGCGGATCGCCGCCGACGCCCGCAACCGCATCGCGTTAGGTATGCGCTGTCTCCTCATCGAGCATCCCGCGGGGCTGGTCCTGATCGACACAGGCGCCGGAAACAAGGAGAATGACAAGTTCCACGACATCTACGGGCTCGAGAATCGCGGAGCCGGCGGCCGGACGGCGCTCGAGGACGGCCTGGCCGCGGTCGGCGCACGTCCGGCGGATGTGGCGATGGTGATCAACACGCATCTCCATTTCGACCACGCGGGGGGTAACACCTATCGCGACGAAGCGGGCGTCGTTCGGGCGAGTTGTCCCAACGCTCGATACATCGTGCAGCGCGGCGAGTACGAATACGCGACGCACACGAACGAACGGACGGCCGCGAGCTATTTTCCCGCGAACTTCGTTCCGATTCGTGATGCGGGACTCCTGGAGCTGATCGACGGCGAACGAGAAATAGCGACTGGGATCCGCGCGCTCCCATCGCCGGGGCACGTGCCCTTCCACCAGAGTGTGCTCATCGAATCTGGCGGTGCCGCGGCACTTTTCCTCGGCGACCTCGTGCCGACCGCGGCGCATCTGCCCCTGCCGTGGATCATGGGCTACGACGTGGAACCATTGGTCACGCTCGAGAGCAAGCGCCGGATTCTTGAGCGCGCGGTCGGCGAGGAGTGGCTGGTGGTGTTCGAGCACGACGCGACGGTCGCGTGGGGGAAGGTCGCCCACGATGGGAAGAACTACGGGCTGGCCGGCTGACGGTTGGCGGCGACGACGACGCCTTGACTGTTCTGCTCCGTTCGCCTAACTTTCGCTCCGACAACAAGCTAAGCAGGATGCCTCGCGGCGTCCTCACCCTCTGGCCCTCGCGAAATTCTGCGCGGGGTGTGCTACAGGAGTCAACGTGATCATGCGGCCTTCCCGCGAGGGAAAGGCGTGTGCCGTACGCGGACTCCCCGGTGGGATTCCGCGTTTTTGTTTTCTCCTCTGCGAGGGTAACGGCTATTCAGGACACCACGAAGCGCGTTCGCGTCAACCGACAGATCCGCATCTCGCCAGTACGCGTGATCGGCGCGGACGGAAGTCAGCTCGGCATCCTGGAAGTGGACGCCGCGCTTCGCATGGCAGAGGAGTTGGGGCTCGACCTCGTTGAAGTCGCAGCGACGGCACGGCCTCCCGTGGTCCGGATCATGGACTACGGCAAGTACAAGTTCGAAATGGCGAAGCAGGCTCGGGTCGCCAAGAAGAAGCAGCACATCATCGAGCTGAAAGAGGTCAAGTACCGGCCTGGGATCGATGATCATGACTTCGATACGAAGACCCGCCATGCGCGGCGCTTCCTCGAGGAGAAGAACAAGGTCAAGGTGACCATGATGTTTCGCGGCCGTCAGGTCGCACACCCGGAGCTGGGGCAGCTCGTGCTCGACCGGGTCGCCACGGAGCTCGCCGATATCGGGAAGATCGAGAGCGCCGGGCGGCTGGAAGGAAAATCCATGACGATGATTCTCACACCGAAATAATCGGGTGCTGTAACATGCCGAAAATGAAGACCCACAAGGGCGCCGCGAAGCGGTTCTCGCTCACCGCCACAGGCAAGGTGAAGCGGAACAAGGCCGGCAAGAGCCATATCCTCACCAAGAAGTCGTCGAAGCGGAAGCGCAATCTCCGTCGGTCGACCACCTTCTCGACGAATGGCGAGATCAAGAACATCAAGCGCCTGATCCAGGCGTAAGGAGCACCCATGCCTCGCGCAACATCGACACCCGCGCGCCTACGGCGCAAAAAGCAGATCATGAAGGCGGCCCGCGGCGCGTTCGGCGCCCGGAGCAAGCTGTGGAAGCCGGCGAAAGAGACCGTGGAGCGTGGCTGGCGCTACGCGTATCGCGATCGCAAGAACAAGAAGCGCGAGTTTCGCCGGCTGTGGATCGTCCGCATCAACGCGGCGGCCCATCTTCATGACATGACCTACTCGAAGTTCATCAGCGGCCTGCAGCTCGCCGGCATCGAGATCGACCGGAAGATCCTCGCCGACATCGCGGTGCACGATCCGGAATCGTTCGGTGTCTTGGCCGACAAGGCACGCTCGGCGCTTCCCGCGGCGTAATTACCGATAGCGGAGCTGCCCGCCGGGTAGTAGCCCGTTCGAGTACGCAGTAGATTGCACGGCGGCGGAGCGACTTCGGTCGTCCCGCCGCCGTCGTATTTCCCCCACGCCGACCTCCCCCCCCGTCTCGCTGCCGTGACGCTTCAGGAGTTTCTCGCCACTGCTCGCCAGCTCGAGGCCCAGGCGCTGAGCGCCATCGCCGATGCCTCGACCGCGGACGACATCGCCGCCGCGCGCACGGCGTGGCTCGGCCGCAAGAGTGGGCGCCTAACGGAGCTGATGAAGGCGCTGCCGTCACTCGACGCCGCCGAGCGTCGCGTCGCGGGCGCGGAAATGAACAGAGTCAAGTCGGTCGCCGAGTCGGCGCTTGCCGAGCGTGAGGCGGCGCTCGCGCCGTCGGCTGCTGGACCGGAGATCGACGCAACAATGCCCGCGCGTCGGCAGTGGCGTGGCGCGAAGCATCCCGTCACGCTGGTAATCGACGAAGTCGTCGAGATCTTCCGCGAGCTCGGCTTCACCATCGCGCTCGGCCCGGAAGCGGAGACGGAGTGGTACAACTTCGGTTCGCTGAACTTTCCCGCGGACCATCCGGCGATGGACATGCACGACACGTTGTACCTCAGCGACGGTACGCTCCTCCGCACGCACACGTCGCCCGTCCAGGTCCGGACGCTGCAACGCTGGGCGCCACCGGTGCGCGTTCTGGTGCCTGGCAATTCGTATCGCCGCGATTTCTTCGATCCGTCGCACGCTCCGATGTTCGCGCAGATCGAAGGGCTGGCGATCGACGAAGGCGTGAGCTTCGTCGATCTCAAGGCGACGCTCACGCATTTCGCCAAGCGATTCTTCGGCGCAGCGCGAACGCGCTTCCGTCCGAGCTACTTCCCGTTCACCGAACCGTCCGCGGAAATGGACGTCGAGTGCCGGCTTTGCGGCGGCGTCGGCTGCCCGGGCTGCAAGGGAACGGGATGGATGGAGATCCTTGGTTCGGGAATGGTGCACCCGAACGTTCTGCGCGCGGCCGGCGTCGACGCCGAGAAGTACACGGGATGGGCTTTCGGCATGGGGCCGGCGCGCATCGCGCTGCAGCGCTACCGCATTCCCGACATCCGTATCCTGTACGATTCGGACGTCAGATTCCTCGAGCAGATCGCCCGATGAACGTTTCGCACGAGTGGCTGCGCGCAATCGTTCCGCACACGCTGACGCCAGCGCAGGTCCGTGACCTGATCACCGAACGCGTGGCGACGGTGGACGAAATCGTTGCATTGCGAGCGGACCTTGCACCGATCGTGATCGCGCGCGTCGTCGAGGCAGTGCGCCATCCGGACTCGGATCACCTCTGGGTGACGAGGGTCGACGCCGGCGGCCCGGAGCTGGTCGATGTCGTCTGCGGCGCGCCTAACGTCAAGGCGGGTGCGCTCTATCCGTTCGCGCCGAGCGGGACGACGATGCCCGGCGGGTTGAAGCTCGACAAGCGAAAGATCCGCGGCGCGTGGTCGAACGGGATGCTCTGCTCGGCGCGCGAACTCGGGCTCGGCGACAACCACGAGGGGATTCTCGAACTTGCCAGCGATGCGGCTCCCGGCACCCGGTTTCTCGACGCCGTGGCGGCGGGCGATACGAAGATCGTCATCGACGTCCTGCCAAATCGCCCCGACCTGCTTTCGCACTTTGGTGTTGGCCGCGAGGTCGCGGCCGCGTTAGGCGTGCCATTCGCCCTGCCGACGATTCCCGGCGCCCGCACGCTGGGCGTTCCCACCGCCGGGCGTGGCGCGACGCATGCGCGGGCCGGTACGGTCGAAGTCCGTGTCGACGACGCCGCGCTCGCGCCTCGCTACATGGCGGTCGTGATCCGGGGCGTGGCGGTCGCGCCGAGCCCGGAATGGCTGGTCGCCCGGTTGCAATCGGTCGGCGTGCGCTCGATCAACAACGTCGTCGACGCGACGAATTATGTCATGCATGAACTGGGGCAGCCCATCCATGCGTTCGACCTCGCGAAACTCGACGGCGGAACCGTGGTCGTGCGCGCGGCACACAAGGGCGAGGTGCTGGTGACGCTCGATGGGGTAACCCGCACGCTCGACGAACGAACGACGGTCATTGCCGACGCGTCGCGCGCACAAGCGGTCGCCGGGGTGATGGGCGGTCGCGCAAGCGAAGTCACCGACGCGACGCGTGAACTGTTCGTCGAGGTCGCGATCTTCGATCCGCGGCGCACGCGATCCGCGCGCCGCGCGCTCGGTCTGTCGACCGATGCCAGCTATCGTTTCGAGCGGACAATCGACCCCGAGCTTCCGGCTCAGGCGCTGCACCGGGTCGCCGAAATCATAACGGCGGTCGCTGGTGGCTCGATCGACGGCGCACCGGCGGACATCGGGACCGACGCACCCGCAGCGGAACCGCTGACGCTGCGGGTGCCACGGGTACGGCAGGTGATCGGCGCGCCAGTGCCCGCACGGGAGATCGTGCGGCTACTCGGGGCAATCGGCTTCACCGTGGTACTGAGCCCGGGGACCGAGATGCTGACCGGGGAAGAGGAACTGCTGGTCACGCGCCCGAGCTGGCGCGGCGACGTCACCGCCGAGATCGACCTCATCGAAGAGGTTGCCCGCCTCGTTGGCTACGACACCTTTCCGTCGGAACTGCGGAGCGTTAGGCCATCGACGGTGCCGACGCCGCGCGAATGGACGCTCGCCGCCGCGCTACGGGAGGAACTTATCGCGGCCGGCCTCTATGAAGTTCGCCCGATGCCCTTTGTCCGCGGCTCCGACGATGGCGCCGGGTTTGTGCGGGTGCTCAATCCGCTCGCCGAGAACGAGTCGTACCTCCGTCGCGACCTCCTCGATACGCTTGCGCGGCGCGCTGAATACAACCTGACCCGGATGCAGGGCGATGTTCGCCTGTTCGAGATTGGGAACGTGTTCTCCCCCGGGCAGTCGATGCTCCCGGTCGAGGAGACGCGCGTCGGCGCCCTGGTCATGGGAGCGCGCCGCCCCGCGCATTTCACCGAGAGCAAGCCTCCGGTCTTCGACGAGTGGGACGCCAAGGCGCTCGCCGAAGCGGTAGTCCATGTCGCGTTAGGCGATGCGGTGGTGGAATTCACGAGTGGCACTGGCTTCGGCGCGATCTGGAACATCAGCGTCGACGGCGCAGTGCGCGGTCGCGTGATACGTGTCGCACTCGATGCGCCAGTCTGGGCGGCGCCGGCGTTCGGCGTCGAGCTGACGTTGGGCACCGTTGCATCGGCGCCGGTGGCGGCACCGGGCGCCAACGCACATGCGCTCCCGGAACGGGCGAGCGCTCGTGCCACGACTGAGTATCGCCCGATCGCCACGACGCCGGCGAGCGAGTTTGACCTTGCCTTACTTGTTCCCGAGGGAATCGGTGCAGGGACGGTGGAGGCCGTGCTCAGGCGCGGTGCGGGCGAACTGCTTGAGAGCCTGACACTGTTCGACGAGTATCGAGGGAAGGGAATCGCACCCGGACTACGATCCCTCGCCTGGCGGTTGACCTTGCGGCATCCGGAACGCACTCTACGCGACAAGGAAGTGGAAGGGCGTCGCGAGAAACTCTTGAAGATCCTGGAGAATGAGCTCGGAATCCGTCAGCGCACGGCCTGAGGTCGCCGCGTTCCGCGACCTCGCGCAACTGGTTCGCCACCTCGAAGACGAACTGGCGTCCTTTCGTCGTCGCGCGTTGAGCGCCGAAGCGCGCGTAAAGGAACTCGAGTCGGCGCCGGGGGCGGGCTCCTCGGACGTGGCCGAACTGGCGACGCAAAACGCCCAGCTGACCAAGCGGCTCGACGCCGCGACCGCGCGCACCCAACAGCTGCTGGATCGTGTCCGGTTCGTGCGGCAGCAGGCAACGAAGGGGGAGAAGTGAGCGTGAAGCGATCCGTTCGGGTCACCATCGTCGGCGAGGAATACCCGATTCGGACGGAGCGGTCCGCGGAATTCACGCGCGCGGTCGCCGAGCATGTCGATCGAACGATTCGATCCGTCCTCGACGGAGGCTCCGTTGTCGAGCCGCAGAAAGCGGCGATTCTCGCGGCGATGAAAATCACGGACGAGCTGTTTCACGCTCGGGAAGAAGGCGACGAGCTGGCGGGCGAGATGCAGAGCCTCGCCGCGGAGATTCGCCGCCTGTTACCGCCTGCCAAACGGGGGGAGTCGGTCTAGCAAAAGCCGCCTCGCCGACGTAGCTTCATCGGTGGGCCGTAGCTTCAAGCGGGGGCAGTAGTTAGCCCCGCACGCCGCGCTGCTGTAGAGGGCGCGCGAGAGCTAGCGCCGCCCCCTAACATCGACGCGTGCCGGGTGGCGCGCTGGAGATATAGATAGAATCATGAGCGAAACGCTGCTGATCGCCGCGCTGGTCACCCTCACAATCGTGGCCGCCGCGGCTTCTTTCTTTGTCGGACGAGCGACTGGTACGAAGGCCGAGACCGCCCGCCAGTCCATGGCGAAAGCTACCGCGGAAGAGACGGCGAAACGCATCGTCGGCGACGCCGAACGCGAAGCGGAATCGTCGCGGAAGGGCGCCGTGCTCGCGGGCAAGGAAGAGGTCATGAAACTCCGCGAGGTCTTCGAGCAGGATGCTCGCAGCCGACGCGTCGAGATCGAGACGGAAGAAAAGCGGCTCCAGGAAAAGGACACGGTCCTCGACCGCAAGATGGACGTCCTCGAGCAGCGGGATCGCGACTTCAATCGCCGGGTGAGCGATGTCGCCAAGCGAGAGAAGGCGACGGCGGACCGCGAACAGGAGCTCGAGCGGCTGGTCGGCGAGCAGCGCCACCGCCTCGAGCAGCTGGCCGGGATGAGCGGGCAGGAAGCAAAGGCGGAGCTGCTGCGACGGATGGAGGAAGAAGCGCAGGCTGACGCGGCCAATCGAATTCGCGAGATTCGCGAGAGTGCGCGGAAGAACGCAGACCGCGAGGCGAAGAAGATCGTCGCGCTGGCGATCCAGCGAATCGCGGCCGAGCATACCGCGGAGAGCACGGTGTCCGCGGTGTCGCTCCCGAACGACGAGATGAAGGGCCGGATTATCGGCCGTGAGGGCAGGAACATCCGCGCGTTCGAGCTGGCGACGGGAGTGGATGTGATCATCGACGACACGCCGGATACGGTGGTCGTCAGCTCGTTCGATCCGATTCGGCGGGAAATTGCGCGGCTTGCCCTCGAGAAGCTGGTGTCGGACGGTCGCATCCATCCGGGACGCATCGAGGAGGTCGTCAAGAAGGCGCAGGGCGAGATCGCGACGAAGATCGTCGAGTTGGGAGAGAGCAGCGCCTACGAAGTCGGGGTGCACGGACTGCATCCGGAGATCATCAAGTTGATCGGGCGCATGCATTGGCGGACGAGCTACGGGCAGAACATCCTCCAGCACTCGAAGGAAGTCACCTGGCTCGCCGCGACGATGGCGGCCGAGCTCAAGCTGGACGTCGCAATGGCGAAGCGCGGCGCACTGCTGCACGACATCGGCAAGGTACTGACCCACGAGCACGAGGGGACGCACGTCCAGCTCGGCGTCGAGGTCGCGACGAAGTACGGCGAACATCCGCTGGTGGTGAACGCGATCGCCGCGCATCACGACGACGTGCCGCATGAGAGCGAGATTTCCGTGCTCGTTCAGGCAGCGGATGCGATTTCCGGATCGCGTCCGGGCCCTCGGCGTGAAGCGTTCGAAACGTACGTGAAGCGGCTCGAGGGGCTCGAGAAGATCGCGTCGAGCTATCGTGGGGTCGAGAAGGTCTACGCGATCCAGGCGGGTCGCGAGATCCGTGTGGTGGTGACGCCCGAGGACATCGATGACACGCGTTCGGCGGCACTATCTGAGGAGATCGCGCGCCGTATCGAGGCGGAGTTGCAG
>JBKJQR010000178.1:0-22339 GCA_046593895.1 Gemmatimonadaceae bacterium | reverse complement strand
AACCGGGTACATCATCGCCAACGTCATCGTGATCCCGATGTCGGCCTGGCTGTCGGCCCTGTTCGGGCGGAAGCGGTACCTGACCGGATCGATCATGCTGTTCGTCGTTGCCTCGTTCTTCTGCGGCGCGGCCGGATCGTTAGGCAGCCTGATCTTCTGGCGGGTGATCCAGGGGATCGGCGGCGGTGCGCTGCTCTCGACCGCGCAATCGACGCTCTACGAGTCGTTTCCCCCCGAGGAAGCGGGCACCGGGATGGCGATCTTCGGGATGGGGGTGATGGTCGGGCCGACGCTCGGCCCGACGTTAGGCGGGTGGATCACCGACAACTACAGCTGGCCGTGGATCTTCTACATCAACGTCCCGCTGGGGATCATCGCGGCGGTGATGACGTGGACGTACGTGCCTGACGCCGGGCACCAGGAGCGGCGGACGAACGTCGACTTCCTCGGGATCCTGCTCCTCACGGTCGGCGTCGGGTCGCTGCAGTGGATGCTCGAGCGCGGCGAGCGGTACGACTGGTTCGAGTCGCGGTTCGTGACGATGCTGGCGGTGCTCGCCGGTCTGTCGATCGTCGGGCTGGTCTGGCGCGAGCTGACGGCGCGCGAGCCGGTCATCGATTTCCGGGTGCTGAAGTCGCGGCAGCTGGCGGCTGGCGTGTCGTTCGCGACGATGCTCGGTTTCGCGCTCTACGGCTCGGTGTTCATCCTGCCCGTGTTCCTCCAGCAGCTGCATGGGTTCACTGCCTGGCAGACGGGCAAGGTGATCCTCCCCGGCGCCCTCGCGTCGGCGTTCACGATGGCGGTCGTCGGGCGCAACGCGCGGAGGCTCGACGCCCGCTACACGGTGGTCGCCGGCGCGCTGATGTTCTTCCTCGCGATGTACAAGCTGTCGCTGATGACGTACGATTCGGGAACCGACGAGCTGTGGTGGCCGCTGATCTTTCGCGGCGTCGGTCTCGGGTTGATCTTCGTCCCGCTGACAAACGCGGCGATGGCCGAGCTCGATGTCGCGCAATTGCACCAGGGCACCGGGCTGTTCAACCTGACGCGGCAGCTCGGCGGATCGTTAGGCATCGCCCTGATGGCGACGATGCTGGCGCGCTTCATCAAGACGAACAAGGCGATGCTCACTGAGCACGTCGTCGCGACCGACCCGGCGGTGCTCAGCCGGATCGACCTGATGGCACGGAGCATGGCCTCGCGCGGCGCCGACATGGCGACGGCGAAGCTGCAGGCACTGAAGGTGATCGACATGCAGATCTCGGGGCAGGCGAGCGTGCTCGCCTTCTCGCGGATCTACATCTTGAGCGGGCTGGCGCTGGTCGGCGCATTGCCGCTGCTGCTGTTGTTCAAGACGGGCCGGGCGCGCGGAACGACCGGCCCGATGCACTAGCAGTTCATCCGACTCCATTCACGAAAGACGACAGCCTGATGACCGCTCCACTGCCCAGCCGCGCCGATGCGCTCGCCCTCGTGCACGAGTACACCGCGAGCGATTCACTCCGCAAGCACATGCTGTCGGTCGAGGCAGCGATGCGTGCGTACGCGACGAAGTTCGGCGAGGATCCGGAGCGCTGGGCGCTGACCGGGCTCATTCACGACTTCGACTACGAGAAGTTTCCCAATGCCGCGCACTCGCCGACCGAGGAGCATCCGGCGGAAGGGGTGCGCATTCTCCGGTCGAAGGGTTATCCGGAGGATGTGCTGCAGGCGATCCTCGGCCACGCGACGTACTGCGATACTCCCCGTGCGACGACGATGGCGAAGGCGCTGTTCGCGGTTGACGAGTTGACCGGGTTGATCACGGCGAGCGCGCTGGTGAAGCCGACGAAGAGCGTGCACGATGTCGAGGCGTCGTCGGTGCGAAAGAAGATGAAGGACAAGGCGTTCGCACGCGGGGTGAACCGCGACGACGTCATCAATGGCGCCGCCGAGCTGGGGGTCCCGCTCGACGAGCACATCGCCTTCGTGATCGAGGCGATGCGCGGGGTCGCGCCCGCGCTCGGCCTGGCCGGGGTCCAAGCCTGATGCTGCCGGCGCGCCGCCGACTCAGTGGACAGCCGCTCAACGCGGCTGCGACGCGGTGCGTATATGCGGGGTGACGAGGAACCGGGAGTGACCGCCCGCCCAGCGCTGCTGCGGCCGAACGCTGACGCGCTGATTGGCGCGCGGCCGGTGAACGATCGCCCGCGACCGGCGGCGCCGAGCATCGAGCCGCGCCGCGACGACAGCGCGCTCGTGCAGGCGGCACGAGCGGGTGACGACGCGGCATTCGCTGCGCTCGTTCGCCTGCACCAGCGGCGCGCGTACGCGGTGGCGCGGGCGATCACGATCGGGCACGAGGACGCCGAGGATGCGGTGCAGGACGCCTTCCTCCACGCGTACCGCGCGCTCGCGCGCTTCGACTCGACGTATCCGTTCGGTGCATGGCTGGCGCGCATCGTCGCCAACGCCGCGCTCGACCTCGTGCGGCGCCGTCGCGTGCGCGTCACCGAGGAAATTCCGGCGAGCGCGGCGCTGCCCTTCCGCGATCCGGCGGAAAGCGCCGAGCTCAAATCGCGGTTGAGTGATGCGCTCGCCGAACTGCCGCCGCGACAGCGCGCGGTGCTCGTGCTTCACGATGTGGAGGGCTATCGGCACGCCGAGATCGGCGCCATGCTCGGCATGCCGGAAGGCACTGCGCGGTCCGACCTGCACCACGCGCGCGCGATGATGCGCCGCGCGCTCGATGACTTGAGGAACAGCTGATGAGCCGCAACGAACTACAGTTTCCGGACGACCGCCCCGATCACGAGATCGGCGACGCGCTGCGCCCGCTCCTCGCGCCTAACGGCGCCGGGGTGGCGCGGGGGTATTGGGAAGATCTCGAGTCGCGGATCATGCAGCGGATCGCCGATGAGCGGAGCTCGCCGTGGAGCGTGCTCGCGAGCTGGACGCGGCCGGCGGCGATCGCGGCCACGCTGCTGCTCGCCGCGGCGTCGGTGCTGTTGACCCAGCAGCGCGCGGCTGACGCCGCCGTTGCCTACGGCGCGATTGCCGAGGAGCAGTTCACGGCCGCGGCGCCGGTCGCGGCGAGCGCGCCGGGTTACGACGTCACCGTCCGAATGCTGCTGGAGCGCTGATGCCGACGATGCGTTCGACCCGGGGCGTGGCGATGGCGTTCGTGCTCGGCGCCCTGCTCGTCGGCGGCGTGGTCGGCTTCACCGCGGATCGCGTGCTCGGCCATGACGATGCGTGCGCGCGGTACTTCACCCGTGGCGAGCTGCGGAAGCGCTTCTCCGACCGGCTCGAGTTGACGCCGGCGCAGCGGGTGACGGTTGATTCGATCCTCGACCAGAAGCGCGCCGCGATGGACTCGCTGCAGGCGCCCGTGCAGTCCGCGATGACGGCAGTGAGCGACCTGACGACACGGCGGATCGACGCGGTGCTCGACGCCAGCCAGCGCGCCCGGTTCGCCGCAATGCGGGCCGACCACGACCGCCGCGACCGGGCCGATTCGAGCGAGCGCGCCAGGCACCACTAGGGTTTCGCCGTTAACCAGGGAGCACGATCAGCGTACGGCGGCGATGTCGAAGCGGAAGGAGCGCTCGACCAGCGTGCGAACGCGACGACCACCCAACAAGCCCGGCGTGAACCGCGCATCGCGGAGCGATGCGGTGACGGCGCGCGCGAACAGGTCGTGGCTCGAGGCGAGCAGTCGGATCGATGCCATCTCGACCCGACCGGTGGTGTCGACGACGAACTGCGCCGTCACCGTGCCGCCAATCCCGGCCGCGCGGAGGGTTTCAGGGTATGCCGGCGAGCGCTCGGCGAGGACGCGGACCGGCGTGTCCACCGTCGCGCCGGTGGCGAGCGCGCTGCCCGCTGAAATCTCTGCGCCGCCTCCGCGACCGCCGCGGATATCGGCGATCAACGTGGTGTCGGTGCCGGGGATACCGTCGGGACTGAACGAGGGAATCGAGATCTCGACCGGCCCCGGAGTCATGGGCGGGGGTGTCGTGCTGCTGGATGCGGTAGAGCGCGTGCGCCCGCCGTGCGCGCTGGCGTTCCCGTCAGGCGCGTCGGCGGGTGGCGGGGTGAGGCGGGTGATGATCGGCCCAGCGCGAACGATGTTGCGTCGTGGTGCCGAGTGGGCGGTCGCGTAGACGACGAGCAGGATGATCGCGACGTGCACGACGACGCTCGTCGTTCCACCCCAGGCCGAATTCCTCCGGCGAGTGCCGGTCTCCAGCAGCTGTTCGAGCATCGCGCACTCCGGTGAGTGTTGTGACCCAGACCCCACCGGGACGATAAGCGCGCCAGGTTAGTCTGGCGTGTTGAGCGGATTACGGGTTGATGAGCGTGCCGTTAGGAGATCCTGTCCGTGCTGCACTACGCACTGTCGCGCAAAACGAACGGGCGGTGGAGCATGTGCTCCACCGCCCGTCGCGTGCACTGCGGAACGGTCAGATCTTCTTGTCGAGCTTCCGCTCGGCTTCACCGACCTTCTGCTGCACCTTGCCAGCGACTCGCTCGGCCTTGCCCTTGAACTCCTGGCTCTCGTTGCCGGTCGCTTCGCCGACGTTGTCGCGAATCGCGCCCTTGGCTTCGCGCGCCTTGCCCTTGGCTTCGTTTTCCAGGCCGCGCTGCGTCAGATCCTTGTCCATTTTGGCTTCTCCGTGGAAAGAGTCGCGTGCGTGTTTAGAGTCACCGTGAGCGCCCTCGGCGCTGGTGCTTCGTAGGGGGTAACAAGGCAAGCGGCGTGCCCAAAAGCTCGCCGTTTCCGGGCTGTTCCGCAGCAGCCGCGGCGGTACATTTGGTGAGCCGCGGCACGGCGTACGCGTTACCATCAACGGTGCTCCCGTCCGCGGCTGTGCCGTACAGAGGCAGCCTTTTTCATGAACGCCGATCCCGCCCGCCGCGCGACTGATCCAGCGGCGAAGCCAGTGACCGACACAGCGACAATACCTGCAGCACCGGAACCAGGACCGCAGCCGACGCCGGTGCCCACCACGGCGCCACCGCGCAGCAGCCTCGAACTCCGCCCGCACGTCGAGGCGCGACCAACCGGCAAGCGACTCGGTCTCCTCAGCCTAACGGCACTCGGGGTCGTCTACGGCGACATCGGCACCAGCCCGCTCTACGCGTTGCGCGAATGTTTCAAGGCGGAGTACGGGTTGGCTGTCAACGAAGCGAACGTTCACGGCATCCTCTCGCTGATCGTCTGGTCGCTGATCCTCGTGGTCAGCGTGAAGTACATCGTCTTCATCATGAAGGCCGACAACCGGGGCGAGGGGGGAATTCTCGCGCTGCTCGCGCTCCTCCTGCAGCGCACCCACCGGACGGCCGACTCGAAGACGCGCTCACTGCTCGTCGGTCTCGGACTGTTCGGTGCCGCCCTGCTCTACGGCGACGGGATCATCACGCCGGCGGTATCGGTGCTGTCGTCCGTCGAGGGCATCGAGGTCGCGACACCGGCGTTCGCGCACTGGATCGTTCCGCTGACGCTGGTGATCCTCTTCGGCCTCTTCATGTTTCAACGGTTAGGCACAGGCCGTGTCGGCGGGATCTTCGGGCCGGTGATGATGGTCTGGTTCCTCTCGATCGGCGGGCTCGGACTGCGCGAGATCGTGAACAATCCGCGGATTCTCGTCGCGCTCAACCCGTGGTACGCGATCGACTTCTTCTTCGTGCACAACCTGCGCGCCTTCTTCGTGCTCGGCGCTGTCGTGCTGGCGGTGACCGGAGCCGAGGCGCTGTACGCCGACATGGGTCACTTCGGCAAGCGGCCGATTCGTCTTGCCTGGTTCGTGATCGCCCTCCCCTGCCTGCTTCTCAACTATTTCGGCCAGGGCGCACTGGTGCTTCGCGGCGGGATCGAAGCGGCGGCGAATCCGTTCTACCAGCTGACGCCAAAGGTGCTGCTCATCCCGATGGTGGTACTGGCCACGATGGCGGCGATCATCGCGTCGCAGGCGCTGATCTCCGGCGCGTTCTCGCTTACCCAGCAGAGCGTGCAGCTCGGCTACTCGCCGCGCGTGCAGATCGTGCACACATCGCGCAAGGAAGTCGGCCAGGTCTATATCCCCGAGGTGAACTGGGCGCTGATGGTCGGTTGCCTGCTGCTGGTCGTTGCCTTCCGCAGCTCGGGCGCCCTGGCGGCCGCGTACGGGATTGCGGTCACCGGGACGATGGCCATCACGTCGATCCTCTACGCGGTCGTCGCCCGCGCTCGCTGGGGCTGGTCGCGCCTGACGGTAGCGGCGTTGACGACGCTGTTCCTCCTGATCGACGTGGCATTCCTCGTCGCGAACGTCGTGAAGATCGAATCCGGTGGGTGGGTGCCGCTGGCGATCGCGATCACGATCTTCACGCTGATGAGCACCTGGAAGCGCGGCCGCGCTCAACTCGGCGAGCTGCTGCAACGCGGGTCGCTGCCACTCAACCTCTTCCTCGAGGATGTCGAGCGCCGGAATCCGCCGCGGGTCCCCGGCACCGCGGTATTCATGACGTCGTCGGCCGACGGCGCGCCTGTCGTGCTGCTGCACCACCTCAAGCACAACAAGGTGCTGCACCAGCAGGTCGTGCTGATGTCGGTGCAGTCCGACGAGGTGCCGGAGATCCCGGCCGACGAGCGGGTGACGCTCGAGGATATCGGCCAGGGATTCTTCCGGGTGCGCGCACGCTACGGGTTCATGGAATCCCCCGACGTCGGCGAAATTCTCGCCGGCGCGGCCGAAGCCGGACTTCGCGCGAAGCCCAGCGAAACGAGCTTTTATCTCGGGCGCGAGCGCCTGATTCCGCGCCGCGAGAGCGGGGGGATGATGGGGTGGCGGAAGAAGCTGTTCGTCCTCATGTCGCGCAACGCTCGCTCGGCGACGGAGTTCTTCAACATTCCGCCTAACCGTGTGGTCGAGTTGGGGACGCAGCTGGAGTTCTGACGGCAGCGATAAGCGGGGACTCGACAAGCGTTAGGCAGGCGGCGTGGCGGCCTGCCGGCTTGGCGGGGAGAGCTCCTCGTGGGCGCATGGTGCCGCAACTGCTGGCTTGCGAGGAAAACGAGTAAAACGAGCGCACCGAGGACCGCGCGCAGGGGAGAGCCGGTCTCGCCGGGGTCGGGCGGTTGAAAGCCGTGTCCCCGTGATGCGCTGATGCAAAGCCGTTCTCGGTGTCTCACAGACTCGGTGTCTCCACAGACGACCGCGAGATGCCCGAATGCCGAGGCGCGAAAACCGACCCGCGAATGAGCGAGCGACGCATTCGGAGATGGCGCACGATGTGAACGCTTCATAGCTGCACCGGGCGAGTTGACCGCGTTCGCGCCCGCGGGCAGTTTGTGGCTCAACCTTTTCCCCTCTCGAATGCATCGCCCGTCATTCATGCGCCTCGTCGGCGCAGTACTTTTTGCGTTGGTCACAGCGCCACTCGCGGCGCAGCATGCGATGGCGCCGGATTCGATTCGCGACGATCGCGACTTCTCGTTCTACGCGCGGGGACCGTATCGGCCGGGTATTCCACGGCCGGAGACGATTCTCGGCTACAGCGTCGGCGAGATGAACACGCAGTTCGGGCAGCAGGAGAAGGTGCTGCTGGCGATCGCCGATGCAGCGAAGGATCGCGTGCGCGTCGAGGAGATCGGGTCGAGCTACGAGCGGCGGACGATGCGGCTCTATCTCGTGTCGTCGCCCGAGAACATCGCGCGACTGGATGCGATCAGGAAGGATCTCGACCGGATCGCCGATCCGCGCGGAGCGTCGCAGGCCGAGCTCGATGCGGTGGTCGCGCGGACGCCGGCAGTGGTGATGATCAACGAGAGCGTGCACGGCGATGAGTCGCCCGGATTCGAAGCGGGGATGCAGACGCTCTATCAGCTGGCGGCAAGCGAGGAGCCGGCGACCGTCGAGCTGCTGAAGCACACGCTTGTCGTGCTCAACCCGAGCACCAATCCCGACGGCCACGAGCGTTTCACCGTCTGGTACAACTCGATCGGTGTCGGAACACCCGATCCGTTCTCACTCGAGAAGGACGAGCCCTGGAGCATCGTCGGACGGTTCAACCACTACCGGTTCGACATGAACCGCGACGTGATGACCACGACGCAGCGAGAGCCGCAGGCGCTGACGCGCGCGATGCTGCGCTGGCACCCGATGGTGGCGATCGACCAGCACGGCCAGGTCGGCACCTACTTCTTTCCGCCGACCGCGGCGCAGCTGAACAAGAACTTCAACAAGAACTTTTCTGATTGGATGGAGGTGTACGGCAAGGCGAACGCGGCGGCGTTCGACCGTTATGGCTGGATGTACTACTCGCGCGACATCTTCGACTTCTTCGGGCCGTTCTACTGGGACACCTGGCCGTCGCTGAACGGTGCGATCGGCATGACGTACGAGACCGATGGCGGCGGCTGGAAGGGAATTGTCTATCGCCGCGACGATGGCTCGATCGTCTCGTTCCGCGATGGGATCGCCAAGCACTTCACGACCGCGCTGGCGACAATCGAGACGACCGCGGCGCGCCACGCTGAACGCGTGCGCGACTATCTCGCCTTCCGCCAGGGTGCGATCAGCGACGGCCGCACGGGCACGATGAAGCGGGTCGTCCTCGCACCGGGGCGCGATCCAGGGCGGGCGGCCGAGCTGGTGGCGACGCTGCTCCGCAGCGGGATCGAGGTGCGGCGGACGAAAGCTGCCTTTTCCTCGACCGCAGCGCACGGTTACGCCGACGACGCCAGCGGGGCACGTCGCTTCGACAGCGGCGCCTACGTGATCGACCTCGCGCAGCCGCAGGGCCGGCTGGCGAAGGCGTTCCTCGAGCCTAACGCTGGCTTCGACTCGAGCTTTGTACGCGCGCAGCTCGACCGCTATCATCGCAACATCCGCCGCGGCTCCAACGCATCGCGCGAAGGCTACGAGTTCTATGACGTGACCGCGTGGTCGCTTCCGGTCACCTTCGGCGTCGATGCGTGGTGGACCGAGGACGCGGCTGGCGTCGACGGCGACCTGCTCCAGCTGCCGGGTGAGGAGCCGGCACTGCCTGAAGCGCAGCACACGGCGCGGCGGGTCGGCGGCGAACTGCTGCCGGTGGACATCAGCAGCGGCGTCGTCAGCGGCTCGCATCCCCACTCCGCGTACCTGTTCAGCGCCGAGCGCAATGGCGCATCGCGGCTCGCCTACATGCTGCTCGCCGAGGGCTTTCGCGTCAGCGTCGCCAGCCAGTCGGTGGAGGCGGATGGGCGGAAGTGGGAGCGTGGCACGTACATCGTGCGCGTCGCGCGCAACGACACCACCATCCACGCGCGGATCGATGCGCTGGCGCGCGATGCCGGCGTCGACGTGGTCGGGGTGAACAGCGCGTTCAGCGTGCTGCAGCAGTATGGCATCGGATCGGAGAACATCGTCGACCTGAAGGCGCCACGCATCGCACTCGTCGGCGACGAGGGGGTGAGCCAGACGAGCTACGGCGCGCTCTGGTGGAGCTTTGAGCGGCGGTACGGAATCAGGTTCACCCCGGTCACGATGCGTTGGCTGACTTCGGGCGACCTCTCGGCGTTCAACGTCATCATCGTGCCCGATGCATCGAGCAGCGCGATGAACCGCACGTTAGGCAAGGAGGGCACCGATCGCCTGAAGAGCTGGATGCAGGGTGGCGGCACGCTGGTGACGATGGCTGGCGCGTCGGAATGGGCGGCGCGCGAGAACGTCAACCTGAGCAGCTCGCGGATCATCAGCGCGGGGAAGGAGGCGGACACTACCGGCGTTGCGAAAGCGACGATCGACACCGCTGCGACCAAGTCGCGGCGGCGCGAGAAGGCGAGCGACCGATCGCAGACCGCGAGTGACCTGCTGGCCGTGACAAGTCCGACGGCGAGCAATGCGGCGCCGATCGAGCTGGCCGGCAGTCACTTCGACGTGGTCCTCGACCGCACGCACTGGCTGACCAACGGGTACGAGCAGCCGCGCCTGACGGTGCTGATGTCGGGGAGCAGCTTCTACAAGCTGTCGAAGGAGGGGTCGAACGTGGCCGTGTTCCCGACTACCGGCGCGCTGTACCGCGCCGGGTTCTCCTGGCCGAACAACACCGAGCGCCTGCTCCGCGGGACGGCGTTCCTGATCGAGGAGCCGATCGGGGGCGGGCATCTCGTGATGTTCGCGAACGACCCGATGTTCCGCGGGTGGTGGCGGGCACTGGACCGGCTGGTGCTGAACGCAGTGGTACTCGGACCCGCGATGTAGGGCGCGATGCGTGATGCACGAAACCGCGGCCGGCGACGAGGGACGCGGGAGACTCCGATGCGTGATGCTTGATGCGCGAAACTGCGTGGGGCGATGCGTGATGCGTGAAACGGCGTGGGGCGATGCTTGATGCGTGAAACTGCGCGGGGCGATGCGTGATGCTTGATGCGCGAAACTGCCTAACGCTTTCTCCGGCTGTGAACCTTCAGCCGCCGGCGAGGCGGAGGGTCAGCTTTCTGCCCTTCCGCAAGACGACGACTTCGCGCGCGGTGGCGGACGTCGCGATGCCGGCATCGTTGACGGATTCGCCATCCACGCTGAGCAGCACATCGCCGGCACGAAGCGCGGACCACGGTCCGGCCGACTCGAGGACGAGGTAGCCTTTCTCGCTGCCCTTGCCCAGGTATTCGGCGAGTTCGGGGGTGACCGAGGCAACGGACAGGCCGGGAATCTGGATGCGCCGCGACGATGCGGCGTCGTTCGCCTCGGCGGCGGCGTGAGACTCGTCGGCGTTCCAGCTAGCGGCGAGAGCGGGTGCGACGCCGAATAAATTTGCCGCGCTCGACATGACCGTTCGCATCGCTGCACGCGCACGCCGCTCTGCCCTGATGCTCTCGCTCGACCGCTTCGCAGCACCGGCGGCCTTCAGCGCCGCCTCCACGGACGCGTCGATCTCGGGTGCAGCCATCTCTTCGGCGGCGCGCTCGGCCTGGAGTGCGGCGTCGACGTCGACGGACGCGTCGGCGGCGGCGGCTTCGTCATCTTCGTCATCCATGTCGAACGACTGCACCCGTCCGCGCGGCGAGAAGAAGCCTCCCATCGGCGGCATCGGGGGCATGGGAGGCATCGGCGCCATCATGCCGTGTGCGTCGGCGCCGGGTGGCATCATGTCGCCGTCGGGGCCGAACATCATCGGGCCACCGATGCGCATGTGCTTCATCTGGTCCTTGTAGAGCTCACTCGCCTTCGCGGCGGTGAGCTGGACGGTCTTCGACTGGCCGCCGCTCCAGACGCGGAGCTCCACCTTGTCGCCCGGCTTCGCCGAACGCATCACACGCTGGAAGCGGGTCACCATCGCGCCACTGACCCAGTCGTCGCCCGCGTCATCGTGGCGAACGCGAAGGTCGGTGCCATTCACCGACGCGACACGATCGCCCTCGATCAGGCCGGCCTTGTCGGCGGGACCGCCATCGTGCACGGCGCCGATGAAGACGCCGAGTGTGTCGCGCTTCGAGCCAGTGGAGTTGAGTTCGATCCCGAGGACCGCGCGGTCGTCCATGCCGTTCATCCGCATCCGGACGGGCATCAGGCTGTCGGGCGAAACGGGCTTGAGCTTCACCGTTTTCCACTGACCGTCAGCGTAGATACGCAGCTCGACGTCGCTGCCGGGGTCAACCTTGGCGAGCTCGCGGCTGAGGCGGCGCGCGGTGATGCCCTCCATGTCGTCCTGCCCCGCATCAGCGGCGGTGAGGCGGAGGTTCACGCCATTGATCGCCGCGATCCGGTTCCCCTCGACAATGCCGGCCTTCTCGGCCGGACCGTTAGGCGTGACGCCGGTGATGAGGAGGCCGAGGGTGTCGCGCGGGCCGGTCGACGTGGTGCTGACGCCGATCATCGAGCGGGCGCCCGACCACGGGCCGTGCTCACGCAACAAGACACGCAGGTCGGGGCCACGCTGGCCGCGTTCGATGATGACGCGATCCGGGGACGGCGTCTTGTCTTTCGACCTGGTGCCCTGTGCCGGGATCGTGTTCGCCGAAGCGAGCAGCGTGGCGGTGAGCAGGGGGAGGGTTAGCGATCGCATTGGTCCTCTACGGAAGGGGTCCATCGAATTGATACGCAGTTGGCGCACGCTCGAATAGACACGTCGGGTGGCGGGAAAGGTTTCCATTGTCCCCCAGCCAGCTCAAGGCAGTCGGGCGGCGAGCGCGGCGGAACCGTTCGCCGGCGAGCGGGGAGAACCGCGGGAGGCATTGTTGCGTGAAGCGCTCCGGGCAGGTCATGTTCAAGACATGGCTCCCCTCAACTCGGTCCTCCTCTCGCCGGTTCAGCGTTCCGCGCCGCCGCTGGCCGCGACCGTAACGCCCGCGTCGGACGCACGCGAGTTCGTCGACAACGACGGCGTGCAGTGGACGGTCCGGGAGATCATCCCCCTGGTGCGGGCGGTCACTCAACGGGTGATGCCGACGCGCGCGGGCTACGAGAAGGGCTGGCTGTCGTTCCGTTCCGAGCGAATGGCTTGCCGGATCGCTCCCTATCCTGCTGCGTGGTTGACGGTGTCCGACTACGAAATCGAGCGCTGGTGCATGCGCGCGCGCGACGCGGCCCGGGTGCGAAAGAAGGGCTGAGCTGCAACTTCCCCGGGTTGTTAGCTTTCGGGATGGCCTCCTCGCTCGACCTGCGTCCCGGTGAGTCCGTCCCGGACGGCGCGACGGTCCCCGATCTTCATGCGTTCGAACACCACTGGCAGGACGAAGCGGACGCCGCGTTCCTCTACGACGTGCTGGCCGGCGCCGAGCCGGACGCGCACAAGAAAGATCTCTACCGCAAGCTGAGCGCGGTCGAGCAGAAGCACGTCGAGATCTGGGGTTCGCTGCTCCGCGCCCACGGCCGCGAGCCTTCATCGTTCAAGCCGACCGCTCGGGCACGGCTCCTTGCAACGTTAGGGAGGCGGATCGGGCCGAACTTCCTGCTGCCGATGCTCCTCCGCGAGGAGGGTCGCGAAGTGAAGGCGTACCTGGCGATGCACCGGGCGACTCCCGGCGGCGTCGCCGGCAAGGATGAAGCGCTGACGCTGGCTCGCGAGAGCGCCGAGCATGCGACGACGCTGGCCGGGATCGCCGGTCGCGCCGGCGAGCCGTGGCACAAGACGGGGAGCGGCGGCTTCCTGCGCAACGTCGTCTATGGATTCAACGACGGCCTGACCGCGAACTTCGGCCTCGTTGCCGGGGTGATCGGCGCCGCGGTCACCGAGCAGCATCATGCGGTAATCGTCGCCGGTGTCGCCGGACTGATTGCGGACGCGCTGTCGATGGGCTCGAGCGGGTATCTCGCGGCGAAGAGCGAGCAGGAGGTCTACGCCCACGAGATCGCGATGGAGCGCGACGAGATCGCCATGATGCCAGAGGTCGAGCGCGACGAACTCGCGCTGATCTACGAGACCAAGGGGCTGGCACCGGAGACGGCCCGTGAACTGGCCAACGCCGCGATGGCCGATCCGCAGCGGATGCTCGCCGAGCAGATGCAGGAGGAGCTGGGGATCAGCGCCGAACAGACGTCACCGATGCGCGAGGCCTGGCTGACCGGGACAGCGACGGCGATCGGCGCACTGATTCCGGTGTTTCCCTTCTTCATCTTTTCGGGGACGACGGCGATAGTCATGAGTTTCGCGCTGGCGATGGCGTCGCACTTTCTCGTCGGCGGCATGCGTTCGGTGTTCACCGGGCGCTCGGTATTCCGGTCGGGGCTCGACATGTTCGTCGTCGGACTGGGCGTCGCCGCGGTGGGGTATTTCGTCGGCGAGTGGATCGGGCGGCTGCTGTGAACCCGGTCGCGGACGGCGAGGTGCGCGCAGAGGCCGAGGTGGTCTTCGAGGCGTTGTACGACGACGTGGTTGCTCCGACGCGGGCAACCGAGCAGTCGGCGGGCTACGACCTGCGCGCTTATCTCGCCGGCCGGCCGACGCGGATCGCCAGCGCTTCCGGGGTGAGCGAGCGGTTGCCGAGTCGTGACGCGGCGGGAATCGCCTACGTCGAGATCGGCGCCGGCGAGCGGGCGATTGTGCCGTTAGGCTTCCGGGCACGGCTGCCCGAGGGACACGAAGCGCAGCTCCGGATGCGGAGCTCGGTCGCCTTCAAGAAGGGGTTGACCATGCCTAACGCTCCGGGGACGATCGACGCCGACTACCCCGACGAGTGGCTGGTGATGCTTCGCAACGACGGTGACACCGCGGTCCGGATCGAGCACGGCGAGCGGATCGCCCAGGCGGTGATCGCGCGGTTCACGGTGGTCACGTGGTCGCCGGGGACGGTCGGAGTGACGACCTCACGCGGCGGTGGGGTGGGGAGCACGGGGTGAACGGCAGCTATAAGCCTTTAGCTATTAGCTATTAGCGGGGAGCAACTGCGGACGGCGTGTGGCCAACCGCGGCGTGTCAGAACTCGCGCCGCTTCATTTCCTTGAAGAAGTCCTTGGTCTCCTCGTCGTCCGGCTTCGGGGGCGGCTGGGTGGCGTCGAGGGCCGCGTCGTAGGTCTTCCGCGGCGGACGTTTCGGCTTGGCCGCTTCGCCGGAGATTTTCTTCACCAGCTTCGCGAGCTGTTTTTCGTTCATCGGTTCTCCTCGGGAATCTGACGTCGCCTGACCGACGGCTGCAGGCTGCACCGCGCGGGCGCTGACGGAAGATACGGCGTGGCGCCGGATAGGAAAGAAACGCGGTGCTGGAGGACCGGGGAAGGCGGCCGGCAACCGCGGGGATACCAGCTGTCGCTACCTCGGAGGGCCGCGGACGCACGCGGATGACTGCAACACGTCGTACCTCGTCGCTGTCTCCGCGGTTCAACTGCTGTTGCAAGAACCACTGGAACCGCGGAAGGCCGCGGACGCGCGCGGATGACTGCAACACGTCGTTGCCTCGTTGCTTTCTCCGCGGTTCAGCACCAGCCCGCGCTCACACCACGATGTTCAACAGCCGGCCCGGAACGAATACCACCTTCTTCGGGTCGGTGGTCGTGAATCGCGCGATCGCCGGCTCGGCCAGCGCTGCGGCGAGGGCGGCTTCCTTGGTCACGTCGCGCGACACGGTGATCGTTCCGCGGAACTTGCCGCCGACCTGGACCGCGAGGGCGATCGTGTTCTCGGCGGCCAGCGCAGCGTCGGACACCGGCCAGCCGGAGTCGAACACGGAACGCGTGTGGCCTAACGCTTCCCAGAGTTCCTCGGCGATGTGCGGGGCGAAGGGGGCGAGCAGCTGGATCAGTGGCTCGACTTCGCTCCGGTGCGGGACACGTTCGTGCGCGCGCAGCACGTTGACGTATTCCATCACCGCCGCGATCGCCGTGTTGTAGCTCAGTCGCGCGAGGTCGTCACCGACCTTGGCGATGGTCTGGTGCAGCTTGCGCAGCACCGGCTCGTCGCCACTGCCCGTGGTGCGCGCGTCGTGCACCGAGCTCCAGACGCGATCGAGCAGCCGGCGCACCCCGGAGATGCTGCGGTCGCGGAAATCGCCGCCCTCCTCGAAGGGACCGAGGAACATCAGGTAGGTGCGCACAGTGTCCGCGCCCCAGTCGTCGATGTACTGGTCCGGGTTCACCACGTTGCCGCGCGACTTCGACATCTTCGCGCCCTCGCGGATGATCAGCCCGTGGGCGCGGAACTTCGTGAATGGCTCCTCGAAGTCGACCAGCCCCGCGTCGTGCAGCACCATCGTCACGAAGCGCGAGTAAAGCAGGTGCAGCACCGCATGCTCGTTGCCACCGATGTACGACGTCACCGGCAGCCACCGCTTCGTCAGCGTACGGTCGAAGGCGACGTCCTCGCGATCGGCGCTTGGATAGCGGAGGAAATACCAGGCGCTGTCGAGGAAGGTGTCGGACACGTCGGTCTCACGACGAGCCGCCGCGCCGCACTGCGGGCAGGGGACGTGGTACCACTCGGCGTGGCGCGCCAGCGGCGAGATTCCGGAATCGTCGGGGCGGAAGTTTTCGATGAAAGGCAGCTCGACGGGAAGATCTTTCTCCGGCACCGGGACCGTGCCGCAGGCCTCGCAGTAGATGATCGGGATCGGCGGACCCCAGTACCGCTGCCGCGAGATGCACCAGTCGTGCAGCCGGAAGTTCGTCACCGCCTCGGCGCCGCCGCGGCCCGCCAGCCAGGCGACGATTATCGGCGCCGCGTCGCTGACCGTCAGGCCGTCGAACTCGCCGGAGTTGACGAGGCGCGCGCCGTCGGTGGTCGCATCAGCCGACTCGAGCGGAGTGTCGGCACCGTCACTCGTGCCGGCGACGACGCGGATGATCGGAAGCTTGAACTCGGTCGCGAACTCGAAGTCGCGCTCGTCGTGCGCGGGCACGGCCATGATCGCGCCGGTACCGTACTCCATCAGCACATAATCGGCGATCCAGATCGGTACTGGCGATCCGGTCGCGGGATTGATCGCCGTCGCGCCCGTGAAGGCGCCGGTCTTTTCGCGGCTCGTCTTCCGCGCGACGAGGTCCTGCTTCGCCGAGCGGGCGCGATAGGCATTCACCGAATCACGCTGCTCGGGGCGCGTGATCGCATCGACGAGCGGATGCTCGGGCGCGAGCACGAGATAGGTGGCACCGAACACCGTGTCCGGTCGCGTCGTGAAGACGACGATGTCGTCAGCCGAGTCGCCGTCGTCAGTGACGCGAAAGGACAGTCGAGCTCCGGTCGACGCACCGATCCAGTTGCGCTGCGCGGTGCGAGTGGACTCCGACCAGTCGAGCCCCTCGAGATTCTTCAGCAGACGCGCTGCGTAGTCGGTGATCCGGAAGAACCACTGCTCGAGCTGCCGTTGCTCGACACGCGTCCCGCAGCGCTCGCACGCGCCGTTCACGACCTGCTCGTTGGAGAGCACTGTCTTGCAGCTCGGGCACCAGTTCACCGCCGCGCGCTTCTTGTAGGCGAGTCCGCGATGGTAGAGCTGGAGGAAGATCCACTGCGTCCACTTGTAGTAGGCGCGGTCGGTGGTCGAGAGCTCCCTGCTCCAGTCGACCATCAACCCGGTACGATGCAGCTGTCGGCGGAAGTTCTCGATGTTCCGCGGAATCAGCTCGCTCGGATGGACCCCGACCTTGAGGGCGTAGTTCTCCGAGTGAATGCCGAACGCGTCATAGCCGATCGGCTGGAAGACAGTGTGCCCTCGCTGACGCTGGAATCGTCCATGTATGTCGTTCCCCGTGAATGCGTAAAGGTTGCCGATGTGCAACCCCTCCGCGGACGGATAGGGGAACATCATGAGCTGGTAGAAGGGCTTGTCGCCCTGTGCGAGATCGGTCGTGTTCGCGTGGGCATCGGCCCATCGGTCCTGCCACTTCCGTTCGACGGAGGACGGATCGTAGCCCGGAGTTTCGTCGGGCGCGCGCGGTGTGGTGGGTTCAGCCATATAGAGCCTTGAAATCTAGTGACGCGAGCGAGCGAACGTCCATGACCGAGAAAGCAGTCGCCCCCGAAGCGCCGAGCGACGGGAGCCGCGGCAGCACATTGCGCCGGCGAATCATCGTCAGCGCGGCGATCATCGTCGTCGGAAGTCTCGCCGGCCTGGCATGGGCGGGGACCGCTGGCCTCGGCTCGATTTTACGCCGTGAGGCAGACATGCGCGTGCGCGAGGTCGCCCAGCGATCGGGGGTGCTCGCCGAACGGATGCTCGCCGAACGGCAGCGCGAACTCGAGCTGCTCGTCTCCTCGCCGGGGGCGATCGACGCAGCACGCGCTGGCAGTCTCCGCGCAGAGAAGCTCGGACTCGAGCGCGAACCGGTCGACGCGCTCGAGAAGCGCTACAACGACAATCGCACGCTCGACGCCGACCCGCGCTTCCGTCGCTACCTCGCCGGCCTGCAGGGGCGCATCGGCGCGATCGAAGCGATCCTCACCGATCGCTGGGGCCACAACATCGCGATCACCTCGCAGACGCAGGACTTCATGCAGGGTGATGAGGCCTGGTGGCAGACGGCAGCAGCCAATGGGACGACGCCGCCTAACGCGGAGTTCGACGACTGGTCGAAGCAGGTCGTCCTCGCGATCGCCGGCGCGGTCCGCGACCCGGTGACGCAGCAGGCAATCGGCGTGCTGAAGCTGACATACGGCCTGACGCGAACCGACAGCACGCTCGCCCGCAGTAGCGCCAACAGCGGGGGAATCCGCGTCGAGCTGCTCGACGCGCAGGGACGCGTGATCGCCAGCTCGACCGACACGCCGCGCATGAAGACGTTCGCCGGCGCGCGCGAAGCGACGCTGGCGACTGACTCGGTGATCACGTATCGGGAGGATGGGCGCGCCGCCTGGCTGACCTCCGTTCCGGTTGGGGCGCAGGGCTGGCGCGTCGTCGCGCACGTCGACCAGTCGACGGCGCTCGCCGAAGCACATCGCGTCGAGCGATACCTCGCGATCGCAACGGCGATGCTCGGCCTGCTCCTGCTGATCGGGCTCTGGCTGCTCGATCGCTTCGTCGCGACGCGGATCACGATACCGACCGTGGTGCTCGCCGCTGCCGCCGAGCGAGTGGCCGCCGGTGACCTCTCGGTCGAAATCGACGAGCGGGCGTCGTCGAACGACGAGATCGGGCGGCTGAGCCGCGCGACCGCGACGATGATCCGCGAGCTCCGCCGCCTCGCCACCGCGCTCCGCGCATCGTCGAGCGAGACCGCGGCGATGGCGAACGAAATCACGAGCGGCGCGGCCGCGATGGCGACGACCGCTGAAGCGATGGCGACGTCGTCGAGCGACCTGAGCGAACAATCGGGAACGATGTCGCAGGCGATGGCGCAGTTCGCGAACGATTCCACCAAACTGGTCGCAATTTCGGCCGAGCTGGACTCGGGCTCGCAGGAAGGACTCGAGCGGAACATCGCGCTCCGCGTGCTCGCGGTGCAGAACCGCGAGCGTCTCGACGAAGCAGCGATCGCGCTGCAGACGCTCGCCGCCGATGTCGGCGCGAGCGCGAGCGCGTCCGATTCACTTGCCCAGGCTTCGGAAGAGATCCGCGCCTTCGTCACTTTCGTGCAGAAGATGGCGCGGCAATCGAAGCTGCTCGCGCTCAACGCGGCGATGGAAGCCGCCCGCGCCGGCACGCACGGCCAGGGCTTTGCCGTGGTCGCCAGCGAGGTGCGCCGCCTCGCCGCAGGCGCCGCTGAAGCCGCAGAGAAAACGGAGACGCTGGTCCGCGAAGTCCTCACGCGCGTCGCCGAGTCGCGTTCCTCGACGGCGCGCACCGTCGAGGCCGTGCAGACGGTGACCAGCGCGACGCATCAGGGGCTGGAATCGTTCGCGCTGATCGAGTCGGCGGTCGCCGAGAACGAAGCGTGGATGGAAGCGATCTCGCAGGCGTCCACCGAGACGCACGCGCTGATCGGCGAGATGACGGTGCGCCTCGAGTCGGTATCGAAGACCACCGAGAATTTCGCTGCGTCGATGGAGGAAGTGGCTGCATCGAGCGAGGAGCAGAGCGCGTCCACGCAGGAGATCGCCGACGTCGCGCGCTCACTTGGACGATCGGCCGAAGAGCTGGCGCGTCTCGCGTCGAGCTTCCGGTTAGGCGAGCAGCCGGCGGCGCCTGCTGCGTCGAGCGCCGGATCGGCGATCGTGTCGATCGGCGGGACGCCCGCGGCGCTGGAGCGCGGCGCGGCGTAGCGAAGATCGTCGTCGCGCGCGTGGCGGTGCCGCGCGCGCAACGACGCGAGTAGCTTGGGTGATGAATTCCGATTCGCCAGGATCCAGCACCACCCGTCCGCGCGCCGAACTGCTCGCCACCACGGCGTTCCTCCGTGGGCTGCCGATAGCCGAGCTGGAATATCTCGCGGCGCGCATGACCCCGGCGCGCTACGAAGTGGACGCCCTGCTCTTTCGCGAGGGCGACCCGCGGCGGATGCTGGTCGTGATCATCAGCGGCAGCGTCGCGATCGCCAAGGACGAAGGCACCGGGCGCGAAACGCGACTCGTCACCCTCGGCGCCGGCGAGATCATTGGCGAGGGAATTCTCCTCGACGAATCGGCCCACGGAACAACGGCGCGCGTTCTCGAGCGCGCCGAGGTGCTGATACTCGACGCGAGCGAAGTGCAGGCACTGCTCAGGGAGCGGCCGCAGTCGTACGCCGCGCTCGTCGCGCGTGCGGCGCGGTCGATTTCGCAGCGGCTGCGCGGCGCCGACGCAACGATGGTCGGGCACGGCCGGACGATGGGATTCGCCGGATCGGCGACCCGCGTCGAGCACGATCTCCTCGGCGAGCGCGAGTTGCCTGACGACGCGCTGTACGGCGTGCAGACGCTGCGCGCGCTGGAGAATTTTCCGATTACCGGCACGCCGCTGCGCGAGTTTCCCGAGCTGATCGTTGCACTCGCCGCGGTGAAGGAAGCAGCCGCGCTGGCGAACGAGGAGCTCGGGCTGCTCGCATCGAATACGGCGACGCTGATCGTGCGCGCCGCGCGCGAAGTGCGCGCCGGACGGCATCACGAGCATTTCCTCGTCGACATGATCCAGGGCGGTGCCGGCACCTCGACGAACATGAATGCGAACGAGGTACTCGCCAATCGTTCGCTCGAGCTGGCCGGCAAGCGGCGTGGCGAGTACCAGTTCATCCACCCGAACAACCACGTCAACCTCAGCCAGTCCACCAACGACGTCTACCCGACGGCGGTGAAGCTCGCGCTCCACGCGAGCATCGATGGATTGCGCGACGCGACGAAGGATCTGGCGGCGGCGTTCCTCGTGAAGGGCGACGAGTTCTCGCAGTTCATCAAGATGGGACGGACGCAGCTGCAGGACGCGGTGCCGATGACGTTAGGCCAGGAGTTCACCGCCTTCGGCCACACGCTGCTCGAGGATGTCGAACGGTTAGGCGAGGTGCAGGCGCTCATTCGCGAGATCAACATGGGCGCGACGGCGATCGGAACCGGGATCAACGCGCCGCCGGGCTACCCCGACGCCATCAGGCGGCACCTCAATGCGGTGACCGGGCTGACCCTCGTCACCGCTCCCGACCTCGTCGAGGCGACGATGGACACTGGCGTCTTCGTCCAGCTGTCGGGTGTGTTGAAGCGCTGCGCGGTCAAGCTCTCGAAGATCTGCAACGATCTCCGCCTGCTGTCGAGCGGACCACGCGCCGGATTCGGCGAGATCAACCTGCCGCCGATGCAGCCCGGGTCATCGATCATGCCCGGGAAGGTGAACCCGGTGATTCCCGAAGTGGTGAACCAGGTCTGCTTCGACGTCTGCGGTGGCGACGTGACGGTCACGATGGCGGCCGAAGCGGGGCAGCTGCAACTGAACGTCTTCGAGCCGGTGATCGCCTTCCGCCTGCTCTACGGAATCAGCGCGATGCGGAACGCGTGTGTGGTGCTCCGCGAGCGCTGCGTCGTCGGCATCACGGCCAATCCGCAGCGCATGAAGTGGTTCGTCGAGCACTCGATCGGCATCGTCACCGCACTCGTCCCGGTGATCGGCTACGACAACGCGACCGCGATCGCGAAGGAGGCGCTGGAAACGGGCGAGGGCGTGTACGACCTGGTCTGCAACCGCGGACTGATGACCCGCGAGCAACTCGACCGCCTGCTCGACCCGGAAGCGATGATCGGGAGTTGAACGCGCAAACGTCTACGTGCGAAATTCCAGGACCATCCCTCGCACGCGCTCGGCGGCGGTCTGAAGCTCCGCTGCGGTCGCGCTGACGTCCTGCACTGACGACGACGTCTGCTCCACCGCGGTCGCGACCTGCTGCGAGCCGGCGGCGTTGCCTTCCGCGGTCTCTTTCGCACCGAGGATCGCGTCGCGAACGGAGATGAGCGCCATCTGGTTCGCCTCGACGGCGCGGGTCACGCGACCCGATGCATCAGTCACGCGCTCGACGGCGCCCTCGATCTTCGCGAGCGCGGCCGACGCTGACGTCGCGACCTCCTCGACGTTGCGCATGCGCTGCGTCCCCGCTTCGACGGCGCGCGATGCGCTGGCGACGCGATTGCGGATCTGGCGGACGTTGTCGGTGACGTCGCTCGCCGCCTTCGCACTCTGGTCGGCGAGTGCGCGCACCTCTTCCGCGACCACCGCGAAGCCGTGACCGGCGTCGCCGGCACGGGCAGCCTCGATCGCCGCATTGAGGGCGAGCAGGTTGGTCTGCACGGCGATATCGGAGATGACCGAGACGAAGCGGTCGATCAGGGTGATCGCGTCGCGCAGCCCGCTGATCTCGCGGGCCGAGGTGTCGACGACTTCGCGGGCACCGAGCAGGGTCGACACGGCCTGGGCGATGCCGGCGCGGGTTGCGTCGGCGGTGATCCGGATGTCACGGCCGGCGGTCTCGCTGGCGTTGGCCGCGTCGCCGATCGCCACGCCGTCCTCGGCCAGCTGCCTAACGGCACGGCTGGCGACGGTGAGCGCCGCGAGCTGGCCGGCGGCGGT
>JBKJQR010000006.1:0-5116 GCA_046593895.1 Gemmatimonadaceae bacterium | reverse complement strand
CAATAAATCGCAGCAGTCAACCGGCGCCGGATGAGCCGCCGCCAGCTCACTGTGCGCCGTTCCCGGCGGTCACGATCTTCACCGTTTTGATGTAGTCCAGCTTCGGGAACATGCGCACCAGGTACGAGTTGCCTAACGTCTGGATGAGCTGCTGGACCGGCGCCTCGCCGTAGCCGCCGTAGATCGAATCAACCACCGCCATTCCCTCGACGACGCGCCCGAACGGGACGAAGCCCTGGCGGTCGAGGCGGGTGTTGTCGCCGAGGTTGACGAACATCTGGTGCGAGCGTGTCGCCGGACCCTGGCTCGTGAAGACGATCGTGCCCCGGCCGTTCGTGCCGTGCGGCGGGTCGTCGGGGAGGGGGGTATCGTCCCAGTGCTCGTTGACTTTTTTCTCGGTGTTTATGCCGAACTGTGCGACGAAGCCGGGGACGACACGGAAGAAGCGGTTGTCGTCGAAGAAGCCGGAGCGAGTGAGCGCATAGAAGCGGTCTGCGCCGTTAGGCGCCCAGCTCCGGATCACCTCGACGACAAAGGTGCCGCGCGTCGTCGCGAAGGCGACGCGGAATGAATCGGGCGCGGTGGCCGGGACGCTGCTCGCGGCGCCTGGCTTGTCACCGCACGCCGCGGTCATTGCCAGGCACGCGACGGCGGCGACGCCTAACGCGCGACGGCGCGCTCGGCCGCTCACGGCTTCTTCGGGTAGTCGAAGTTGAGCATCCAGTGCATCCCGAACTTGTCGGTGAACATCGCGAAGTAGGCATTCCAGAAGGTGTCGGCCGGCGCCATGATCGACTTGCCCCCGGCGCTCAGCGCCGCAAAGGCCTTCTTCACCTCGTCAACGCTGTCGCAGGCGATGCTGAGGGACACATTATCGCCCCGGGTGAACGGCATCCCCGGCATGTTGTCCGATGCCATCAGCAACGTCGGCCCGCGCTCGAGGCGCGCATGCATCAGGCGATCCTTCGCGTCGGGACGCGCGTTAGGGTCGCCCTCGCCGAAGGTCGTGATCGTCAGCTCGCCCCCGATGCACTGCTTGTAGAAGTTCATCGCCTCGCGGCAGTCGCCGTCGAAGATCAGGTACGGGGTGATCTGCTTCATGATGCGCTCCGGAAGTGGAAGATGACACGCAAGCGAGGATCGCGCAGGGAGGGTACAGGCGGGGTCATTCTGCTACCGGAATGAGTCCCTCTGCCCCATCGTAGCCGGGATTGTTGACGCGGGGCGAGATGCGGTCGGCGACCATCGTCTCCATCGGGAAGGGTGCGGCGTCGAGCAGCGCGTGAACGGCCGCGCTGTCGGTGAGCGCGGGGTCGAGCCACGCGTCGTACTGCGCCGGGGCGAGCAGCCGCGCCATGCGCTGGTGATAGCGGCCGAACCATGGGTCGGACGGTCCGACGAGTACGGTGCAGCTCCAGAGGTCGGCGGAGACGTCGTCGGCACCGTCGCCGGGTGACGTCGCGCCGGTACCGTTAGGCCGCGAGGCGCGCCAGCGGTCCCAGAGGCCGGCCATCGCGAAGGGCGCGCCGTCGTCGCGGCGGATGCGGTGCGGGATCTTGGCGCCCTTGGTTCCCGTCCACTCGATCATCCCGTCGACGACGACGAGGCAGCGCTGCCGCTGCCAGGCGACGCGAAACGTCGGCGCCGAGCTCGCCCGCTCGATGCGCGCATTGAAGGTGCTGTACTCGCGATCGAAGCGGGCCACCGCGTCCGCACCACGGAGGTGGCCGGGAACGAGGTTCCAGTGCATCGGCCGCAGTGTCATGCGCCTCGTGTCCGGGTCGAGATGGACGACCGGAATGTCCTGGCGCGGGGAGAGATTGAACCGCGGCTGGAACAGGTTGTAGCTGTTCGCCCGCTCGGTAAAGCTGAAGCGGTCGGGGAGAATCTCACCCGTCGACGTGATCGTGGCGCGGCCGCACATGCGAGGAATATAAGCGCGCGGACTCTGTCGCTCCTGTTCGCCTACATCAGCAGCGCCGCGAGCAGCGTGAAGGCGAGCCCGGCGACGCCGATGATCGTTTCGGTGACCGTCCAGGTGGCGAGCGTCTGCGGGACCGTCATGCCGAAGTATTCCTTGACCAGCCAGAAGCCGGAGTCGTTCACATGCGAGAGCATCAACGAGCCGGCGCCCGTTGCGAGGACGAGCAACTCCGGGTGCGTCCCCGGCAGCGCAGCGGCGATCGGGGCGACGATGCCAGCCGCCGCGGTCATCGCGACGGTCGCCGACCCGGTGGCGACGCGGATGAGGGCGGCAATCGTCCAGGCGAGGATGAGCGGCGACGCGTTCGAGCTGATCGCGACGTGCGAGATCGCAGTGCCGACACCACTCGCCAGCAGTACCCGGTTGAAGCCGCCACCAGCGCCGATGACGAGAATGATCGCCGCGGTCGGCGCGAGGCAGTCGTTGGTAAAGCGCAGGATTTCGGCGCGGCTGAAGCCCTGCCCCCTGCCTAACGTTGCAAACGACACGACGAGCGCGACGAGAAGGGCAACGATCGGGTTGCCGATGAAGTCGAAGCCCTGACGGAGCACGGTGCCGGCGCCTAACGTCACATCGGCGATGCTGGCGGCCATCATCAGCAGGATCGGAACGACGATCGTCAGCAGCGCGACGCCGAACGACGGGAGCGTGCGCGGCGTCGTCGTCTCGAGGGCGGCGGCCATCGGGTTGTCCCGCGGCAGCGCGATGCGCGGCGCGACCCACGTCGCGAAGATCGGACCGGCCAGCGCCGCCGTCGGCAGCCCGATCAGGAGCGCGAGGAGAATCGTCCGCCCGACGTCCGCATGGTAGGCGGTGACGGCGAGCATCGCTGCCGGGTGCGGGGGCACCATCCCGTGCACGACCGAGAGTCCGGCGACGAGGGGAAGCCCGATCTTGAGCAGCGACAGCCCTGTCCGGCGCGCGATGCTGAACACCAGCGGAATGAGGAGGACAAAACCAACCTGGAAGAACACCGGGATCCCGACGATGAACGCGACCACCATCATCGCCCAGTGCACGCGCCGCTCGCCGAAGCGATCGATCAGCGTGGTTGCGATCCGCGTCGCCGCCCCAGACTCGGCCATCATCTTCCCGAGCATCGTGCCGAGGCCGACGACGACGGCGATGAAACCGAGCACGCTGCCGACGCCCTCCTGGAATGCCGTGACGACGCCGCCTAACGGCATCCCGGCCGCCGCGCCGAGGGCGAGCGAGACGCCGACGAGTGCGACGAACGGGTGCAATTGCAGTCGGGCAATCAGCAGGATGAGGAGAACGATCGCCGCGAGGGCGAGCAGCAGGAGACGGGTGTCGTCCGTCATGGCGCGCCCAACCGGGCGAGGATCGCGTTCACGATCGCGTCAGGGGTGTGTTCAGCGTTCATCGTCCACGCACGCTCGTCTGCGGCCGGGGGCTCGAGCGTCGCGAACTGGCTCTCGAGCAGGGACGGTGGCATGTAGTGGCCGGTGCGGTGGGCGAGACGCTGCGCGATGAGGAGCGGTGTGCCGTCGAGGTGTATGAAGCGAACATCGGGGTCGGCCGCGCGCAGCAGGTCGCGGTACGACTGCTTGAGCGCCGAGCAGGCGATGACGAGCCCCTGTCCGTCGCGACGCGCGGCGGCGAGGAGCGTGGCGAGCGCGGCGAGCCAGGGGAGACGGTCGGCATCGGTGAGTGCGACGCCGGCGCGCATCAGCGCGACGTTGGCGGGTGGATGGTAGTCGTCGCCCTCGACGAAGGGGACGTCGAGGGCCACGGCGAGTCGGGTGCCGATGACGGTCTTCCCGGCACCGGCGACCCCCATGACGACGAAGCGAGGCGGTTGCACGGCGGGAATGTACGAGCGGCGCGGGCGTTGTCGAATCGGCGAGGAGGGTGCTGGGCTTCTGCCGATGTGAGTGCGGTTCCGCGGCGAAATCCTCGGATAGCGCGAGCATCGCCAGGACGTCGATGAAGTGGGTGGCGAGTTCGCGCTCACCATGGCATCATCCGGCGATGAATGCTGAACGCCGTCGCGCGTCCCCGTTCCACCGCGCGCGTGCGCTGGTCGCCGCTCTCACGATCGCCGCAGCGGCCTGCGGTCCCGCCACCGCGACATCGTCAGGCAACGCCACCGCGCGCATGGCTGACACCCTTGCCGCGCTCTATGCGCGCGCTGTCGCCGAGCCCGGGCGCTACGAGTTCATGAACCGCGAGCGGGCGATCGCACTGCGCGCCAGCTTCGTCGCGCAGGGCGGCACGCCGCGGCTCCGCGACCAGTTCGAGCTCGCGCGACAGCTGCTCCTCGCTGGACAGACCCGCGAGGCGATCAGTGCGCTCGAGGAGATCCGCCACGTCACGGGCTGGATCCCTGATGCCCGGTTCCCCGAGCGGAAGCCGTTCTTCGACATGATCGGTATCGCCTACCTCCGCCTCGGCGAGCAGGAGAACTGCAACCTCAATCCGAGCACCAGTGTCTGCATCCTCGGCGAGCTGCATCACACGCAGCAGGAGGGTGCGCGGACCGCGATTGCGGTCTACGAGACCATCCTCCGCGCATTCCCCGACGACGCCGGCTCGAAGTGGCTGCTCAACATCGCGTACATGGCGATCGGCGGATATCCGTCGCAGGTGCCGAAGCAGTACCTCGTCCCGAATCTCACGCGCGCGAGCAAGGCGACGTTCCCCGTCTTCTACAACGTCGCGCCACAGGTCGGCGCCGCGGTTACCGGGCTGGCCGGCGGGTTGTGCGTCGAGGACTTCAACCGCGACGGGCTGCTCGACCTGTTCACCACCTCATGGGGACTGAACGAGCCGGTGCACTTCCTCGTCGCCGATGGCAAGGGCGGCTACGTTGATCACACGAAGGAGGCCGGCCTGGCGGGAATCGTCGGTGGCCCGAACTGCATTCACGCCGACTACGACAACGATGGCTACGACGACATTTTCATAACGCGCGGCGGATGGCTCGGCGATGGCGGGATATTTCCCAACTCGCTGCTGCACAACCGTCGCGACGGCACCTTCGAGGATGTGACTTTCGCCGCGGGGCTCGGCGCAATTCATCCGTCGCAGACGGCGGCGTGGGCCGACTTCAACCTCGACGGGTGCCTCGACCTGTTCGTCGGCAACGAGTCGGGGACGGGCCAGGGGTGG
>JBKJQR010000294.1:0-12492 GCA_046593895.1 Gemmatimonadaceae bacterium | reverse complement strand
GGGCGACGCCGCCTTCCTCGCCGACATCGGTGCACCCGCCGTGCGCGAATTGCTGCGCCGCCTGGACGTGGACACCACCGCCGACCAGCTGCGTGCAGCCGTCGTGGTGGAGACGTCACAGCATCGCAAGAAGATGCTGCTCAAGCGTCTCAAGATTGTCGACGCGTTCCGCAACTCGGGCGACTCGGGCGACGTGCGCAACAAGCCGGAGTGGATGATCCTGGACGTCATTCCCGTCATCCCGCCGGACCTGCGCCCGCTCGTTCCGCTCGACGGTGGTCGCTTCGCGACGTCCGACCTGAACGATCTCTACCGCCGCGTCATCAATCGCAACAACCGCCTCACCAAGCTCATCTCGCATCGCGCGCCGGAAGTCATTCTCCGGAATGAGAAGCGGATGCTGCAGGAGGCGGTCGATGCGCTGTTCGACAACGGGCGCCGGAGCAAGGCGATTCGTGGCCGCGGCAAGCGGCCGCTCAAGTCACTGTCCGACATGCTCAAGGGCAAGCAGGGCCGGTTCCGCCAGAACCTGCTCGGCAAACGCGTTGACTACTCGGGCCGTTCGGTCATCGTCGTCGGCCCGGAGCTCAAGCTGCATCAGTGCGGGTTGCCGAAGCTGATGGCGCTCGAGCTGTTCAAGCCGTTCATCATCCACAAGCTCGTCGAGAAGGGCATCGCCGAGACGGTGAAGCGCGCGAAGAAGATCGTCGAGCGCGAATCGCCGGAGGTCTACGAGATCCTCGAGGAGATCATTCGCGATCACCCGGTGCTGCTCAATCGTGCACCGACGCTGCACCGGTTAGGCATCCAGGCGTTCGAGCCAGTGCTGGTCGAGGGCAAGGCGATCCGTATCCATCCACTCGTCTGCGCGGCGTTCAATGCCGACTTCGACGGCGATCAGATGGCGGTGCACGTGCCGCTGTCGTTCGAGGCGCAGCTCGAGTCGCGCCTGCTGATGCTGTCGAGCAACAACATCCTCAAGCCGTCGGACGGTCGTCCGGTGGCCGAGCCGAGCCAGGACATCGTGCTCGGATGCTACTTCGCGACAAAGGCGGGTCCGGATTTCGAGGAGAAGGCGAAGACCGCGAAGCGGTATACGTCGGTCGCCGAAGTCGAGACCTCGCTGCAGCAGAAGCGCGTCACCTTCCACACCCCGATCCACTTCTGGGTGAAGGACGAGGGCGGTGCGCGCTGGGAAGCGACGACGGTTGGCCGCGTGCTGTTCAACGCGATCGTGCCATCGGAGCTCGGCTTCCAGAATCGCGAGATGAAGAAGAAGGCGCTCTCCGAACTGGTGTTCGAGTCGTATCGTCACGCGGGACTCGCGTCGACGGTGCGTTTCCTCGATCGCCTCAAGGAGTTCGGTTTCGCGCACGCGACGCGTGGCGGCATCTCGATCGGCATCGAGGATCTCGAGATTCCCGACGAGAAGCAGACGCTGCTCGAGGAAGCTTCGCAGCGCGTCGAGCGGTTCCAGAAGGCGTACAACACCGGCAACATCACCAACGGTGAGCGCTACAACAAAGTTATCCATACCTGGACGCACGCCAACTCCGACATCGCCGACGCCATGGTCAAGTCCATGCGCCAGTCGAAGAACGGGTTCAACCCGGTGTTCATGATGTTCGACTCCGGCTCGCGCGGAAGCCGCGACCAGATCCGCCAGCTGGCGGGCATGCGCGGACTGATGGCGAAGCCGCAGAAGAAGCTGACGGGAGGTATTGGCGAGATCATCGAAAGCCCGATCAAGTCGAACTTCCGTGAAGGTCTGTCCGTGCTCGAGTACTTCATCTCGACGCACGGTGCACGTAAGGGTCTGGCCGACACCGCGCTGAAGACGGCGGACGCCGGCTACCTGACTCGCCGCCTCGTCGACGTCGCGCAGGATGTGACGATCACCGAGGAGGATTGCGGTACGATCATGGGACTCGAGGTCGGCGCGCTGAAGGAAGGCGAGGACGTCATCGAGCCGTTGGCGGAACGCATCGTCGGCATCTTTGCCGCCGAGGACGTCGAGGATCCGCATGAGATGGACGAGGCGGGCCGGCGCACGCTGCTGGTCGAAGCTGGTCAGCTCATCGATGAGGAGGTCGCTCGCGCGATCGAGGATTCGGGAATCGAGACGATCAAGATCCGGTCGGTGCTCACCTGCGAGGCGAAGCGCGGCCTCTGCCGGATGTGCTACGGCCGGAACCTGGCGACGATGGGCGTCGTCGACATCGGCGAGGCGGTCGGCATCATCGCCGCGCAGTCGATCGGCGAGCCGGGCACGCAGCTGACGCTGCGCACCTTCCACATCGGCGGTACCGCGGCGCGTATCGCCGAGGCGACGGCGCGGAAGAGCAAGGTGTCAGGCAGCATCGAGTACAGCGATCGCCTGATCGCGGTCATCAATCCGCAGGGTCAGAAGATCGTGACGTCGTACGAGGGCGAGATCGTGATTCGCCCGACTGGCGACCGGACGGGCGCCGTTGGTGCCCGCCTGATGGTACCGTTAGGCGCGACGCTGATGGTCGAGGACGGATCCGAAGTGAAGAAGGAGCAGGTCATCTTCACGTGGGATCCATACACGAACCCGATCATCGCCGACATCGAAGGCACGGTGCGGTTCGTCGAGATCGTCGAGGACGAGTCGGTGTCCGAGGAGCTCGATGAGCTCACCGGGTTGCGCCAGCGCGTCATCATCGAGGATCGCGAAAAGAAGCTGCATCCGCATATCGAGATCTGGCAGGAGAAGGGTGGCAAGGAGAAGCGCGTCCGCGACTTCGTCATCCCGGTCGGCGCACAGCTGATCGTCGAGGATGGGGCGCGAGCGCACGCCGGTGAGACGATTGCGAAGGTTGGTCGCGAGGCGTACAAGACGCGCGACATCACGGGTGGTCTGCCGCGAGTCGCCGAGCTCTTTGAGGCGCGTCGGCCGAAGGATCCGGCGACGATCTCCGAGATCGACGGCGTCGTCAGCTTCGGCGAGATCAAGCGCGGCAAGCGCGAGATCTTTGTCACGCCGACATCGATCGTCGGTGGCCAGGTGACGGTGGACGAGACGCAGGAGCGGCAGACGTACGAAGTGGCGGCGGGCAAGCACTTGCGCGTGCACGAGGGCGACCGCGTGCGTGCCGGTGATCGTCTGTCGGAAGGTCCGGTGAATCCGCACGACATTCTGCGGATCAAGGGTCCGCGCGCGGTGCAGGAATACCTTCTGAACGAAGTGCAGGAGGTCTATCGCCTGCAGGGCGTGAAGATCAACGACAAGCACATCGGCGTGATCGTCAAGCAGATGCTCCAGAAGGTTCGGATCATGGATCCGGGCGAGACGGAGTTCCTCGAGGGCGAGCATGCCGACAAGCAGAACTTCCGCGACGTGAACGAGAAGGCGAAGAAGCGGAAGGAGAAGCCGGCGCAGTCGGAGCCGTTGCTGCTCGGCATCACGAAGGCGAGTCTGACGACGCAGTCGTTCATTTCGGCGGCGAGCTTCCAGGAGACGACGCGCGTGTTGACGGATGCGGCGATCCGCGGGATGCGCGATGACCTGCTCGGGCTGAAGGAGAACATCATCATCGGGCACCTGATCCCGGCGGGTACGGGGATGTACCGGTACTCGGAGGTGGACGTCGATGCGGGGACGCAGCCGGAAGCGATCGCCGCGGCCGAGTTGCGGGCGCAGGAAGCGCTGCTGCCGCAGCTGGTGGACGAGGAGCTGGAAGAGACGAAGCTGTAATAGCCGCGTGTTCGGGAAAGCGGCCGGCCCACCGGGCCGGCCGCTTTCTTTTTTCGGATCTCGGGCTGGCTTCGACGCTGCAATGAGAGATGAGTGAACCACGGGGGTGACGAGCTTGATGTCACGGTAGGCGCTGCGCCAAGTGGAGTATCCGGCCCCAGTTGACTCACCGCCGCTGACGCACTAACTTTTCCAGTCTCTACCGCCCGTGATCGGGCGGTGTTGTCGTCTTATCCAGCAAGCATGCCAACGATCAATCAGCTCGTCCGGCAGTCACGCCGCGACGTCGTGAAGAAGGAGAAGTCGCCCGCGCTCAAGTCGAATCCATTTCGCCGGGGCGTCTGCACGCGCGTGTACACCACGACTCCGAAGAAGCCGAATTCGGCGCTGCGGAAGGTGGCGAAGGTGCGCCTGACGAACGGGTTCGAGATCATCGCCTACATCCCTGGCGAAGGCCACAACCTGCAGGAGCACTCGATCGTGCTCGTGCGTGGCGGCCGCGTGAAGGATCTACCTGGCGTTCGCTATCACATCGTCCGTGGAACGCTCGACGCATCCGGCGTCAACGGCCGCAACAAGAGCCGTTCGAAGTACGGCACGAAGAAGCCGAAGGCAGGTGCTGCCGCGGCTGGAGGTAAGAAGAAGTGAGCCGCCGCAAGACAGCAGTAAAGCGCACGATCCTGCCTGACGCGCGTTATGACAGCCAGACCGTGTCGAAGTTCGTCAACGTGCTGATGTATCAGGGCAAGAAGTCGACGGCCGAGCGTATCTTCTATGGTGCGATGGATCTCGTCGAGTCGCGCTCCGGCCAGCCCGGCGTCACCGTGTTCAAGCAGGCGCTCACGAACCTGAAGCCGGTCGTCGAGGTGAAGAGCCGCCGAGTCGGTGGCGCGACCTACCAGGTCCCGGTCGAAGTTCGTCCGGAGCGCCGGACAGCACTGGCGATGCGCTGGTTGATCAGCTACTCGCGCGATCGCAACGAGAAGTCGATGGCCGAGAAGCTTGCTGCCGAAGTCATCGCCGCGAGCAAGGGCGAAGGTAATGCGGTGAAGAAGAAGGAAGACACGCACCGCATGGCGGAAGCGAACAAGGCGTTCGCGCACTACCGCTGGTAGCAGGTCGCAGGTTGCGCATGACGATCCGCCCCGCCCGGCAGTTGCCGGGCGGGGCGGTTTTTTGTAGCGTTAGGCAATTGGCCGGCAGCGAGGCACGGCGGCGGCGCTTGTTGAGGCAGGCATGTCCGCGCGTTCACTTGGACCAGTTAGGAATAGCTTCACAGCTGCGCTCGCCTCGCACAATTACCTAACGTCAGCTCTTACATTTCCGCGGCAACAGATGCACACTGGGGATGCTTCCTGGAGGTGCGAAATGGGATTTCTCAGCAGATTGCGGCGTGGCGCGATGTACGGACCGGACGCCGGCCACGTCGAGGCGCACGACGCGTCCGTGGCGAGTGAGCGTATCGCGGGAGACGCTAGCGCCGAACTGTCCGGCGCACAGTCACGAATGGTCGGGCTGCGAGCGAGCATGATGCCCGCGATGGGCCGGCCGCATCCAGTCGAGGGTACGACGGCTGCCGAGCGCGCGTTCATGGATCTGCCGCGCGGCAGCAACGACTGAACTGGCTGCCTAACGCGCGATGATGCGGCGCGCGGCGGCGGGTGAGGAAGCACTGCACGACAAGCGGACCGACCGGTGAAGCGAGGCCGATGTGTCGCGCGGTCGGGGACGACGGTCGGGCGGGGCGATTGCCGGGTCGGCAGAAGGATCGGAGGACGGCGTTTGGCGCCCTGCGGCCCGCAGTGCGCGGTCCACCGCCACTGCGGCGGATCAACACGCGGCGCCCGTTGACTTTAGGACACGACGGACTACCTTTCTCAGGCTACCCCACGCGTCTGTCGCGCGAGGTGGCGAGCCGTCAGCATACGGGCGGCATTTCGGCAAGCTGCGCGCCGATACCTATGGGCCCGCGAGAGGCTGCGAGAGCGGCTTCGATGCACCACTGAACGACGCGGGGGTGCCTCTTCGGGGGCAATGCAGACCGACCGGATCGCCGTGAAGGCGAGAGGGTTCCCGAGAAGCAAGCGCAGGACAATTCAACGTCGGACATCAAGCGATCGGTGATGTTTGGCGCGCCTTGGGTCCCCATTCGTGCTGCAGTGCGAGTGTACCCGGCGATGGCGGATGGATACCGGCTCTCATTCTTTTTGAGAGCGACACGGTCCACCCGCGTTTTTGCTGGTGTGAGGCTCGGTTCAACGGCCGTCGCGGCCGACATAGCAACGGACGGAGGCGGTGGCGGCGTTGCCACTCTCCTTGACGGATAAGTAAAGGGTCAACCGACATGGCACGAAACACCCCGCTCGAGTTCTACCGCAACATCGGCATCATGGCCCACATCGATGCCGGGAAGACGACTACGACCGAGCGCATCCTGTACTACACCGGCAAGAACTACAAAATCGGTGAAGTGCATGATGGCGCCGCGACGATGGACTGGATGGAGCAGGAACAGGAGCGCGGCATCACGATCACGTCGGCCGCGACGACCTGCTTCTGGCAGCGCCACGGCCAGAGCGACAAGACCGGCTCGGGCCCCGAATACCGCATCAACATCATCGACACGCCGGGCCACGTCGACTTCACTGTCGAGGTGGAGCGCTCGCTCCGCGTGCTCGACGGCGCGGTGACGCTGCTCGACTCGGTGGCCGGCGTCGAGCCGCAGACCGAGACGGTGTGGCGCCAGGCCGACCGTTATGGCGTGCCGCGGATCATCTTCGCGAACAAGATGGATCGCGTTGGCGCCGACTTCGACCGTTGCATGACGATGATTCGCGACCGGCTCAGCCGGAACGCGTTCGCGCTGCAGCTGCCGGTCGGCTCGGGCGAGCTGTTCACCGGCCACATCGACGTCATCGAGCGGAAGCAGTACATCTTCGACGACGAGACGTTAGGCAAGACGTTCGCCGTCGTCGAGGTTGCAGCGGAATACACGGACGCGGTCGAAGCCGAGCGTCACGCGCTGATCGAGCACGCGGTCGCATCGTCGCACGACGAGGCGGTGCTCGAGAAGTACCTCGGCGGCGAAGAGCTGACGTTCGACGAGATCCGGACGGCGATTCGCAAGGCGACGATCGCCGGCATGCTCGTGCCGGTGCTCTGCGGTGCCTCGTTCAAGAACAAGGGCGTCCAGGCGCTGCTCGACGCGGTGATCGACTTCCTCCCGGCGCCGATCGAAGTGACGGCGATCAAGGGACACCTGCCGCACCATGACGAGACGGTCGAGGAGCGCCAGGTACGCGACGAGGAGCCGTTCGCGGCGCTCGCGTTCAAGATCGCCACCGACCCATTCGTCGGAAAGCTGACCTTCTTCCGCGTCTACTCGGGTGTCATGAAGTCGGGGTCGTACATCTACAACTCGACGAAGGACAAGCGCGAGCGCGTCGGCCGTCTGCTGCAGATGCACGCCAACAAGCGGGAAGAGATCGAGGAAGTGCGTGCCGGCGACATTGCCGCCGCGATCGGCTTGAAGGACACGCGCACAGGCGACACGCTCTGCGACGATGACAATCCGATCATCCTCGAGGCGATGAAGTTCCCGAACCCCGTCATCGACGTCGCGATCGAGCCGAAGACGAAGGCCGACCAGGACAAGCTGGCAATCGCGCTGCAGAAGCTGTCGGAGGAAGATCCGACGTTCCGCGTGCACTCGGATGCCGAGACCGGCCAGACGATCATCTCGGGGATGGGCGAGCTGCACCTCGAGATCATCGTCGACCGCATGATGCGCGAGTTCAAGGTCGACGCCAACGTCGGCCGTCCGCAGGTCGCCTATCGCGAGACGATCCGCAAGCGCGTCGAGAAGGTCGAAGGGAAGTTCATCCGCCAGTCGGGCGGCAAGGGCCAGTACGGCCACTGCGTCATCAACATGGAGCCGTCGGAGCAGGGCGCCGGCTTCGTATTCGAGGACAAGATCGTCGGCGGAACGATTCCGCGGGAATACATCGGGCCGATCGAGCAGGGGATCAAGGAAGCGCTCGAGAACGGAATCGTTGCCGGCTATCCGATGGTCGACGTGAAGGTCCAGCTGATCTACGGTTCGTACCATGACGTCGACTCGAGCGAGATGGCGTTCAAGATCGCCGGCTCGATGGCGTTCAAGGAAGCCGCGAAGCGAGCGAGCCCGGTGATCCTCGAGCCGATGATGAACGTCGAAGTCGTCTGCCCGGATGCATACATGGGCGACATCCTCGGCGACCTGTCATCGCGGCGCGGGAAGATCGGCGGCATGACACAGCGCGGCGAAGCGCAGGTGATTTCGGCGAGCGTTCCGTTGTCGGAGATGTTCGGCTACTCGACCAAGCTGCGCTCGTCGTCGCAGGGACGCGCGGTCTACTCGATGGAGTTCAGCCACTACGAGGAAGTCCCGAAGTCGAAGATGGAAGAGATCGTTGCCAAGAACGGCAACGAGGTGAAGAGGTCCTAGAAAGCTGGTAACGGCCGGAGGGGCGAACGCGCGATCGCGTAGTTCGCCCTGACAGCCGAGAAGTCTTTGGTTCTCAGGCGTTAGGCACACACACCTACATCGAGATCATCGATCATGGGCAAGGCAAAGTTTGAGCGGACGAAGCCGCATGTGAACGTGGGGACGATTGGGCACGTCGATCATGGGAAGACGACGTTGACGGCGGCGATCACGACGATTCAGTCGAAGAAGGGGATGGCGCAGGCGACGGCCTACGACCAGATCGACAAGGCGCCGGAGGAGAAGGCGCGCGGGATCACGATTTCGACGGCGCACGTGGAGTACGAGTCGAACGCGCGGCACTATGCGCACGTTGACTGTCCGGGGCATGCGGATTATGTGAAGAACATGATCACCGGGGCGGCGCAGATGGACGGGGCGATCCTGGTGGTGTCGGCGGCCGATGGGCCGATGCCGCAGACGCGGGAGCACATTCTGCTCGCGCGGCAGGTGAACGTGCCGTACATCATCGTGTTCATGAACAAGGTGGACATGGTGGACGACCCGGAGTTGCTGGAGCTGGTGGAGCTCGAGGTGCGGGAGCTGTTGAGCGCGTACGAGTTTCCGGGGGACGAGACGCCGATCATCAAGGGGTCGGCGTTGAAGGCGCTGGAGTCGGGGGATCCGAACTCGGAGTGGGGGCAGAAGATCGGGGAGCTGATGGATGCGCTCGATTCCTACATTCCGCTGCCGAAGCGCGAGATCGACAAGCCGTTCCTGATGCCGGTGGAGGACGTGTTTTCGATCACGGGCCGGGGGACGGTGGCGACGGGGCGGATCGAGCGCGGGATCATCAAGGTGCAGGAAGAGGTGGCGGTGATCGGGTTCAACTCGGACAAGAAGACGGTGGTAACGGGCGTCGAGATGTTCCGGAAGTTGTTGGATGAGGGGCGGGCGGGGGACAACGTGGGGCTGTTGCTGCGCGGGATCGGGAAGGAAGAGATCGAGCGCGGGATGGTGCTGGCGAAGGCGGGGTCGATCACGCCGCACACGAAGTTTCAGGCGGAGGTGTACGTGTTGACGAAGGAAGAGGGGGGGCGGCATACGCCGTTCTTCAAGGGGTATCGGCCACAGTTTTACTTCCGGACGACGGACGTGACGGGGTCGGTGGAGTTGCCGGAGGGGATGGAGATGGTGATGCCGGGGGACAACGTGCAGATGACGATCGAGCTGATCACGCCGATCGCGATGGACGAGGGCCTCCGGTTCGCGATCCGCGAGGGGGGCCGCACCGTCGGCGCCGGCGTCGTCGCGAAGATCCTGAAGTAACGAAAGGAGATCGATTCAATGGCAGGCAGAATTCGCATCCGGCTTAAGGCATTCGATCACGCAGTGATCGACCAGGCCGCGGCCGATATCGTCCGGACGGCGGAAAAGACGGGGGCGCAGGTCTCCGGCCCGATCCCGCTGCCGACGAAGACGCAGCGCTGGACGGTCCTCCGTTCGCCGCACGTCGACAAGAAGTCGCGCGAGCAGTTCGAGCTGAAGACGCACAAGCGTGTGATCGACATCCTCGACAGCCGCGCGCAGACGGTGGACGCGCTGACGAAGCTCGACCTGCCGGCCGGCGTCGACGTCGAGATCAAGGTACAGTAGTCCGGGCGGCCGCCGCCTAACGGCGGCGGTCGTCACAGTCCAACGGCCTGAATGAGCGAGCGCGCGAATGACGCGCCTGACTCGGCCGCGACTCTGGTGAGAGAGCTAGATAGAACAATGATTGGCATCATCGGCAAGAAGATCGGGATGACCCAGATCTTCAACGACGCGGGGCAGCAGATCCCCGTGACGGTCATCGAGGCGGAACCGAACCCTGTCGTGCAGGTCATCGACAAGGCGAAGGCGGGGTACGCATCGGTGCAGCTCGGCTATGGCGTGCAGCGGTTGGCGCGCGAGTCCGGCCCCAAGGAACGGACGCCGCGCGGCCGTCGCGCGAACAAGGCGGAGATCGGTCACGCGAAGAAGGCGAACCTCGATGCGCCGCCGAAGACGCTGCGCAGCTTCCGGCTGGACGACGTCCAGGGGAAGAACATCGAGCTGCCGACGTTCAACGTTGGCGACGTGTTGAAGGTCGACCTGTTTGCCGTTGGCGAGCGGGTGAAGGTCACCGGCACGACGAAGGGTCGCGGCTTCCAGGGTGTCGTGAAGCGCCACGGCTTCGGCGGTGGTCCGAACACGCACGGCAACACGAAGCACCGCCGTCCGGGCTCCATCGGACCCGGCACGGACCCGTCGCGCGTCATCAAGGGAAAAAAGATGCCCGGCCACTTCGGCGCCGAGCAGCATACGCAGACGCACCTTCGTGTCGAGAAGATCGATACGGAGCGGAACCTGATCTACATCCGCGGCGCGATTGCCGGGCCGACCAACGGCATCGTGCTCGTCCGGAAGCAGGGCTAACCGATGACTGAAACCTCGAAGATCGAAGCGTCGGCGTTTACCGCGCAGGGGACGCCGCGTGAGCGGATCGCCCTTCCGGCGGAGACGTTCGACGGCACCGTGAACATGCCGGTGATGCATCAGGCGGTGAAGGCGTATCTCGCCAATCAGCGTCAGGGCACGCACGCGACGAAGACCCGCCGGTACGTTGTCGGCGGCAATCAGAAGCCGTGGAAGCAGAAGGGCACGGGCCGCGCCCGCGCCGGTTCATCGCGCTCGCCGGTCTGGGTGGGCGGCGGCACGGTGTTCGGTCCGCAGCCGCGCAAGTACACGGAAATCGTGCCGCGCCAGGTGCGCGCGCTCGCCCGCAAGAGTGCGCTGAACACGCGCGCCGCGGAAGGCTCGGTGATCGTCATCGACCAGTTCCAGTACGACGCGCCGAAGACGTCGAAGATGCTCCAGTTGATGGCGCGCCTCGACCTCGCGAACAAGAAGGTCCTGATCCTCACCGATGGTGTGAAGCAGAACGTGTTCCTTTCGGGACGCAACCTGCCGAACGTGCACATCCTCCCGTACAGCGACGTCAACACGTACCACATCCTCTGGTCGGATGTCGTGCTGCTGGAGTCGGGTGCGATTGGCACGGCGCTCGCGCCGATCGCCGAGAAGGAGCTGGGCAAGGTGAAGGTGAAAAAGGTTGTGAAGAACGAAAAGCAGAAGAAGAGCGAGGCCAAGGCGGCGGCGAAGTCCACCACCAAGAAGACCGCTCCGAAGAGCAGCGCTGCTGCTGCGAAGAAGAAGGCGCCGGCGGCGAAGGCTCCGGCGGCCAAGAAGACTGCCGCCAAGAAAGCGCCCGCGAAGAAAGCGGCCGCTCCGAAGAAGAAGGGGAAGTAAGACATGCCGACTATTCATCGCACCATCGTCCGTCCGATCGTCACCGAGAAGTCGTCGGCGGCGTATCAGGACCGTGGCGAGTACACATTTGAAGTTCATCCGGACGCCAACAAGCAGTCGATCAAGCAGTCGATCGAAACGTTGTTCGGCGTAAAGGTCACCGGTGTTTGGACGTCGCAGCAGCGCGGGAAACTGCGTCGCGTCGGCGCCAAGGCCGGCCTGCGGCCGCGCTGGAAGAAGGCCATCGTGACGCTGAAGGCCGGCGACACGATCGAGATCTTTGAGGGCTAAGACACATGGGCATTCGTCAGTTCAAGCCGGTGACCAAGAGCTCGAGATTCCGTTCTGTCTCGGACTTCAACGTGATCACCCGTTCCACGCCGGAGAAGTCGCTCGTCGAACCGCTCAAGAAGAGCGGCGGACGCGACAATCACGGCCACATCTCGATGCGTCGTATCGGCGGCGGGCATAAGCGCCAGTACCGCATCATCGATTTCAAGCGCAACAAGTTCGGCATCGTCGGCACGATCAAGGAGATCGAGTACGATCCGAACCGCAGCGCGCGCATCGCGCTCGTCGAGTACACCGACGGCGAGAAGCGGTACATCCTCCACCCGAAGGGCATGGGTCAGGGCGACACCGTCGTCTCCGGCCCGGGCTCGGACGTGCGCGTCGGCAACACGCTGCCGCTCAAGGAAGTCCCGCTCGGCACCGACGTGCACAACGTCGAGCTGATCCCCGGCAAGGGCGGCCAGATGGCGCGCTCGGCCGGCACGAGTGTGCAGGTCGTCGCGAAGGAAGGCGAGTACGTGACGCTGCGCATGGCCAGCACGGAAATGCGTCTCGTGCACGGCAACTGCATGGCGACGATCGGCGAGATCGGGAACGCGGAGCACGAGCTGGAGTCGTGGGGCAAGGCCGGGAAGAGCCGCTGGATGGGGCAGCGCCCGAAGGTGCGCGGCGAGGTGATGAACCCCGT
>JBKJQR010000243.1:0-7004 GCA_046593895.1 Gemmatimonadaceae bacterium | reverse complement strand
ATGATCGTACGCCTGACACGTCACCATCAACTCGTCCGCGCCCGTCCGCGCGACGAAGGCGGCGATTCCCCGCCTAACGGTATCCGGGTCGCCGACCACGGCGGCCGAGAGCATCTCGGAGAGCATCTGCCGCTCCATCGGGAGAAGCTGCTCCACGTATCCCGGTGACGGCGGTGGCAGCGGACCGGGTCGCCCACGGCGCAGGTTGATGAATGCCTGCTGCAGCGACGTGAACATCGCGCGCGCATCGTCGTCGCGATCGGCGGCGAAGACATTGAGCCCGAGCATGACATGCGGACGCTCGCGCGTGGCCGACGGCTCGAAACGCTCGCGGTAGATCGCGATCGCCTGCTCCATCATCGCCGGGGCAAAGTGCGACGCGAAGGCAAACGGCAGGCCTAACGCTGCGGCCAGCTGGGCGCCGAAGAGGCTCGAGCCGAGGATCCAGACCGGCACCTCGAGCCCGGCGCCGGGCACAGCGCGCACCGCCTGGCCCGGCTGCACCGGGTGGAAGTATGACAGCAGCTCGACGACGTCCTGCGGAAAGGTGTCGGCCGCGGCCGGGTTCCGGCGCAGCGCGCGCGACGTGAGCTGATCCGAACCCGGCGCCCGCCCGACGCCGAGGTCGATGCGATCCGGATAGAGCGACGCCAGCGTCCCGAACTGCTCGGCGATCACGAGCGGCGAATGGTTCGGCAACATGATGCCACCCGCACCGACGCGGATCGTCGACGTCCCCGCCGCTACATGCCCGATCACCACCGCCGTCGCCGCGCTCGCCACCCCCGCCATGCTGTGATGCTCGGCCAGCCAGTAGCGCCGGTATCCGAGGCGCTCCGCATGCTGCGCGAGGTCGAGCGTATTCCGGAACGCGTCGGCGGCTGTGCTGCCCTCAGTGATCGGGGCGAGGTCGAGGACTGAGAGGTGAACCATTTGAACCGAAGCTGTTAGCCGTTAGCTGATAGCCGTTAGCGTCAACCACGGCGGACCCGCCGCGACCTGTCAACGCCGTCGCTCAACGCTAACGGCTAATGGCTAATGGCTAATGGCTAGTAGTTAGTGGTTCGCGGTTGGAGAAAGTTTCGCCCCGGCGAGCAGCCCGACCGCGCCTAACGTCGTCTGCGCGGCGTTCAGCCCGAGCCGGAAGTCCGCGTCGTTGTACGTCGCGTAGACGTCGCTCGGCTGGTGCCACTGCGGGTCCCATCCGGCGCCGATCTGCGCGCCGCGCTCGTTTTCACGGAGGCTGATCGCCGGGATGATGTCCTGGAAGGGCGCCGAGTCGGTGTTGGTCATGTGCTGGCCAACGGTGGCCGGGTAATCGGTCGCGTACTTCTCGTTCGCACTGGCGAACGCCCAGGCCAGCTTCGATGCATCGGCCGCGAACTTCGACGCCCCCTGAAACTCGATGTTGACATCAGCCTCGGCGCGCTGCTGCTTGCGCATCGTCCCCTCAGCGTTAGGCATGCCGTGGTCGAAGAGCATCATGTCGTGCTGGATCATCCCGAGCCAGCGCGGCTCCGGATACTTCCCCGACCCCGCCGGCGACTCCTGCCCTTGCAGTGCCTGACGCTGCGCGACGTAGGCCCGGGCGCCGTTCAATCCGGTCTCCTCGTTGTTCCAGAGCACGAAGCGGATCGAGCGCTCGACCTGCACATCGGGCGCACTGAAGACGCGGGCGAGCTCCATCACGAGCGCCGTTCCCGAGCCGTCGTCGTTCGCCGCTTCCCCCCAACCATGGCCGTCCATGTGACCGCCGACGATGTACATCTCGTCGGGATGCGTGGTGCCGACCTTGGTGCAGTAGACTTCCTGCCGCTCACCGGGCGACGTCGGCTGATGATCGAGTGCGCGGACAGCGCGATTGTGCTGCGCGAGCGAGTCTGTGTTCACACCGGTCGCCGTCACCTTCCCGCGAAAGCGCCCACCACCGGGCGGGGTGGCCGGTATGCTCATCACCGGCGCATTCGCCGCGCGCGGGCGTGGCGGCGGCGGCTGGTAGTCGTAGGTGATCCGCTCCGTCGGCGTGCAGCCGTAGCTCCTGAGCTGCGCCTCGATCCAGTCCACCGCGGCGCGGTTGCGGTCCGTGCCCTGCCGCCGATCGCCGAACTTCGTCAGCCCCTTGATGGTCGCCTTGTAGCGGCCGAGGTCGAGACGTGCGACCATCATCGGAATCGGATCGGCGGCTGAGTCGGAGGACGAAACCGGCGTCGCGGTCTGCGCCGCGAGTGGTGCGGAGGCATACGCGATGACTGCGCAGCCGGCGGCGAATCGGGGAAGCGATCGGTGCATGGCAATCGGTCGGCAGGGGTTGGATCGAAGACGCGTTCGCGATGAGCGCGAACACAAGCTACCGCCGGGCGCGACTTATCGCTGCCCGCTTTCGCCCCGCCAGCGCATCCCGATAGCGGCGGCCACCAGCGCCGTCACGGGACCGCCGCCTAACGCGACGACATCGTGCCGCGTTACTGGACCACGACCGTGCCCGCCATCGCCGAGCCATGGACCGAGCAGTGATAGGCGTAACTCCCGGCCGTCGGGAAGGCCTTCTGGTAACTCCCCGATGATTTCAGGCCGGACGTGGCCGCGTCGGCATCCCAGACGACGCTGTGATTCACGCAGGTCTGGCCCGCGCCGTAGCTGTCACCACCCGTGCAGCTGTCCCATGTCCAGGTCACGGTACTTCCCGCTGGCACAGTCGACGTCGCCGGGGTGAAGATGTTGTTGCCGACCGTCACGTACGTCGGCCCGGTCGGCGGTGGCGGCGTAACCGTCCGTGGACGGGCCGCGCTGCTGCCGCCGCCACAGCCGGCGACGAACACGGCCGCGCCTAACGCTCCAGTGGCGAGCCACCGGCGTGCCATGTGCTCCATCACCAACAGGTCGGACATCGTACGCATCGGTCGCTCCCGCGTTCAGGCTGCCGGTTTGGTTGCCGCTTTTACTCTGACGCGCCGAGTCCGGCCTGCACCTTCTGCGCGGCGGCCAGATGCGCCTGGAAATTTGGCGCCACCGTGGTCTCGAGATTTTTCAGCTCGGCATTGCTGGTTGCCGGAAGCAACGTGTTCGTGATCGCGTCGATCACCGCCTGATGGTAGGTGACTTCGTGATCGATGTAGGCCTTGTCGAACGCCGCACCCTTCGCCGACCGGAGGGCCTTTAGCGCCTGCAGGTGATCCTGGTAGAGCGCGAAGTCCTTTCCCGGAGGGGTCGGCTTGACCTTGAGCTTCTTCGCCAGGTCGCGTCCCATCTTTCGTACTGCGCGGTGGTCGTGGGCCATCATGCGCGCAAAGGTGCGGACGTCCTTGTTGTGGCTCTTCTTCAATGCGATTCCCGCCAACTCGATGTCCCACGTATTGGCTGCGTCGAAAATCGCGACGATCGTCGGGTCGTCGAGCGCCGGCATGGCGCGGCCGACATTCGCCGCGATCAGCGGCGCGGCGCCCTTGGTCATCTGGGCATGCAGCGGGACGCTGGCGGTCACGGCGATTGCCGCGACCAACGCGATGGTCGCCGCGCGGCGCAGCGAATGGTCAGGAGCGCGGGAAGTGGAATCGGTCGTTCGCATCAGCACATCTCCGGTCGAAGTTGGCTTCCTCGGCGCTCGATCCGCGGTCGGATCGGGCACCCGCACTGAGTATGATGCGGCGCGGACAATTTGTCAAGAAATTCCTGGTGTTATTGTCAACGTCCGGCGCGCGCGCTAGTTTTTCACCGCGGGCAGGCCACGAGTAATGTCACCGGCACCGAGGACGAGGATCGCCATGCGATGGTGGGAACAACATTTCGGGACCAGCACGCGCGGTCGCGTCGTCGCGCTCCTCCGTCGTCGCCCGCAGTCCGTCGACGAACTCGCCGAGGCGCTCGACCTCACCGATAACGCAGTGCGCGCGCAACTGGCGATCCTCGAGCGCGACGGCGTCGTCGTCTCGACCGGGGTCCGTCGCGACGGCAGCGTGGGCAAACCGGCCGCGCTCTATGCCACCGCCCCAGCGAGTGATACTCTCTTCTCCGCTGCGTACGCGCCAACCCTGGCCGCGCTCCTTGGCGAGCTTGGCGACCGGATGACGCCAGCGCAGTTGCGCGCATTGCTTCACGCTGTCGGACGGCGCCTCGCGCCTGCCAGCTCGGCGCGGACGTTCAAGGCGCGCGTCGAGCATGCCGCGGCAGTTCTCGCCGGCTTCGGCGCCGATGCCGACCTCGTTGCGATCCGTGGTGGTTACGACATCCGCAGCTACGGCTGCCCACTCTCGCAGGCGGTGAACGCCAACCCGCACAGCTGCCGGATCCTCGAGCAACTGATCAGCGAGATTACCCTTGGGCGGGCAAAAGAGCATTGCGACCGGAACTCGGACCAGCCAAAGTGCGCGTTCGTCATCCAGCCGCGGTGACGCCATCGCCCAATGCACGGTCGAGCAACCACAGCAACTCTCCTCGCTTTCATGGCGCAAGGGGGCGCGGCCGAAAACAGCCCTCGGGCAAGCGGGGCGAGACCCCTCGCGCCTAACGCCCCACACAATCAGCATCTTTAGCTTACGCGGGACCGCGATCCCTCGCCCGCCGTGGCAATTCTCTGTGGTTCAAGAAGCGCTCGGCGGCATCGTTAGGCGCTCATGCCTCGATGCCAGCAAAGACCTCGGCGAGCACGATACTCGCTGTGACGTCGGCCGCCTCCACCCGCCACTCGATGACGTCACGCACAACTTCCCCTGTGCCGCGTCCGCGGCAGACCTCGACGCTCAGATCGTCGATACTGACCAGCCACACCTCACGCACGCCCAGCGCGAAGTACGCATCGCGCTTGAACTCGCGGTCGTACATCCGTGACGACCGACTGAGCACCTCGACCGCGAGCCAGTGCTCGCTGACCTTTGCCCAGTCGGTCATCGGGCTGAATCGTGCCGGATAGACGAGTATGTCGGGTTGCAGCTGCGTCCGCGGCGGGACGGAGATCGCGCCCGGTCCGACGACATGCGCATATCCCGGCATTCCGACGGCGATCGTCAGCCGCGCCTGAATACGGTTCACCACGATCTGGTGCACTGCCCGCGGCGCCGGGGTCACCAGCAGCACGCCGTCGAGCAGCTCGTAGCGATTCCCATCCTCCGGGAATCGGTCGAGGTCGTCCACCGTGTAACGTGGGACGCTGATCGCCATGCCCATACCATACCCCCACTCGGCGCGGTTTGTCTACCACGGAGCGCCGGGCGTATGTTTTCCTCGCAGGCCGCCACATTGACGACTCGCCATCCCGGAGAACCACGCATGCGCTCGACGACCTGTTGCCTCACGCTGCTCTCTCTCGCCGCCGCGCTATTTCCCGGATGCCTCGTCGCGCAGTCAGCGGCACCGGCCGCGATCGGTGAGCGCGTCCGCATCGCGACTCCGTCGCAGCGCGCCGACTTCCGCTACGTCGGACGCGTCGTCGCGGTCAGTCATGACAGCATCACCATCCAGTCGGAAGACGGCTTGCGTCCGATCGCGATCGGCGAGATCACGAGCGTCGAGGTCAGCGGCGGACGCAGGACGCACGGGCTGCAGGGGATGCTCTACGGCAGCGCGATCGGCGTCGGTGCCGGCGCGATCATTGGCGCCGCGACGTATCAGAAGCCGAAGTGCGACTATGCGACGTTCTTCGGATGCTCGGACAACGGTGTCGGACGCGGCGTCAACGCGTTCGCCGGAGCCATTACCGGGGGCCTCCTCGGATTGACCATCGGCGGCATCTACGGCGTGTCACATCACACCGAGAACTGGATCGTTCGATCGTCAGGCATGCCGGCCCGCGTCAACGTCGCTCCGCAGCGCGGCGGCGGAGCGCAGCTTCAGCTCAGCATGCGCTTCTGAGCGCGCGCGCTGGCGTCAGGCGCGTCCCCAGATCAAGCCGTACAGCAGCAACGTCAGCACTACCGCGGTGAGCACGATGTAGAGCCGATCGCGCTGCAGCGCGAAGGCGACCAGTGTCAACGCGACGCGCATCACCGGCGTCGCAATCAGGAGCACGAGTCCGCACTGCACGATCGACGCGCTGTCGAGCGCCGCGACCCCACGCACGATCCCGCCGAGCGTCGAGAGCGGCGATGGGATGGTGCTGAACTGGTGGTATCCGACCGGGTCTCGCCCGTGCTGGACGAGATACATCGCGCCCCCGACGATCACCACCGCGGCGGCGATCATGACGCCGATTTGCAGCAGGCGCCCGATCATCTGCTCCACCTCGTGGTCCGTCCACTGCGCCATCATCCGTCCCCCCTCAGCCCCTTGTAGAGCATCTGCACCGCCATCACCACGACGACAGCGGTGAACAGGACGCGGAGCACCTTCACGTTCGCGCGACTGAGCAACCGTGCGCCGAGCAGCGCACCAGCGAGCACGCCGAGCATCACCGGAAAGACCAGCGTCGGCTCGATGTAGCCGCGGTGCAGGTACACCCCCGCACTCGCCGCCGCCGTCACGCCGATCATGAAGTTGCTCGTCGTCGTCGAGACCTTGAACGGCAGCTTCATCGTCCGGTCCATCGCGAGGACCTTGATCACCCCCGACCCGATGCCGAGCAGCGCCGAGAGAATCCCGGCGCCGAACATCAGCGCGAAGCCGGCCGGCACGCCCTGCACGTTGTATCGCTGTTCGCCGTTAGGCGTCGGATACGACGAGTCGAGCCGGAGCCGCTTCGCCCACGGATGCGACGGCCCGTCGATCGCATGCTCCTCGCGCGTCTGGAAGGAACGGAACGCGGTGTAGAGCAGCACGACCCCGAACAGGACGGCGAGCGCACGCGTCGGGATGAACCCGGCGAGCGCCGCGCCGATCAGCGCGCCGATTGTCGTCGCGACCTCGAGAAAGATTCCGACGCGCACATTGGTCCACCCCTCGCGCACGTACGCCGCCGCGGCGCCCGACGACGTCGCAATCACCGAGATCAGCGACGCACCGATCGCATAGCGAATGTCGACGTGGAAGAGCAGCGTCAGCATCGGAACCACGATCAGTCCACCACCGAGCCCGGT
>JBKJQR010000236.1:0-40130 GCA_046593895.1 Gemmatimonadaceae bacterium | reverse complement strand
GCACGTCGGGTACGACGTCAGCTGGTGGACACACGGCCTGCTCGTCTTCGGCTTCCTCAATTACCTCCCGTATTCGAAGCACCTCCACGTCGCCACATCGATCCCTAACGTTTATCTCTCCAACACGTCGGGTCCCTGGCAGAAGGGCGTGATGAAAGGGATGGACCTCGAGGCGGAGAACGCCGAGCAGTTCGGCGCTTCCGACGTGAATCACCTGTCGTGGAAGAATCTTCTCGACGGTTACTCCTGCACCGAGTGCGGGCGCTGCACCGCGGCCTGCCCGGCGAACATCACCGGCAAGCTCCTCAGTCCACGGAAGATCGTCGTCAACACCCGCCAGCGGTTGATGGAGAAGGGCCCGGTGGTCACGGGCGACCGCATGGAGTTCACGCACCCAATGCTGGTCCACGGCGAAGGGGCGGACGGCGGCGCGGTCACTGTCGCTGAGATCCTCGACGAGCGCCGCCTCCTCGACACCTTCATCACCGAGGACGAGCTCTGGGCGTGCACGAGCTGTCGCGCCTGCGTGCAGGAATGCCCGGTGGGCATCGATCAGCTCGAGATCATCAACGAGATGCGCCGCCATCTCGTGCTCATGGAGTCGCGCTTCCCCCCTGAAGTCCAGCCCACCTTCCAGTCGCTCGAGCGCAATGGCAGCCCCTGGGCATTCAGTCCGGGCGACCGCGCGAAGTGGGCGGAAGGTCTCGAAGTCCCCACGATGGCCGAGATGGTCGAGCGCGGCGAGCAACCGGAGATCCTTTTCTGGGTCGGTTGCATGGGATCGTTCGACGATCGCGCAAAAAAGATCGCTGTCGCCGTCGCCCGGATCCTGACCGCCGCTGGAATCAAGTTCGCCATCCTCGGCCAGGAGGAGAGCTGCAACGGTGACCCGGCCCGGCGGTTAGGCAACGAGTATCTCTACCAGATGCTGGCCAAGCAGAACATCGAGACCCTCGACCGCTACGGCGTGAAGACGGTGCTCACCAGCTGCCCGCACTGCTTCCACCAGATCGGCAACGAGTACCCCCAGCTCGGCGGCAACTACGACGTCGTCCACCACTCGACCTACATCGAGAAGCTGCTTGCCGACGAGCGCGTCCCGTTAGGCGACGGCGACCGGAAGTCCCTCCGCGTCGTCTATCACGACTCGTGCTACCTCGGCCGCTACAACGACGTCTACGACGCGCCGCGCGATACCCTCAGGCGTTCGCTTCCCGTCATCACCCTGCTCGAGGCGCCGCGCTCTCGCGATCGTGGCCTCTGCTGCGGCGCCGGGGGCGGCCGGATGTTCACGGAGGAGAAGGAAGGGAAGCGCATCAACATCGAGCGCACCGAGGAACTCCTTGCCACCGGCGCCGACGAGATTGCGGTCGCCTGCCCCTTCTGCATGACGATGATGACCGACGGGCTCAAGGCAAAGGAATCGACCGTCCCCGTGCGCGACATTGCCGAGGTCGTCGCTGCGCAGCTCTCCGCTCAGCCCCGCGCTGGCCAGCGAATCTCGTAGAGATCGATCGTCTGCCTGACGGTCCCTTCCTCGTACGGGAGTCGCCGCACGCGCTCGATCGTCAGGCCTGACGCCGGTACTGCCTCAACGAATGCCGGCGCCGCCATTCGCCCAGGATCGGCAACAATCGCCACACCGCCGTGGACGAGCGTCTGCGAGAGCGCCTTCGCGACCAGTTCCGCGTACGGTCGCTCGTACAGCACGTCCGCTGCGATGACGACGTCGTACGTCGGCAGCGTCGCCGGGATCGCCCGCCAGTCGAGATGCAGCACTGCGATCCGCTGCCGGCTCGCGTGCCAGGCGTTGACCTCCGCGAACCGCAGCGCGTCGTCGTAGTAATCGCTCGCCGTCACCGCAAATCCCGCCAGTGCCGCCGCCGACGCCACCAGCCCGGCGCCGCACCCGAGCTCGAGCAGCGACCGCTGCGCGCCCGGGCCGAGCACCGAGTCGGCGCCGACCAGGTGACGGGCCAGCTCGAACGACGACGGCCACGGCTCGGCCCAGTAAGGGAGGCGCTCGTCCTTCAGGTAGTCCTCCTCGCTGATCAGCGCATCCGCGCTCTCCGGGTGCGCCAGCGAGATTGTCGTCTGGCCTAACGCTACGCGCGTGTCGGTCACCCGGAATCGGCGCCGTAGCGATGCCTCGATGCGGGCGACGTCGCGGGCGCCGCTCAAGCCACGTCCGTCGCGCGTACCCGAAGAGCCGTGTCCATCGCAACCGCGCCACGCAGAGGGATCGCGGCGACCGTCGCGCCTACCGGGTACTCGGACCCGGCCGGGATCACCAGCAGTGCGTCGGCCCGGGCCATCGACGACATCAGCCCCGAGCCCTGCGGCCCGGTAAGCTCGGCGACGAAACCGCCGCTGTAGGGCGTGAGGCGCGCCCGCAGCAGGAGTGTCGTTCCTGGCGTACCACGAATCGCTGTGCCTAACCGCACGGTTACCGGGGCCCGATGCACCGCACGGACGCCCTGCAACCGCAACACCGCCGGTCGCACGAACAGCTCGCCGGTAATCGCTGCCGAGACTGGATTGCCGGGAAGGCCGAGCCATGGCGTGCCGGCCACCGCGCCGAACGCGAGCTGCGACCCTGGACGCGCACTGATTCGCCAGAAGTCGATTTGCCCCAGCTCTTCAACCACCGACTTCGTGTGATCATGCTCGCCAACCGACACGCCCGCCGTCGTGACCACCAGGTCCGCCCGCGACGCCGCATCGGCGACCATGTCGCGAATACGCGTGCGATCGTCCGGCGCCACGCCGAGGTCGAGCACGTGACCGCCCGCTTCCCGAACGATCGCACCGAGCACGTACCCGTTGGTCGCGATGATGCGCTCGCCTCCCCGGACCTCGGCGAAACGATCGATGCTCGTCAGCTCATCGCCCGAACCGACGAGCGCGACCACCGGCCGCCGTGCTACCTGAGGCCGTGCACAGCCAACACCGGCGAGGAGCGCGAGCAGCGCCGCCGTCACCACGGTGCCGCGCTCCGCGACGACACTTCCTGCTGCGACGTCCTCGCCGCCTGGCCGCACGTTGCGCCCGGCATCGCGCGCCGAGTTGATCGCTACGGTCATCGTGCCGCGGTCCGTGTCCTCGACGCGGATCACGCTGTCGGCCCCCGCGGGAATGGGCGCGCCGGTCATGATTCGGATCGCCTCGCCCGCGGCAACCGCGAGCGTGGATCGCTGGCCAGCGGCGACCGTCCCGATCACGCGGAGCTCTACCGGGCTGTCTGCGTGCGCGCCGCTGACGTCCGCCGCGCGGACCGCGTATCCGTCCATCGCCGAGTTGTCCCACGGCGGGAGTGCCACCTCTGACGGGACATCAGCCGCGAGCACCCTGCCTGATGCGTCGGCGAGCGATATCTCCTCGCTCTCGACCTCCCGCAGTCCGGCGAGGATTGCCTCCGCGGCGGCCGTGATGTCGAGCACGACGCGCTGCCTAACGCCCGGGCGGCGCGAGGTGCATGCCGGCGAGCCGCGCGGCGATCATGTTCTGCACGGCTTCAACATCCACGGTCGGCACCGTCCAGTTGTTGCAGAGCATGCTGAAGATCAACATCCGACCGTCCATCGTCGTGGCGTAGCCCGACAGCGAGCGCGCCTTGTCGACAAATCCGGTCTTCGCATGGACGTTGCCTTCGGCCGGCGTGCCTTTCATCCGGTTAGAGATGGTGCCGTCGACACCGGCGATGGGAAGTGCATCGTAGAACACGTGGAACGCCGTGTCCGACCGGATCGCCGCCAGTACCCGCACGATTGTCTCTGGAGAGAGATAATCGTGGCGTGACAACCCGCTCCCGTCGCGGATGGCGTAACCGCCGTCCCTCGCGCCCCACGCTGCGAGCTGCTGCTCGAGCACCTTTCGCGCGCTGTCCGCCGACCCGACGCCCGTGCGCTCCAGCGCCATCGTCTTGAAGAGCACCTCGGCGATCTGGTTCTGCGATGGCTTCTCCATTGCCCGGAGAATCTCCCGCAACGCTGGCGACCGCGTGGTGAAGATGGTGTCGCCGCGAATCAGAGTGTCGGGGTTCGCTCGCCCGTCGATCCGGATCCCGTGGTCGGCTAACGCTTCGCCGAGTGCGTCGAGATACGAAGCGTCAGGCACGCGGAAGGCCACATCGTCGCTCGTGCTGTCGCCCACCACGATCGTTCCCTCGACGAGCGCGCCACCGCCGATGCTGTCCCAGCGAAACGTCGGCGCCTTGGCCGCCGGCGATCCCGGCGCCGCGCGCGCCACGGTTGTCGCCGTAACGCGGACCTTCGGGCTCCGCCGCGCCGGACGCGTCTCGATGAGCACCGCCGACCCCGGACGCGCCCCGCCGCGGGCGATGATCGTCGCGAAGCCTTCGTTGAACAGCAGCTCGTCGACACCGGCGCCGTACGCGTAATCGAGGTCGTCCCAGTCCCAGCCGAAGCCTAACGTCGGTCCGGGAAACGCGTCGCCAGCCGCGATCAGGCGCCCGGTGATCCGTGCGATCCCGTGCGCGCGGAGCGAGTCCGCCAGCTCGCGCAGCGGGATCATCGCATCCTTTCGCATCTGATCGCTGATCGTCGGGTCGCCGCGTCCGATCACCACCAGGTCTCCGCGCAGCGTCGAGTCGCGCACCGCGCCGCGCGCCACGAACGTCGTGCGGAACTGATAATCCGCGCCGAGCTGCGTCAACGCTGCCGCGCCGGTGATGATCTTCATGTTCGACGCTGGCATGAAAAGCTTGCCGGCGTTGCGCGAGTAGAGCGTATCGCCACTCGCCGGATCGACGATCAGGACACCCCAGTGTGCGTTCGCGAACTTCGGCAAGTCGACCGCGCTGTCGATCGCAGCGCGCAGCATCGCGCGATCGCCCGCGTCCGCCCGGGCGCCGGACGGTACGCCCTCGTGGCGCGCCGCCGCCGGCGCCGGATTGGTCGCCACAGCGGGCGAACACGCCGCGAATGCGGCCACGGCGAGCAGGAATGGGGCAACGCGCATCAGCACCTCGGTCGGGATAAGGTGATCATCGGGGGTCGAGAGCTGGCATCACCGCGTCGCTGGCGGCCCGGCGCGTCGCGCCGCGTCGAGTTGCTCTGACGTATTGATGCTGGCGAATGGCGACGACTCATCGGTTTCCGGACGGGTCACCAGCTGCAGCCGGAGCGCGCCTAACGCTGCGCGCGGACTCCGCTCGCCAGCGGCGAACGCAGCGGCCAGTGCCGGCAGCGCTGTTGCCCGGTAGAGCGCGCAGAGCGGCTCGACCCGCCCGTTGCTCTGCCAGAGCACCGCGTCCGCGTCACTCGGCGCATGGAGGAGCGGCTGCAGGTCGGCGGCCGTGACGAATGGCATGTCCCAGGCAACGATCAGCGTGTCGCGCCCGCTCGCACCCAGCGCGGTCACGATCGCGCCTAACGGTCCATCGCCCGGCGCGGCGTCGGGCACCAGCCGCAAGGCGGGCAGCGTTGCCGCGATCACTGGTGGCGCCCCGATCAGCAGCAGCTCGCCGGCAACCTCGCCGAGCGCGCCCGCGACCCGGTCGATGATCCGCACCCCGCCGATGAGCTCCAGCCCCTTCGGCCGGCCGCCGAAGCGGAGCGCCCGCCCACCGGCGAGAATCGCCCCCGCCGGCCGCCCGCCCGCGTCGCCGCTCACTCGGCCACCCTGTACGTGGCGCGCAGCGTCTCGTCCTCGGCCACCGAAACCGAAACGACCGTCGCCGCGCCGCCTAACGCGCGCTGCATCCGCTCGAGGATGAATCGCGCCAGGTTCTCGCCGCTCGGCACGAGCAACCCGTCAGCGAACTCGGGGACGTCGAGATTGATGTTCCGGTGGTCGAAACGCTCCCGCACCTCGGTCTGCAGCGCGCGATCGAGCGCGACGAGATCGACGACGAACCCGGTCAGCGCATCGACACGGCCGCTCACCGTCACGTCGCAGACGTAGCTGTGCCCGTGATAGTTCGGCCGCGCACAGAGGCCGAAGGCAGCGGCGTTGCGCGCATCATCCCACTCGGGCCGGCGGTAACGGTGCGCAGCGGCAAAAGTCACGCGGCGGGTGAGCGTCGTGGTTGGCATTCAAAAAGAAAATGTCCGGCTCTCACGAGCCGGACAAGTCTCTCGCCGAGAGCGCGTCAGGGAGCGTCGCCCATGTCGCGGCCTTCCGGTGTCGGCGAATCCGGCGGAACCCACGCCGTCCCATCCTCGATTGCGCTCTGCAGGTCGGTCGTCCCGTAGAGCCGCGCATCGAGATCCTCCTCGAGCTGCTCGGCTTCCGGCGACAGCGATACCGCGCGATCGCCGAGCAGACGCCCTTCGGTGCGCTGCTCGTCCACCAGGTGCTCGTCGATTGCCATCGGGCTGATTGCGCGCAGCTGCGGATCGACCGCGAGCAGGTTCTCGTACTGCTCGATTCCGAGCACGTCGGTCACCACGTGCTCCGCGATCCGCTGTTCCGCTTCGGTTCCGACACTGCCCGACAGCGTGACGAAGCCGTCCTCGACCCGCACCGAGATCTCCCCCGCATCGACACCCGTTTCGCCAGCGAGGTGAGTACGAACCAGATCGCGCAGCTCGTCGTCGTTCAGGTCGTCGAGGTCGTGAATGTCTTCGAAATCGTGCGCCATGGTCGTGTTGCTCCGCGGACGTGAGACGACGAGCACGGCGCGCTGCCGGACCCGCCTTGCCTAGCGCAGAAAGCGGTACGTGAGGCCGAGCGTGAGCCCCGCGTTGTGCCGCCAGCTCGACGCTGAAGCGTTTGGCTTGAGCACCGACAGCGTCGTCGCCGTCGAGATGTACGAACCGGGATACTTGATCGCGAACAGGTAGTCGGTGACGTCCCCGCGAATCTCCAACCGGTTGAACCGACCACCCGGCACGTAGCGAATCCCGCCGCCGAACGAAAGTGCAAAGGTGGTGCCGGACGTCCCACCGAACTTGTAGTTGCCAATGTCCGACGCCGGCTTCAAGTCCGACGCGACTCCGCCGCCGAACATGATCAGAGGAACCAGTCCATGCCAGCTGCGCTGTCCGGTGAGGTTCAGTGTGATATCGACGTCGGTCAACAGCAACGGAGCCGACACGTCCCCAAGCAGCCGCGTCGCTTTTGGCTGCCGAGGATCGATCACGTGGCGCTTCGATGATGTCGCCGCACTGCGGACCGTGAGCTGCGCTGGCCCGGCGAGCTGCAGGTCATAACGCACGCCGAACATCGGTGCGCTGCGCGGGGCCACTCCTGCCGGATCGATCGCCGCGTTGTACCAGCCGGCGAACGTCGTCAGGCCCTGGCGCCACGGCACATCGTGATAGGGACTCTTTGCCGGATCGTATCCGACCTGCGCCGCGAGAGGGCGCGTGATCGACAGCAACCCCAGTGAGAAGCACATCGCTGCAACTGCCGTCTTTCGCTTCACGTGCGTGGTCCATCCTGTCGAAGGTCAATGCCGGTCATCTCCGCCGGCCGCTCGATGCCGAGCATCGAGAGAATTGTCGGTCCTATGTCGCACAACGCGCTGCCAGACCGCAGCTTTCGCTCCCCCTCCGGGTCGACGATCACCAGCGGTACCGGGTTCGTCGTGTGCGCAGTGTGCGGTCCGCCGGTCTCCGGGTCGATCATCATCTCGCAATTCCCATGGTCCGCTGTCACGAGCAGCCGCGCGCCCGCTTTCTCGGCGACTGCGACGACTCGCGTTAGGCACTCGTCAACGGTTTCCACCGCACGAATCGTCGCCGGCAGCGATCCACTGTGCCCGACCATGTCGCCATTCGCGTAGTTGCAAAGTATGAAGTCGTGATCACCCCGCTCCAGCGCACCGCAAAGCACGTCGGTCACCCCGTGCGCACTCATCTCCGGCGCGAGATCGTACGTCGCGACCTTCTGGCTCTGCACCAGAAGCCGCTCCTCGCCCGGATACGGCGGTTCTACCCCGCCGTTGAAGAAATAGGTCACGTGCGCGTACTTCTCGGTCTCAGCCGTCCGGAACATCGTCAGCCCCTCGCCGCTCACCACCTCGGCGACGATGCGCGCCATCGACTGCGGCGCGAAGGCTACCGGGAGGTCGAACGTCTGGTCGTACTGCGTCATCGTCACGACGTGAAGCTTCGGCCGCTTCGCGACGTCGAATCCATCAAAGTACGGCAGCGTCAACGCGCGCACGATCTGCCGCATCCGGTCCGAGCGGTAGTTGAAGCAGATCACCGAGTCGCCGTCGCGCATCGGAGCGACAGCGCCGGCGTCATCGGTCACGGTCACCGGCGGGATGAATTCGTCCGTCACGCCAGCTTCATACGACGCGCGAATCGCTGCCAGCGGATCGCGCACCGTCGGCGCAACGCCGTCTACGGCAGCGCGATAGAACTTCTCCGTCCGCTCCCACCGTTTGTCGCGATCCATCCCGAAGTAGCGGCCGCCGAGACTGGCCAATCGGGCCCGACCCTTCGCCTTCGCGAGCAAATCCCCCATGTAGCCGAGGCCGGAAGTCGGAAGCGTATCACGGCCGTCCATCAGGGCGTGGATGGCGACTCGCTTCACTCCCTGCCGCTCGGCGAGGTCGAGCAGCGCAAAGAGGTGCGTGTCCACGCCGTGCACTCCACCCTTGCCGACCAAACCGAGGAGGTGAAGGGTCCCGCCGTTCTTCTTCACCCGCTGGCACGCGTCCACGAATGCAGGATTCGCGAAGAAGTCCCCGTCCTTGATCGACTGCGTGATGCGGACGAGATCCTGCATCACCACGCGGCCCGCACCGAGGTTGAGATGCCCGACCTCGCTGTTGCCCATCTGCCCCTCGGGCAGTCCAACGGCGAGGCCAGACGCTTCGAGCAGCGTGCGCGACCCGCGCTTCCAGAGCGCGTCCCACGTCGGCGTACGCGATAGCGCGATCGCATTCCCCTCGCGCGATTCGCGGTATCCCCAGCCATCCAGAACGACCAGCACGACCGGTCGCTTCACTCTCCCCGCCATCTATGCTCTCTCTCATTCGCGTGGTATAATCGAACTCGACGTGCTCAAATGTACCCGCCCCCACATCCACACGCGACATAGCGTCGCGCCCATCGTCGGCATCCGGCGCGAGCGCGCTTCGCTGTGTGCATTCGCCCTCGCGCTGTTCACGGCCACTAACGCGGGCGCGCAGGTCGTCGCCAGTCGCGACGCTGAGCTTCTCGTTGCACCAGGCGGGCGTGTGGTCGCGACGGTTCGAAAGGGAGCTGCCATCAGTACCGCCGCGGCACGCGGTGCGTACGTGCAGGCCACGCTCGACGGTTGGATTGCCTCGGCGCTGCTCGGTGCCTCTCGCGACTCATTCCCGCTGACTGTCAAACCGGGTGGCGGCGTACGGCTTCGCGCCGCCGCTAATCCGCAGGCGCCGATCGCTGCCGATCTTCGCGGGGGTATGGGGCTGAACGAAGTCGAGCGGCAGGGCGCGTGGGTCCACGTTCGGCGCAGCGGTTGGCTCAGGTCTTCTGACGTCGCGTCGCCTGCGGTGGGCTCAGCGACAACCTCGAGTCAGTCGGCGACACAGGCCGCCACCGCGACGCCGGCCACCATGAACCCCCTACCGCCGTCCGCTCCGGACACGAGCCGGAATGGATTGGTCCTTACGCCGATCGCGGCAACGTCGCTCGCGGCGTCGCCGGCCGGAGAGCGCATTGGCTCACTCGGAGCCGGTGCTCGCGCGATGGTCACCGCGCGCGAGCGAGGGTGGGTGCGGGTCCGGGTTGAGGGGTGGGTGCGCGAGGCCGACCTCTCGGTCGCCGACACCGCGTTGCGCGGGGCGCTCAGCGCTGCCGACCTGCGCGCCGATCCCGATGCTGTCGCCGGACGCCTCGTCCACTGGGAAGTCCAGGTGCTCGCCCACCAGGTCGGGGACCCGCTCCGAAAGGGACTTGCCGATCAGGAACCGTATCTGCTTGCGCAAGGACCAACCGGTGAGAACGCGCTGCTCTACCTTGCGATCCCTCCGGTCCTCGCCTCGACGGCGCGCGAGATTCCGGATCTTGGACGCGCGATCATCACCGCGCGCGTCAGGGTGGGAAAGAGCGAGCCGGTAGGAATACCCGTGCTCGAGCTATTGACGATCGTCGGGCGCTGAGGCGTCGCCAAGCGCCATCGCGCTCGGGTCCTTCCTTTGCTTTATCATTCGCAGCGGCCATCGCCGCTGTCCCCCAGCCACATGCACATACCGATGGAACCAAACGATCCGGCGACGCCAGCAATCCCGTCACGACACGAGACCCCGCTGCACGTCCCGTCGTCGGACTCACCGCCGCCCTCATCCGGGGGTCCGCCGCCGTTCACAGAGCGGCGGCGCCGCGGATGGGGTGAGTTCCGCCACGCCTACCCTGGCATTCTCGCGACCATGGGGCTGGCCTTCGTTGTGATGCTCACCGCTGACGTCTGGCTCGTCTATAAGCGCCACTACTACACGACCGAAATCGCCCGTCTTCGGTCGGGAATGAGCGATGCCGAAAAGAAGCAGGCCGACGCCGTGATTGCGACCGAAGAAAACAAGCTCCGAGTCGCGGTCGCGCTCATCAAGCGTCAGGCGCAGGGCGACAAGGAAATCCACGTCTCGATCGCCGTCGATTCGTCCCGGATGCTGCTCGAGCAGGAGGGCGCGCTGCTTCGGGAGATGCCCGTCGAAATTGCAGCCGCGAAGATCATTGGATCGGGACCCGATACCGTGCGAATGTCGCCACCGCGCGGGGCTCGTACCGTCGAGCGCGTCCTCGAAGGGGGAAAGTGGGAAGTGCCGAAGTGGGTCTACACAGATCGTGGGCTTTCCATGCCTGCTGACCGATCGGTCAAGGGTGCACTTGGCCCTGCCGCGATCCTCCTGAACGGCGGGACAGTCATCTATTCAATGCCGTCCGTCGGGCCGCTCGCCGATCCGAATTACATCCTGCCGGGTAGTATACGTGCACGCTCTGCCGACATCCGCGCCATCGCCCCGAATCTGAAGCCCGGCCGCACCGTTTACCTCTACTGAACCGACAATGGCATTTGAATTTTTCCGCCACGGCGGACGCGTTGCGTGGGGCCTGATCACCGGTGTCATCGTCGCTATCGGCGCCAGTGTCCTCCTCGTCACGCACACCGCCGAGGCGCGTTACGAGCGCGACGTCACCCGCATGGTCTTCAACCACACCCTGGAGACTCTCGAGGATGTGAAGAAGAGCGTCGGGGCGACGAACGATACTCTCGAAGCGGTCCTCTCCACGGCCGATGAATCGCCAGGAGAACGGCCATACATTGTCGTCTCAATCGCCGAAAACCGGATCTGGTACAAACAGGGAAACCAGACCCTGTTCACCACCCAGGTCGCCACCGGAAGTGGCAAGGAACTCGATCACGAGGGTGGCGGCTCGCACTGGAAGTTCGAGACGCCACGCGGCCGCCTTGTCGTGCAGGGGAAGGAGGCTGACCCCGTGTGGGTGCCGCCCGACTGGCACTTCGTCGAGATGGCAAAGAAGAAGCACCTTGGCCTCGTCAAGCTGCAGCGGGGCCAGGAAATTCCCGCTCCCGACGGCTCGACGATCACGGTCGACGGGAACGACGTCGTCAAGAAATACCCCGATGGCCGAATCGTACCGATCGAAGTCGTCGAGGGCAGGGAAATCTCCGCCGGCGGGAACGTCGTCATCCCGCCATACGGAACGAATCAACGCAAATACAAGGGAGTCCTCGGCACCTATCGCCTCGAGATGGGCGATGGATACGGCATCCACGGCACCGACGATCCGGCGTCGATTGGCCATTCGGCCAGCCACGGGTGCGTGCGCGTCCGCAATGAGGACATCGAGACGCTGTATCGAATGGTGCCTGTCGGCACGCCGGTATTCATCTATTGAACCTGTCCGATCGGTCAGTACTCGGCCGCGAATTCAAAAATTAGTGTTGGAAGTTTTACCTCTTGAAGGTCTATACTGTCTTCAAAGCAGGTTGTACCCCCGCTGACGCGGGGCTCCTTGCCAAGGGCAAGTCGGTTCAGGGCCGGCCGACACGCAAAGCCGTGAGATGGCGGTGATCCAGTCACCGCCGTCAGTCTGGTTACCAGGGAGATCAAAATGGTGGGTAGAAAGACAGTCAGCCGCGCGGTCGCGCGGTCGCTTTGGATTGGCGGCATCGCGGCGTTGGCCATCGGTGCGTCCAAGGGCGCTGCCCTTGCCGCCGGCACCGATGCGGCGACCACGTCCATCTCGAGCCTGCCGCACGATGTCGTGTACGGACGGAGCGGCAAGTTGCGCGTTCGGTTCGTCTCGGCGCGGCGCGGCGCCTTCGCGCTCCCGATCCTCAATCGCCTCTTCGGCGAGAGCGCGACGCGCACGCCCGGCGTCTACACGATGCCCGATAGCGACGCGGCCGAGCCGATTACCTTCGTTACCCTGCTGCCGTTCGAGACAAAGAGCCAGGGCACCGTTGGCGCGTACCGAATTGGTTACTGGCCAGAAGAGCGCGGGCGGCTCCGCTCGGATGCGTACGAAAACCCCGATGGATTCGTGGTCGTCACACCGGAGAACCAGGATCTTCAAATCTCCGAACACTTCCGGCTGCGCGACTTCCTCACCCATGATCAGCAGGATGTCTGGCCGAAGTACATGGTCCTCGAGGATGCGCTGGTCGACAAGCTGGAGCTGGTGATTCAGGACCTGCAGGCTCACGGGGTGCGCGTCGATCGCATGCGCATCATGTCGGGCTTCCGCACCCCCGAGTACAACGCGCGAGGCGTCGGCCGGAAGGGTGGTCGCGCGAAGGACAGCCGCCATCAGTTCGGTGACGCCGCTGACGTATTCGTGGACAACAACGGCGACGGGCGCATGGACGACCTCAATCACGACCACCGGATCGACTCGCGTGACGCGAAGGTCATCGTCGCTGCCGTCGAGCGCGTCGAGCGGGCCTACCCCGAACTTGCTGGCGGGGGCGGCGTCTACCGGGCGACCCGCGCCCACGGACCGTTCGCGCACATCGACGCACGCGGCCACCGCGCGCGCTGGAGCCGCAGCTGATGGCGCGCGACCGCCGCACCTCGCGCGCGCCGGTGCGACGCGATCGCGCCGGGTGGCTGACCGTCGTTGCCTTCGCTACCGCAGCGCTAGCTGTCATCGAGCTTTACCAGCCACCGCAGTCGGGCTTGCCCAAGCCCTTCGAGTCGCTCGCGATCATCAAGGCGATGGGTGTCGCCCCGAGCGCGGATGCGTACGGGACGAGCGGCGCGGTCAAGCTCCGGGTCGTTCTTCCCGGGGAGCGGGTCGAGTATCCGCTCGAGGTCGAGGGTGACCCGGCCAAGCTCACGTATTCGTGGGTACGCACCGGAACCGACTCGCTGGCTGGCGCCCCCGCCCCGCTCAGTGGTGCCGAGTTGGTCGCGCCGCAGGCGCCGGGCATGTACCATCTTGCGCTGATCGCCAGTGGCCAGCGTCGAGTGATCCCCCAGATGACCGTGGCGGTCCTCGTGCCCTTCGCGGACAAGATCGGTGCGACGTTGAACGGTTATGACATCGGCACATATCTCGCCGAGCGAGTGACCGGTCGGCATCACGACGCGCCCGAGGGATTTCTCGAGGTCGGGGCCAACGACGTGAACATGCAGGTGACCACTCACCTGCGCGTGTCGGACTTCCTCACGCACGACGGCCAGTCGTCGTGGCCACGATATGTCGCGCTGCAGCCGAAGCTTCTCGACAAGCTCGAGTTGGTGATCGCGCAGGTCAGCCGGATGCAGGGCACTGATCGCGAAGGCGCGCGCTCGGTCGCGCTCGACGTGCACTCTGGTTTCCGCACGCCGAACCACAACCGCGGAGTACGCCGGTCAGCACGCGACAGCCGCCACCAGTACGGCGATGCCGCCGACGTCGCGATCGACGCTAACTTCGATGGGCGCTACACGGCCGCTGACAGCCGACTCGTCGCCCTTGCGGTCGAGATGGTCGAACAGGATCATCCGGAGCTACGGGGCGGCATGGGTGTATATACCAGTCGCCGTTACAGCACGCCGTACGTCCACATCGACGCACGCGGGAAGAGAGCGCGCTGGCGAGGCTGAGCGCGTCGAACGGCACGACCCTGGGAGAGCGACGCCATGCAACCGCACCTGAACGACCGGATCATTCGCAAGCTGGAGACTCTCTCCGACGAGCGCGGCTACCAGATCCTCGACTACGTCGAGTTTCTCGACTCGCGATACGCTGAGCGCCCCGCGCCGCCCGCCTCGATGTTTCAGCGGTTCGGCGACGCGGTCGAGGACTCGCTCCGCGCCGGCAAGGTCTCGGCAACGACCATCTCCAAGGCGATGGGATTCATGGGGCAGGCCATGTCCGCGCTCGAAGGCGTCGCCGCTGCTGGCAAGTCTGTTGCGAATGACTTTGCCGGCGCCGCTGGCATGAACGGTCCCCGACCGACGGGAACCCCAACGCCGAGCAGCCCCGCGGCCAGCGCAACCAGCGCCCCGTCGACGTCAGGTACATCGAGGTCCGGAGAGCAGCCCACGTGAGCCCACGAGCCGAAGGGACGACCGCACGCCGTCGCGGAAGTAGCACCCGAGCGTCCGCCGCCGCCCCGAGCGCGGCAATTCCCGTGCAGGAAGCCGAGGTCGAGGAGGGCATCATCAATCCTCGTCGCGGGGCGAAGAAGACGATGATGCACTACATCCAGCAGCTGCCCAACTATTTGCGTCTGCTCATCGGCCTGATGACCGATCGGCGCGTTTCGGGGGTGGACAAGCTCATCGTCGCTGGCGCGATGGCGTACATCGTCATGCCCTTCGACCTTATTCCGGACTTCATCCCGTTCATCGGCGAAGTCGATGACGTCTATTTCCTCGTGCTCGCGCTGCAGCGGCTCATCAGCAACGCCGGCCGTTCGACGCTTCTCTCGCATTGGTCGGGCGCGCCCGAGGATCTCGGAGAAATGAACCTTCGCGCTGTGTTCTCCGCTGCGGCGTTCTTTCTTCCCGGCAAGATTCGCCGCCGGCTTCGCGGCATGATCCGCTAGCCGCAACAGCGCGCCGCGGCTACCTTTCGCCATGGCGACCACGATTCCTTCATCGTCACGGCCCGCTTCACCGGATCGCTCCGGGAGCGGGCCGTCGCGTATCGAGCAGCTCGGCTCCCACGCGCGCGTGCGTGCCGACGCCTCCCTGACGTTCGACGACGTCCTCCTCGCGCCGCGTCATTCATTGACGCATCCGCGCGATGTCAGCACCGCGACGCGATTCACGCGCGGGATTGCCCTCAATGTCCCACTCGTCTCGGCGGCCATGGATACGGTCACCGAGTCGGAAATGGCGATTGCGATGGCGCGCGCCGGCGGGATCGGCGTGCTCCACAAGAACATGTCGATCGACCGTCAGGCAGCCGAGGTCGATCGGGTGAAGCGTTCGGAGAGCGGGATGATCATGAACCCGATCACACTTCATCCTGACGCGACGCTCCGCGAAGCCAGCGCACTGATGCAGCGCTTTCGCATCTCCGGTGTTCCGGTCGTCGACCGCGACGGAAAGCTCGTCGGCATCATCACGAACCGCGACCTGCAATTCGAGCGCAATCTCGACCGCCCGCTCCGCGAGGCGATGACCCGCGAGCGGCTCGTCACTGCGCCGATTGGCACGACCCTCGAGGAAGCCGAACGGATTCTCGGCAAAAATCGCATCGAGAAGCTGCCCGTCGTCGATGGTGACGGGAAGCTCACCGGGTTGATCACCGTCAAGGATATTCACAAGCGACGCCAGTTTCCTAACGCGAACAAGGACCATCACGGCCGGCTCCGCGTCGCCGCCGCGGTTGGCTCGGGCGGCGATGTGATGGCACGCGCCCGCGCACTTGTCGATGCCGGCGTCGACGTGCTCGTCGTCGATACCGCACATGGCCACGCCGACGCCGTGCTCCTCGCGACTGCAAAGCTTCGTGACCTGCTCCCTGATGTGCAGCTTGTTGCCGGCAACGTCGCGACGCGCGAGGGCGCGCGCGCGCTCGTCGAGCGCGGCGTCGACGCGGTCAAGGTTGGAGTCGGCCCCGGGTCGATCTGCACCACGCGAGTCGTCACCGGCGTCGGCGTCCCGCAGCTCACTGCCGTGATGGACGCGGTCGACGGAGCCGGCGACATCCCGGTGATCGCCGACGGCGGAATCAAATATTCCGGGGACATCGTCAAGGCGCTGGCGGCCGGGGCGGCAAGCGTTATGATGGGCTCAATGCTCGCCGGCACCGAGGAGAGCCCCGGCGAGTCGTTCCTTCTCGAAGGCCGGCGCTTCAAGATGGTTCGCGGCATGGGCTCGCTCTCGGCGATGCAGGATGGCAGCGCCGATCGCTACTTCCAGGAAGGCGAGATGTCGCTCAAGAAGCTGGTACCCGAGGGCATCGAGGGTCGCGTACCGTATCGGGGTCCGGTTGACGACGTGCTCTATCAGATGATCGGCGGACTTCGCTCAGGGATGGGCTATGTCGGCTGCGGTGATATCGACGCGCTTCGCACCGAGACGGAGTTCGTGCGCATCACCACCGCCGGCCTCCGGGAATCGCACCCGCACGACGTCACGATTACGCGAGAAGCGCCGAACTACAGCTCCTGAAGCCGATCACCGCGGCTCGATTTCCCGTGCGGCGTCGTAAATAACGGCGCCGCACGCATTTCCCCTCGTGTTCACGGGGAAAATCGCTTGACAAAGACGCGGCCCGGGCCGCAATTTCCCGCGCGGTTGATACCCACCTCGCTGGGCGGGCGTTTCTGGTTTCCTCGCCTGTCCCTAACGCCCTGGAGAACACCAGTATGGGTCTGTGGTCTACGAAGAGCATGGCGTCGCTGCAGAACGAGGCGACCGCTGAGGGTGAACACGCGCTCAAGCGCGCACTCGGCGCGACGAATCTCGTTCTCCTTGGCATCGGTGCGATCATCGGCGCGGGCATCTTCGTCCTCACTGGTACCGCCGCCGCGCAGTACGCCGGCAATGCCGTCGTACTGTCGTTCATTCTCGCCGGACTGGCGTGCGCGTTCGCGGGACTGTGCTACGCCGAATTCGCGTCGATGATTCCGATCGCCGGTAGCGCCTACACCTACGGCTATGCGACGCTCGGCGAATTCGTCGCCTGGATCATCGGCTGGGACCTGATTCTTGAGTATTTGCTCGGCGCCTCGACGGTTGCTGTCGGGTGGGCAGGCTATCTCACCGAGTTCCTCAGGAAACTTGGCGTACCATTACCGAAGGAAATTTCCGGAGCGCCGTTCGCCTACGCCGACGGGCACTTTACGCGAACGGCGTCGGTGGTCAACCTGCCGGCAATGCTGTTGATCGGACTTCTTACGGTCATCCTCGTAATCGGCATCAAGGAGTCGGCGCGATTCAACAACGTGATTGTGTTCCTGAAGGTCGCGATCGTGCTGCTCGTGATCGTTTTCGGGTTCATGTTCGTCAACACCGCCAACTGGCATCCGTTCATCGCGCCGTCAGAGGGCCCGGGCAAGTTCGGTTGGGATGGAATCGCTCGCGGCGCAGGCGTGATCTTCTTTGCCTACATCGGATTCGACGCAGTGTCTACTACCGCGCAGGAAGCAAAGAATCCGCAACGCGACATGCCGATTGGCATTCTCGGCTCGCTCGCCGTCTGCACGGTACTCTACATCCTGATGGCGTTGGTGATGACAGGACTCGTTCCCTTCCGGCAGCTCAACGTTCCGAATCCGGTACAGGTCGCGCTCGAGGCTGCCGGCCCGGGGCTCGCGTGGCTTAACTACTTCGTCGGTATCGGTGCAATCCTCGGACTGGCATCAGTCGTCCTGGTGATGTTGATGGGACAGCCGCGCGTCTTCTTCGCAATGGCTCGTGATGGGTTGATGCCCTCCGTCTTCGGCAAGGTGCATCCGCGCTTCAAGACGCCATACGTCACGACGATTCTCACTGGCATCGTTGCCGCTGTTCCGGCTGGTTTCCTGCCGATCGAGGAGCTCGGGAAGCTCGTCTCGATCGGAACGTTGCTCGCCTTCGTCATCGTCTGCGCGGGCACGCTCGTGTTGCGGTACAAGCGCCCCGATCTCCACCGCCCTTTCAAGACTCCGCTCGTCCCCCTCGTACCGATCCTCGGTATACTCGCCTGCGGGTACCTCATGTACTCACTGCCCCGCCAGACGTGGGAGCGGCTGATCATCTGGATGGTCATCGGGCTCGTGATTTATTTCGCCTACAGCAGATCGCACTCGAAGATCGCACGTGCCGAAGCATCGGGCGTGAAGAGCGACTGATCGGTCGACGTTAGGCAACTACAGACGCGGCGCCCGGCGGTCCTGCGGGCGCCGCGTCCGTTCCATCAACACCGCCGCGAGTGCCACTCTCCACGCTCCTCTCCGTTGCCGATCACCGTCGCGCCGACATCGAGCGGCTCGCCGGTGCGCTGCGCCCGGGACTGAAGGTCGCGCTTGCGACGCACATCAGCGCCGACGGCGATGGCTGCGGGTCCGGGACGGCGCTTGCCCGCCTGCTGGCGCAACGCGGAATGCGGCCGTTCATCGTCAACCCGACGCCGTGGCCGGACATGTACGACTTCCTCCTCGGCGAGGATGTCACCGACCGCAGCGCCGAGGGAGCCGCCGCGCTCCGCGACGCCGATGTCCTGATCGTCCATGACATCAGCGACGTAAAGCGTTTGGGCGGGCTCGCCGAAGCCGTTCGCCGCCTGACGATTCCCAAGCTCGTGATCGATCACCACCTGCCGAGCGATGAGCCGCCGAGCGACGTCACGCTGAGCGACACCACCGCCTGCGCAACCGGCGAACTGGTGTTCGATCTCGCCTCGGTGCTCGGTCTGGAACTCACGGCACCGATCGCCCGCTCACTCTACGCCGCGATACTCACCGACACCGGCGGCTTTCGATTCAGCAACACGACGCCGCGCTGTCACGCGATCGCCGCAGCGCTCCTCGCTGCCGGCGTGGATCCGGAGGAGATGTACACTCGCATCTACGCGTCGGCCCCGATTGGCCGCCTGCAATTGCTCGGCGAGGCACTGGAGACGCTCGGGATCGACCGCGCGCACGGGATCACCTGGATTTCGGTTGCGTCGGGAGCGCTGGAGCGCCACGAAGTTCGTAGCGAGGACCTCGATGGCATCGTCGAGCATGCGCGGTCGGTGTCGGGTACGCGACTCGCACTTTTCTTTCGCGATCTTGGCCACGGCAAGGTGAAGGTGTCGTTTCGCAGTACCGGCGACGTCGATGTCAACCGTTTCGCCCGGCAGTTTGGCGGCGGCGGTCACGCAAAGGCGGCAGGTGCGCTCGTCGCTGGCTCGCTCGAGAGCGTCCGGGACTCCGTAGTCGGCGCCGCGCGCGTCTATCTCTCCGCCCCGCAGTCGGAGACTCTCGAGCGCTGAACGCCGAGTGGTTACGGTACGCGTCGCCGACCGCGGCGCGTTAGCTTTCCCTCTTAGGCGATCGTTCTGCACGAGATCCCGGACGCGCCGACCCTCAGAATCGCTGACAATTTCCGATGGCCCAGAATCTTCAGGAGCGCGTCGTCACTGCGCTCTCCGCAGTGCAAAGCGCTCGTTCCAAGACCGATGTCCTGAACGCGTCGATGGTTCGCGACCTCGCGACCACCGTCGATGGGAAGATCCGCCTAACGGTGCTGCTCACTCCTCAGGATGACGCCGGCATCGTTCGCGAGATTCGCCAAGCCGTCGAGCGCGTTGACGGCGTCACCGACGTGCGAATCGACGTGAAGGACTCGACGGAGCGGGCGACCGGCGGCGCGACGCCGCCACCGCGCAGCATGTCGGCCGCGGCGCCGTCTCCGAGCGGCCGCATGCTCCCGGTGATGGACAATGCGCCCAAGGCGCCGGCACGCGGCTCCGTGCCGGCCCCGGTCGCCTACCCCAAGCTCGGCCGCATCATCGCAGTCTCGAGCGGGAAGGGTGGCGTCGGCAAGTCCACGGTCTGCGTCAACCTCGCTGTGTCGCTGGCTCGGGCTGGTGCGCGCGTCGGCATCCTCGATGCCGACATTTATGGACCGAATATTCCGCGGATGATGGGCGTGATGGAAGCGCCGCGCGTCATCGGCGACCGCATCATGCCGCTCGAGGCGCACGGCGTGAAGATCATGAGCCTCGGCTTCATCATCGAGCGCGATCAGCCTGCGATCTGGCGTGGCCCGATCGTCATGAAGATCATCACGCAATTTCTCGGCGACGTCGACTGGGGTCAACTCGACTACCTCTTCGTCGACATGCCGCCGGGTACCGGTGACGCGCAGCTTTCGCTCGTCCAGGCGACGAACGTTCACGGTGCGGTCATCGTCACGACGCCGCAGGAAGTGTCAGTCGGGGATGCGTTGCGCGGCGCAAAGATGTTCCAGCGTGTCGGCGTGCCCGTGCTGGGCATCGTCGAGAACATGAGTTGGCTCGAGTGTCCGCATTGCGGGAAGCCGACGGCGCTGTTCGGCAGCGGCGGCGGCCAACGGCTGGCCGACGAGCTCGAGCTGCCCCTGCTTGGCCAGATCCCGCTCGCACCAGCGGTGACTCAGGGCGGCGACACTGGAGCGCCGATCGTCGTCGCCGACGCCCGTTCAGCGCCGGCCGTCGCTCTCGGAAAGATTGCGGTCGCTGTCGCGGCCAATGCCGCTGCCGTGGCAGGAGCAACCGCGCCGAGCGAGTGAGTAGCCAGCCGCCGGTCGTCGAGGCCGACCGCGCCACCGAGCCTCGCTCGGCCGCGGCGCTGCCAATGGAGCCTCACGACGGCGGTACGCTCTACATCACCGCCGAACACATTGCGCGAGCCGGTGCCGGCGCGCTCGCCAATGGGCCGTTAGGGAGGACGTTGCTGCGGATCGCGCTTCCCGCGGTCGCCTCGATGCTGCTGATGACGATCTTTTCATCGGTCGATGCGTACTGGGTCGGCACGCGGATCGGATCGCCGGGACTCGCCGCGGTCACGGCGGCAGTATTCTGGATCTGGCTCATCGTCTCGATCGCCGAAATGGTGAGCGTCGGGCTGACCGCCGTGGCGGCCCGACGGCATGGCGAGGGCCGGCCGGTCGAAGCGGCGCGAACTAGTGGTGACGCGCTCCTCCTTGCGCTCGCACTCGGCACCGTGATCGGTAGCGCGGGGTTATTCGCGCTCCCGTCGTTGTTCGCAGTCATGGGGACGCCTGCGGAAGTCACCACACTCGGCACGCGGTACCTCGGCACCTACCTGGTGGGCGCGCCGCTGATCTTTGGCTTCTTCGTCGTCGATGCCACGTTCCGCGCCGCCGGCGACAGCCGAACCCCGTTCCTGCTGCTCTCGACGTCCGTCATCGCAACGCTCGTCCTCGATCCGGTGCTGATCCTCGGCCTGATCGGGGCGCCGGCGCTCGGGATTCGTGGTGCTGCGATCGCAACGCTGACGACGCGCGGCATCGTCTTCGTGATTGGACTGATGATACTCCGCCACCGCCGGATGTTGACGCTCGGTGCACCGCGGCGCGCCGCAACGCTCGCCATCGTGCGCGTCGGACTCCCGACGGCGGCGACCGGCGTGTTCTTCTCGCTGATCTACGTCGCCATCGCGCGCATCGCGACCCCGTTTGGCACACCCGCGCTCGCGGCGTTAGGCATCGGCCACCGGGTGGAGAGCTGGTTGTTCATGGTGGGGGTCGGAGTTGCCTCAGCCGTCGCAGCAGTCGTCGGCCAGAGCCTCGGCGCCGGGAAGGTCGACCGCGCCGAGCGAGCCGGCTGGGTCTCCGTCGGCTTCGTCAGCGTAGTCGGACTCGTGGTGTTTGCTGCACAGGCGCTCTGGGCTCCGCAGCTGGCCGGGCTATTCACGAGCGACCGGCTCGTCATCGCCGAAGGCGCCCGTTACCTGCGCATCGCCGCGTGGTCGCAGCTGTTCATCTCGGCAGAGATCGTGCTCGAGGGTGCGTTAGGCGGCGCGGGCGCGACCTTTCCGCCGATGATTACGTCGACCTCCATTACCGCGCTGCGGATTCCACTCGCACTGCTCAGTGTCGCGCGCTGGGGCACCGCAGGACTCTGGTGGACGATATCGTTGACCGCGGTTGGACGGGCGGTGGCGATGATGGCGCTGTGGCGGTCGGGAGTGTGGAAACGCCGCGCCGTCTGAGCGTCGCATTTGGACGGCGGCCGGGCGCCGCTGGCAGCGACTACTGTGGCCCGCGCGCGGCGAGTGGCTGCGCGCGCTCGATCCGCTCGGTGGATGCTGCCCCTGGACGTCCCTCGGTTCCAATGCGGCCCGCGTAGCTCGCGCCGCGTTCCGGCTCTGCGCGCGCGGTGCCACAGTGCAGCTCCGACGCGAATTCTCCCCCGGACAGTAGCACGAGCATCGTGAGGTACATCCAGCTGAGAAGGACGATCACCCCACCAATGGCGCCGTAGGTCTTGTTGTAGGCACCGAAGTTTGCGACGTACAGCCGGAACACCTCCGTCACGAGCACCCACAGGACCGTCGCTACGAGCGCACCAGCGAGCACGTGCGACGCTCGCTGCCTGACGTTAGGCAGAAAGTAGAAGAGGAGCCACGTGGCGCCGACGAGAATTCCGAGTGCCAGGGGGATCTGCACGAACGACCAGATCTGCGTGACGGCATAACTGAGTCCAAGAACGGTGCCCATCCAGTCAGCGACCTGGGCACCGCCCAGCATCACAGCGGTCGCGGCAATCATGACGCCACCGGCCACGATGAGCGCGGCCAGTCGGAGCAGCTGCTGATGCAACCACGGTCGCGTCTCGCGGACGTCGTATGCCGTGTTGAGCGCGTTCATCAGTGCCCCGAAGATGTTCGAACCAGCCCACGCTGCGAGCAGCGCGCCGATCGACAGTGCCGCCGGAGCGCTCGGGCTCAGCACCACGTCCTTCACGACGCCGGAGACCAACTCCACCGCGCTTGAGGGAACCGCAGCGGCAAGATGGGCGACGAGCCAGTTGAAAATCTGCTGCTTGTTGCCGACGACCGCGAGCATCGGCGCGACGAACAACAGCAGCGGGAACAGCGAGAAGAAGAAGTAGTAGGCGGTCTGGGCGGCGAGCCCGAGGACATTGTCCTCCACGATCTCGCGGCCGGTCTTCTTCAGCAGCGGCCAGATGCGATAGCCGCCGATCGTGAGGCGCTCCTTTTCCATGCGCCTGAAGGGGGCAATCGCCGGGCCACCACTACGGCTCGGAGTGATTCACCTTGAGGCTACCAAACGCTGCATTCACGACGATGGTCACGTGTCTCGCACTTTCGTTCCAGTTGGGTGTGAGCCAGGCATCGTTTGTCCGCGTGAATCCCTGCGGCTTGAAGTTCGCCAGCTTCGTCTCCACCTGAACCTTCACGCCCACAGCGCGTGGAACCTGGATCTTCAACCCCCCGAACGCTACGTGCGCATTGATCTTCACATCGTGCAGCACCGTGTCGCCGAAGTTCAGGGCGACGCCGTCCAGCCCGCCGTTGATGTCGATTTGCGAGACATTGGCGTTCCCGAGATTCTCGAATTTGACCCCGCCGAGGCCGACATCAACGCTCAGCTCGTCCATCACGATCGGGTTTGGCGTCGAGAAGCGCACATTTCCGCCAGCAAGTCCCATGTTCAACTTCAGGGACTTGACGCGCATTCCCCCCAGCTCCAAGTCCGCCGCCACTCCGCCAAGGTTCAACTCCAACGCCATCGGGACAGTGGGATTCAGGCCAACAGTCATGTTCCCTGAATCATCACGATTCATCGAGTGCAGCGCGCGCCATCCGACGTTGGCCTTGGCCATGCCCAGCGTGAGTTGATGTTGCTCGGCGTCGAACTCGTGCACCGCATCGGAGGACTGTTCGTCGTAATGCAGGTGCATCTGGTAAAGCAGAGCGCCAGTGAGAGGCCGCAGTTCGAACTTGCCGCCCGCGAACGTCAACGAAACGCGCGTCTGCTCCGTGTTCGTGAGTTGGCGAGCCGACTCGATCGTACGCCACTGCTGTCCGTCCGCCGCGATGGGCACGAGCGCAACAGCTAGGGCGAGATAGATCATTCGCGTATGCATCACGCCTCGGGGGTATTCGTTGCCTGACGGCGAGCCGCGGCGATGCCGCTGATCGGTGTCGGAGTCTGCCAACCAAGCTCGCTCGTGGCGTCGGGCGTGGCGACTGGCGACGGCGCAGGACGACCGCCGCCGCGGGTGATCACAGCAGCCCCGAGTCCCACCGTCACAGCCGCCCAGGTGACGACGAACGCGAGCGCGTGAAGCAGCGGGCCGAGCACCGGCACCCAGCTGAGAATTGCCGCGACCAGCCAGAGCCCGAAGAAGAAGAAAAGTCCCGCCAGCATCGAACGAAGCTCCGCACCGCGAGCACTCACGGTCGCCGCGCGCCGCGTCAGCGCCTGGCCCGCAACGCGCGAGACCGCGAGGAAGCCGAGCACAGCCAACAGCGCGGTGACGACGAAGATTCCCGGGATGGCGACAGGTAGCAAGATGATCCCGATGATCGTGATCACCAGCAGGACGATCGACAGGACGAGCGCCGGAATGAACGAGACCTCGGCGAGAAGACCGGCGAATAATGAGCGGCCGAATCGCGCCTCGATCGTTGCCGCAACTATCCGGAGCCGGTCCTCGGCGAACACCATCGCGCCGAAGCCGAGGAGGACCATCGCCACCAGCCATCCCATCGCGATCTGCAGCTCATCGAGAATCGACAGGAATCCCGACGACGACGCGGCCGCGGCCGCGGTGGGCGCGACGGCTCGATCTGTCGAACGTAGCTCACCGTCGACGGTGCCGCCGTCGAGCCGCACCGTACCACCAACCGACAGTGCGTCACCGGTCACGTGACCGCCCTTGTGCACCACCACGTCGCCGTTCAATGACACGGCGTTCCCGTTGACTGTTCCGAACACATCGAGTTGGCCCGTCGCCGCGACGCGCCCGATCGCAGCGCCCGGGGTCACTGCGAATGCGCCGCGAACGATGCTGTCTGCTGGGGGAAGGTCAATGCCCTGCGGGTCTCGGCGCACGCGCCTGAAAAGCTGCTCGAGATCCCGCGGCGATAGCATGCGGTGCGTGCTCAATCCGTCCGCATTCAGCTCTTCACCGTGCCGACGATCCAGTGCACGGGGCTGACGTTGCAACTGGCCGAGCTGGCCCTGCAGCCCGCCCAGTCGCCCTTCGAGCGCACCGAGCCGCCCCTGGAGATAGCCGATCCGCTCGGGTGGAATTCCATTCATGCGCGCGCTCGTCATCTCGCCCGCGATCAGGTTGATGCTATCAGTGAGCAGCTTGAGATCGCGGGAGAGCGACGAATCATTCCACCCGAGCTGATCGCCGTATTTCACGATCCGGATGCGTTCGGCGATCGGGGGATTCGGCGGGCGCCCTGGTGCGCCTGCTGCCTGCGCGCCGAGTGGACGACCGAGACCGAATGCGGTGATGAGGAGAGCGCCGAGTGCGGCTCGCATCAGAAACCTCCCGAACGCCGAGATGAAGCAGCGGCCAAACGACGTACCCCGAGCACTGCGCCGGTTGCGGCGATAACGAGCGCAAGCGTCGAAACGACCAGACCCGCAGTGCCCATGGCGCGAAACACGCCTAACGCGACGGGACCGAATGCGGCGCCGACCAGAGCCTCAGCGGCGCTTTCGGCGATGATGCGGCCGCGTCCGATCGCACTTCCCGAGAGCAATGTCAGCAGGTCGATCCGGGTCCCGATCCAGAGGGAGACCACGCCCAGCACCGAGGCGGCGATGGCGCCGACTGCGCCGGCCGCGATCCGCGCCGGCAGCGATCGCGGAACGAAGTGACGCATCGAGTCACGAGCCGCGACATGCCAGGGTTGGAACACCTCGACGTGGGCCATCACGCGCTCGGCAAACAGCGACGAGGGAGCGAGATGGGGAATTTCCTCGAGGGCATTCACGACCACGAGAGCGTCGTCGACCTTCGCGCGGCACTCGGTACACTGGCGAAGATGGGCGCGCAGCGGGGCAACGCCGAAGCCGACGTCACCGTCGACGATGAGGTCGATTTCATTGGGCAACAGATGGCGATTGATCACAGGATATCCTCCGCAGCCTCATACGCGTGCGATGCCGTACCGGTTTCAGGAGATCCCGTGAATCGCGTGACGGCAGTCACCCCACTCGAGTAAATCATCGCGCGTTCTCCAGCGCCTTGCGAAGTTCGTGGCGCGCCCGGTGGATATAGGTCTTGACGGTCCCCAGCGGCAAGTCGAGCGTCGCCGCTATTTCCTCGTACGAGCGGTCCTCGACATGGCGCAGCATGATGCACGCGCGGTACTCTGGTCGCAGCCCCGCGATCGCTTGTTCGATGGCCGTGCCAAGTTCCTTCGCCTCGAGGGCCTCGAGCGCCGACTCGCCGTGTGAGGCGAGTTCGAACGATGTCGCCTCGATCTGGGACGCGGTCGTGGCATCGGGGGAGCCATCGATGCTGATCGTCGCCACGCGGCGCTTGCGCAGGTGATCGATCGCCAAATTGTTCGCGATCTTGAACAGCCAACTGGAGAACTTGAAGGCCGGATCGTACTTGTCGATGTTGTTGAGGACCTTGATGAAGGTCTCCTGCGACAGGTCTTCCGAGGTCGTGCGGTCGCGGCACATTCGGAAGACGAGCGAGAATACCGGTCGCTCGTAGCGCCGGATCAGCTCGCGGAACGCGACTTCGCGGCCCTCCTGCGCGAGGGCGACGACATCAGCGTCGGGGAGGTTCTGAAGTTCGAGAGAAGATGACATGCTTGGCGGCGCGGCCGCGCGAGCAAACTAGCCCGAATGCGGCGACGCGGCCAGCACGGATGTCTGCAGACGCTTGCTGTTGTCGTGCAGCCCGACGAGCTTTGGGCCATGCCGCCATCGCCGATGACTCCATTGCCCCCCGAGGAAGCCGACTCTCGGGTCGTCGCCGATGCTGCGTCAGGCGGATCAGGAAAACGTGATTATGTCCGCTCGGTCTTCGAGCAGATCGCACCAAGCTACGATCTGCTCAACCACGTCTTCAGCCTGAATATCGATCGGCTCTGGCGCCGTCGCGCTGTGAAGCTGCTGGGCTGGGAGCGGCATCCCTCGGCGACCTATCTCGATCTTTGTGCAGGCACGATGGACGTCGCCGCGGAGCTGATTCGAACGGACGGGTTCACCGGCCGCGTTATCGCTGCGGACTTCGCTGAGCCAATGCTGCGCGGCGGTCGGGGCAAGATGCCGCGCGGTACAGCCGCGCCGGTCGTTGCCGATGCCCTCGTCCTGCCATTGCGCGACGCCAGCGTAGCGGGCGCGCTGGTCGCATTCGGCGCTCGTAACCTCGCGGACCTCGATGCCGGGCTTCGCGAGGCACGGCGCGTGCTGGTTCCGGGCGGGCGATTGGTGGTCCTCGAGTTCACCACGCCGCGGTCCTGGATCGTGCGCGCCGCATATCACGCCTACTTCCACCATCTGCTGCCATTCATCGGGGGCGTCGTGAGCGGCCACCGCACCGCCTACAAATATCTCCCGGAATCGGTTGCCCGCTTTCCGGGGGAGGACGAACTCGCCGACCGGATGCGATCCGCCGGGTTCACGAACGTGACGTATCAGTCGCTGAGCTTCGGAATCGCCGCGCTGCACGTCGGCACGCGCTGATGGCGGAAGGGAACACGCATCGGATCGGACTCGTCTCCGACACGCACGGGATGCTGAGGCCGGAGGTGTTCAGCGCGCTCGAAGGTGTCGAGCTCATTTTTCACGCCGGCGACGTGGGACCGGACGAGTTGCTCGCCCGTCTGGAGACAATCGCGCCGGTCCAGGCCGTGTTTGGCAACACCGATTCGCCGGGACGCGTGCGGTTGCAGGAGGCGATCGACACGAGCATCGGCGGTGTCCGCATTCACGTCAGTCACGGGCACGAACTCGGCGTGCCCAATCCGCTGCGGCTGGTCGCCGCGTACGACGCCGATGTCATCGTGTACGGACACACGCATCGCCAGCTCATCGAGCGAATCGGAGCACAGCTCGTCGTGAATCCGGGAGCAGCCGGGGCGCGTCGATTCAACCTGCTCCCGAGCGTGGCGATTCTCACGATCGACGAAGGAGAGGCCGACGTATCGCTCGTTCCTCTCGCGGTCGCTGGCTGAAGGTCGCCATCGAGCGCCGGTTTACATCTCGCGAAAGTGCGACGCGGGGTAGAGAAAGTCATCACCCGAGTCGTCGACGATGCGGTAGAACGATCCCTTCGCCTCGACTGCGAGGAGGGAATAAATCCTGCCTAACGTGAGGTCATGGCAGCCCCCGGGTTCGTCGCACCCCGGGTACGTCAGCCACGGTTGGACACTCACGCATTGTACGATCGTCGTTGGCTGCCAGGTCGTGGCCATGCCGGCCTCCATTGCGTTCCGCCATCCCGCGCACGCTCCTTCAACGCGGTTCCGAACCGCCAATTGTGCAAGAGACTCGCCAGATCCGCTCGAGTGTGCGTGCCAGCACATTACCGTTCGAGATTCGCGCATCAGCGATCCAGGGACTCGGCGCATTCGCCACCGAATCCATCGCTGCCGGCGTGCGCCTCATCGAATATGCGGGGGACCGCCTGAGCCCCGGCGAGGCCGACGCGCGCTATCCGGACGTGGAGGGCGAGCGGCACCACACCTTCCTCTTCGCGATCGACGACGATGTCGTCATCGACGCCGCGAAGGAAGGAAATGAGGCGCGGTTCATCAACCATTCCTGCGATCCGAACTGCGATGCCGTTGTCGACGACGGGCGAATCTGGATCGAGACGATCCGCGAGGTGACCGCCGGGGACGAACTGGCGTACGACTACGCGTACGTGCTGGAGGAGCGGCACACCGCGTCGGCCAGGCGGCGGTATCCGTGTTCGTGCGGCGGCGAGACCTGTCGCGGTACAATCCTCACTCGCAAGCGCCGTTAGGCGATTCGCAGTTTGCGCTTTCGGGCGAGCGGATGCTGTGCGGTCCGCTCGAGTTCATTGGGATAACGGCGGAACCAGGAGGAGAGCAGCAGCAGCTCATCGATTTCGTGCGTCGGCACCGCGGCGCCCTCGAACTCCACTCCATTGAACACGTCGTCAGCGAGGGCGAGCAGGTCAGCATGCTCGGACGAAGTCTTCGGCGCCGGGCGCTCGGCGCGAACGCGACCCCGTCGGACGAGGTAGACGCGGTCGTCGCCACCGTGCCCCTCGACTGGATAGAGAAACGAGAGGGTCTCCACCGCGAAGCGGAAGCGAATGAACTGCTCGCGCAACCCCTCGAGGCGCCCCAGCTTGTCGCGGAGAGAGGCAGCGCGCTCGAATTCCATCCGCTCGCTGCTGGCGAGCATCTCTCCGCGTAGTGCGGCGAGTGGCGAATCGTCGATCCCCTCGAGGAACGAGCGCGCCATTCGCACTCGGCTGCCGTATTCATCCACGGTGCACGCGCCGACGCAGGGCCCGAGACACTTCCGGATTTCGAAGCGCAGACAGCCCGGTGTTCGCGGCGCGAATTCGAAGAGCTCCGGCTGGTCGGCAAAATGCATTTTGTGGTCGCTGCCGCAGTCGCGAAGGCCGAGCGCGTCGTTGAGCTCGCGGACCGCCTCGTTCACGCGCTGGGCGCCGTGAAACGGGCCGTAGTAAATGTCCGCCGCTTCATCGTTCGCTCCGCGGACGACGAGGAGCTTGCTCGCCGGGCCGCGGGTGACCTTGATGAATGCGAAGTGTCGCGCGTCGCGCTTCATCGCCACATTCAGCCGGGGACGGAATTTCTTGATCAGCCGCAGTTCGGCGAGCAGCGCCGCGAATTCACTCGGCGTGTACTCCCAGTCGATTGACGCCGCGTTACGCACGATCCGCGCTCCCTTTTCCGCGGGGTCGCAGCGGAAATAACTCAGCAGGCGGGTTCGTACCCGCTTCGACTTGCCGACGTAGACGATTTCCCCGTCGGCCGACGTCATACGATAGACCCCGGGACGATCCTCACACCGAGTGCGAACGTCCGCGCGCATCGCCGCGACCTGCGCGTCGCTGGTCGCGGGGCAGAAGTCAGCCGGGCGTCGCTTCACTCTTGGCATCGCGCGCAAAAGACGGTGGACCGCCGATCAATCGCGTGGGTCGCGACCAGCCGCGCGCCGCAACGAGGGCAGGGAAGCCCGCCGCGTCCGTACACCGCGAGTCGGTCGCCGAAGCTGCCCTTGCCTCCACTCGCATCGCGATAATCGCGGAAGCTCGTCCCTCGCGCCGTGATCGATTCCTCGAGGACTGAGACAACTCCACTCAAAAGCGCGACCCCTTCCTCGTCGGACAGCGAGCGCGCCTCGCGCGACGGATCGACTCGGGCGCGCCAGAGCGCTTCATTTGCGTAAATGTTGCCGATCCCCACGATCACGCGCTGATCCATCAATACCTTCTTGACTGCCTGTCGCGAACCCCGAAGAAGACCCGATAATCGCTCGGCGGACAGCGCCGGGTCAAGTGGCTCGACGCCCAACGCTCCGGCGTACTCGGCGAATCGAGCCGGCGACATCAAGCTGACAGTGCCGAGCCGGCGGATATCGCGGTAATGCAGCAGGCGACCGTCGTCGAGGGAAAATGCGAGCGTCGAGAACTTCCGCTCGGCATCGGGGAGCGCGCCGGAATCGAGGAGTAGAGCGCCGGTGAAGCGAGGCTGGACGACGATCCGATCGCCGGTGTCAAGATCGAGGACGACCAGCTTCGCCCGGCGCCAGACGGCGGTGACCGTGCGATCGCGAACACGTTTCGCGAAGACCGCGACTGTGACTTCGCGGAGGACGTCGCTCCGGGTGACGGTGAGGCTGACGATCGAACGGCCCGCGAGGCTGGCGTTCAGGTCGCGAGCGATGGTCTCCGTCTCAGGAAGCTCCGGCACCGCGCCTCAACTCGCGCCACCCGATGTCGCGGCGGAACTGCTTCCCCTCGAGCTGCACGGCGGCGGCGTAGTCACGGCTCGTTCGCGCCGCGGTCGCGAGACTATCGGCAACCGCGGTGACCGCGAGCACGCGTCCTCCCGCGGCGATGAGCGTGCCGCTGGTCCCGCGCCGCGTCCCGGCATGGAAGACATGAACCCCGGGCTGCTCCGGCGGCAGCACGATCTCGGTACCGGCGACGGGGGCTTCGGGGTATCCCGCTGCGGCGACGACTGTAGTCACCGCGTGTGACGGCTCCCATTCGATTGGCGCAACGCGCGACAGCGAATCTCCCGCAGCCACGGCGCAGATCAGCTCGAGAAGGCTGGATCGCATCAGCGGCAGGATCGCCTCTGTTTCGGGATCTCCGAATCGGCAGTTGAATTCAACCACCTTGGGACCGGCGGGAGTCAGCATCAACCCGGCGTAAAGCAGGCCCTTGAACGGCCGGCCGTGCTCCCGAAGTGCGGCCAAAGTGGGAGCGATCACTTCGGAGCACGCGCGTGAGACTGCCCTCTCGCTCCCTGCCGTCGCTGGTGCATACGAGCCCATCCCGCCGGTGTTCGGTCCCGCATCATTGTCGAGAAGACGCTTATGATCCTGAGCCGGGAGCATGGGGAGGAACGACTCGCCGTCGGTGATTGCAAATAGCGACAGCTCTTCGCCTTCCATGAACTCTTCAACGAGCAGAATCTCCCCGGCGGCGCCAAAAGCTCCGTCGCGGAGCATCAGGTCGATCGCGCCGTCTGCTTCCGCTATGCTCCCGGCGACGATCACGCCCTTGCCGGCGGCGAGCCCGCTCGCCTTGATCACGACCGGAGTTCCAAATCGCCGCGCGGCCGCTTTCGCGGCCTGCGGATCACTGAAATGCTCCGCTCGCGCGGTGGGAACGCCAGCCCGGAGCATAAGCTCCTTGGAAAAACGCTTCGACGTCTCGATTTCGGCTGCCCGGCGCGTCGGGCCGAAGATGGGAAAGCCGGCTGCCCGAAATACGTCGACCACTCCCGCCGCGAGCGGCGCCTCTGGCCCGACCAGCACGATATCGACGTCTTCTGCCTTCGCCAGGTCGAGCAGCGCGACAATATCGGTCGCCGCAACCGAGACGCAGCGGGCGAGGGACGCAATGCCTGGGTTGCCAGGCGCAGCGATGATCTCGAGCGTTGGGTCGTCGCGGCGGAGCTTCCAGGCGAGTGCGTGTTCGCGTCCGCCGCCGCCGACGAGGAGCAACTTCACTCTCGGCGGGTCCTTCGATCGTTGAATGCGTCGCGCGCCCGCCCGAGGACGTCGCTCACGGTCGCCATCGCGTCCTGCGCCTGACGGCGGTAGTAGTCGCCGGCGTCGGCATAATCGTCGGCCAACGGTCGCGACTCGTCGCCGCGACGCTGGTACTCGCCGCGGAGGATCCGGTCGTACTCCCCCGACATCACCCAGCGCTGCAATTCCGCCGCGCGCACCGTCGCGAACGGGTGGGTACGGAACGCCGTGTTGAGGATCTTCCAGACATGATCGCCGATGTCGCCCTGCTCCTCGTATTCCGCAGCCTGGACGAGGAATGCATCGAGGTCCACCTGGTCATCGTAGCGCGGGCCCCCAGCGAGCTTGAGGTACACGCTCATCGTGGAGCGAGGATCCTGCGAGCCAAGCAGCGCCGCCCGATCGGCGGAGAACTCAGCCTTGCGGTACCACTCGAACAGCGCGAGCTCGATGGGCAACAGAGCGATTCCGGCAAGCCACGGCAGGAAGCGCGTCCCGACAAGAAGAAAGAGGAGCGCGAGCGTCGTGTAGACCGCGTGGCCGCTCATCGCATGCCCGACTTCGTGCGCGAGGATCGCGCGCAGCTCCTCGGGCTCGAGCAGTTCGATCATCGAAGAGTTCACGACGATGAACGGCTTGTCGAAGCCGATGCAATACGCGTTCACCTCAGGGTTCTGCGAGACGTAAAGCTCGTAGCGTAGCGGGGCGTCGAGCGTCGCGAGCACCTCGGCGTACATGGCGTCGAGCGCCGGCCGCTGGGTGGGACCGACTTTGACCGCGTTGGCGAGAAAGATCTGGCGAATTCCCTTCTCGCCGAGGACGGAGAGCACCTTCCGAAGGACCTCGTCGAATCCGGGGAGCGCTCGCAGCGTGTTCAACGCGGCGCGATCTGCCGGATGCTCCCAGGCGCGCGGGGAAATCTGACTGAGGGTCTGACGAGCGGGCACGGAATACTCCGGTGGAGGATTCAAACCGTACGTGCGAGCGACGGCGTTGTGTCGCGGAAGTTCAGAGTCCGGCGAGCGCTTGCTCGAGATCGGCGAGCAGGTCGCTCACGTCCTCGACGCCGCAGGAGAGCCTGACGATTCCGTCCGTGATTCCGAGTTCGGTCCGTCGCTCGGCGGGGACCGAGGCGTGAGTCATCATCGCCGGGTGTGAGATGAGCGACTCGACACCGCCTAACGATTCGGCAAGGGAGAAGACCTTGACGCGCGAGAGAATCTTCGCCGCCCGTTCCCTGGTGCCGACGTCGATCGAGATCATTCCGCCAAATCCCGACATCTGCTTCTTCGCCAGTGCGTGTTGCGGATGCGAAGCGAGCCCGGGATAGATCACACAATCGGCGCCGAGTCGTTCGGCGAGCCACGTCGCGATCCGGCGGCCGTTCTCGTCATGACGCGGCATGCGAAGGTGCAGCGTCTTCGTGCCGCGCAGCGCGAGCCACGAATCGAATGGTCCCTGCACCGCGCCGGCCGCGTTGTGAATGAACTGCAGCCGCGTCGCGAGGTCGTCGTCCTTCACCACCGCGATGCCGCCGATCATGTCGCTATGGCCATTCAGGTACTTCGTCGTCGAGTGAAAGACGATGTGTGCGCCATGCTCGAAGGGGCGCTGGAAGAACGGCGATGCGAAGGTGTTGTCGACGATCAGGTACGCCCCGGCACGCGTCGCGACCTGCGCCGCGGCAGCGAGGTCGGTGATGCGCATGAGCGGGTTTGTCGGCGTCTCGACGAGGATCGCCACCGTGCGCGCGGTCACCGCGTCAGCGATGCGCTGCGGATCGCGGGTGTCGACGTAGGAGAACGACAATCCCATGTGCTGCAGGATGCGATCGAAGAGGCGGAAGGTGCCGCCGTAGACGTTCTCGCCGCAGACGATGTGATCGCCGGATTTGAAGAGCTTCATGATCGAGTCGACGCAGGCAACGCCGCTGGCGAACGCGAAGCCATGATTTCCGCCTTCGAGCGCGGCGACATTCCGCTCGAGTGCCTCACGCGTCGGGTTTTTCCCCCGGGCGTACTCGTAGCCCTTGTTCTCGCCGAGCCCGTCCTGCACATAGGTCGACGTGAGATAGACCGGGGTCATGATCGCACCGGCGAGCGGTTCAGGCCGCTGACCGGCGTGAATGGCCCGGGTACCGAAACCTGCTGCAAGATCGTCTTCGAAGACGCGCGTCATGCCGATGCTCGGTGAAGGTTGACGGGAAAGCTAACGCCGCCGCCGAGTCGCGGGGAGAGAATGCTGACGTTCTCGAAGTGGATACACGTGAAAGCAGGAGTTGATCGATGACGCTGAACACCCGCGCGATGGCGAGCGAGTCACCGCGATGTCTTGTCGTGGACGACGAGCCGCGGTTGCGGCAGGTGCTCGTGCACCTGATGCAGAACGACGGATTTTCATGTCGCGAGGCGGGGAACGGCGCCGAGGCGTTGGAGGTGTTGCTGCGCGAATCGATTCCGCTGGTCCTGTCGGACCTGCGGATGCCGCAGATCGATGGCATCGAGTTGTTGCGGCAAACGCGCGCTCGCTATCCCGACACCGCAGTGGTGATGATCACCGCGGTCGCCGACGTGGAAGTCGCGGTGAGCTGCCTTGCCATGGGCGCGATGGATTACCTGACGAAGCCGTTTCATCTCGAAGAGGTGCGAGCGCGCGTTTCGCAGGCTCTGGAGAAGCGGCGCCTGATCCTCGAGAACCGCGAGTATCAGGATCGACTCGAGGAGCGGGTTGCAGCGCAGGCCCGCCGACTCGAGGACCTCTTCCTGGCGAGCGTGCAGTCGCTCGCCGAAGCGCTCGAAGTGAAGGATCCGTACACGAGCGGACACTCGATACGCGTGAGCCATTTCTCGTCGGCGATCGCGCGGGTGATGGACCTCGACACGCACGTGGTGCGGCAGATCGAACTCGGCGGCCAGGTGCACGATATCGGAAAGATCGGCGTGCGCGAGGCTGTGCTGAACAAGCCGGGACCGCTCACGGAAGAGGAGTACGCGCACATCATGACGCACATGACGGTCGGCTGGCGCATCCTCGCGCCCCTGCTCGGCGACGCTCCACTCTCGTTGAGCATCGTGCGCTCACATCACGAGCGCTGGGACGGCCGCGGGATGCCTGACGGTCTGGTCGGTGCGGCGATTCCGCTCGAGGCGCGGATCACCGCGGTGGCGGATTCGTACGATGCGATGACGAGCGGACGACCCTATCGTGTCGCGCAGCTGACGGCGGAGCAAGCGCTCGAGGAGGTGCGCGCGAACAGCGGGACGCAATTCGATCCCGACGTCGTGCAGGCGTTTCTCCAGGCGGTGGAAGGCGGCGGGATCCCGGCGCCGGGCGTCGCCTGACGGAGAGCGTCAGGGGCTCACTTCGACGGTGGCCGGCTGTTTGTAGGCGCTCAGGCGACGCTCGCACCAGGTGCGAACCTGCTCCGCGGTAGCCGAGCCACCCACACTGAGCGCAATGTCATTTTCGCGGAGTTGATCGGGCACCGCTGCGACGGCGGCCCATTGCACGCCGGGAAGCTCGCACACAGCCGCTTCGATTTCGCGCGGATAAATATTGAAGCCATTCCTCGTGAACATCGCCTTGGCGAGTCCGCGGAAGACGACCGACCCATCGGCGTACCGTGTGCCAAGGTCTCCCGTGCGGAGCCATCCCTCGCGGAGCTCGAGCCCGGTGGCGGCCGAAGCGCCAGGTGCCTGGACATACCCGGCAAATACCGTGTCGCCGCGGACGCAGATCTCCCCGGTCGCCCCATCGGGAACGGTTGCGAACGTCGCCTGGTCGCGAATCTCGACGGCGACGCCGGGGTACGGCGTGCCTAACGCTCCACGAACGTTAGGGAGAGAGATTGCGTTGAACAGCGCGACCGGTGAGGCCTCGGTCAGTCCGTAGCCCTGGCGTAGCTCGATGCCGGTCGCGTCGAACCAGCGATCCTGCACCTCGGTCCGCAGAACGGCGCCGCCGCAGATGGCGAGTCCGAGCGTGCCGCGGGGCAGCCCGCAGCCGCGGCGGTCCATCGCGGCGAGCAACGCGATGAACATCGCCGGGACACCGACGAAGACCGACGAGTGTTCGGCCTCGAGCGAATCGAGCGCCTTCAGGGGGTTGAATCGGGGCATCGTCGTGATGCGCGCGCCGGCGAGCAGCGGCGCAACGCCACTGACGACGAGGCCGAACAGGTGCGAGTAGGGGAGGGCGGCGAGTACGTGTTCGGTACCGGTCAACGCGGCAGCAGCAATCGTTGCGCGACCGTTCGCCAGCAGGTTGCGGTGCGTGAGGATGGCGCCGAGGGGCCGGCCCCGCATCGCCGACGTGTAGACGATGACCGCTTCCTCGGGCGAGCCCGCCGCGTCCGGATCGCCTTCGAGATCGAACGCGTAGTGGGAACCAAGGTCGATCGTGCGACTCGTCCCGCTGAGTACGACGGTCGCCCGCCGAGGAGCCTCGTCGAGCAGGACGCGCGGTATTTCCGGCGGAAGTTGCGCCGCAAGTTCGGCGATGGTGAACACTGCGCCGACGTTGGCATCAGCGATCTGGTACGCCAGCTCCGCGGGCGCAGCGAGGGGATTGATCAGCACGGCGCCGCGACCCTCGCTCGCGGCGAGCGCGATGAGGAAGGCGGGCGAGGTGGGAAGAAGGAGAGCGGATCGCTTGCCGGCGAGGGCGCGGACGAGCGGCGCCGAGCGCTGGAGAAGCGTTAGGCCGGCGGCGACAAGTGCTGGCGCGGGAATCCCGTCGATCGAGCCACCGCGCGATGCCGCGGCGAGAGGAAGCAGCGCGAGGGGGTCGGTCACCGCCGGAAGTTAGCGGTCAGATCTCGAAACGGGACATCGCCGACTTGAGGCGCGACGCGATCTCGGCGAGATGCTGGCTCGACTCGGTCACATGCGTCATCGATGCGGTCTGCTCCTGCACGACGGCGCTGACCTCTTCGGAGGTCGAGGCATTCGTCTCGGCGACAGTCGCGATGGCTTCGATTTCGCGCGCCAGTCCCTCGGCCTCGCCGCGCTGCGACTCGGCGGCGCCGACGATCTGGGCCACTGCACGCCGGCTCTCCTCGATCTCGCGGCCAATCTGGGTGAGTGCCGCGGCGGAGGCGCGAATGACCTCGGCCCCATTGTTCACGCGCTCGCTGACCTGCGTGATGCGCTCGCCGGTGCGGACCGATGCAGTGCGCATCTCGCCAGCGAGCTTGCGAATCGTGTCAAGCGCGCGGGCGGTCTCACCGGCGAGCTTGCGTACTTCGTCGGCGACGACGGCGAAGCCCTTGCCGTGCTCGCCGGCGCGCGCTGCTTCGATGGCTGCGTTGAGGGCGAGCAGGTTGGTTTGGCGGGCGATTGCGGCAATGGTGTCAGCGACCTTGCCGATGCGCTGCGACTTTTCCCCGAGCTCCTCGACGGCGGGTACCGTTTCGTTGGTGACCTCGGTAATCGCACCCATGCTCTCGAGTGCTTCCTGCGCCGACGCGACACCGCGTTGCGCGGAGAGCGTCATCGTGTCAGCCGCGGCCTGCGCGGCGCGCGCGTGCTCGACGGTTTCCATCGCGCGCTCGACGACGCGCGAGGATGCGCCGACGATCTTGCTGATGCCTTCCGTCTGGATGGCGGCCGATTCGGCGATCGAGTGCGCGGCAGCGGCGACTTCCTCGGTCGATGCGCTCATCTCCTCTGCGCCGGAGGCGAGTTCCTCGGCGGTGGCGGCAACTTCGGTGGCGCCGACCTCGAGGTCGCGCACGAGGTCAGCGAGGCTGCGCGTCATGCGTCGAAAGGACTCGGCGAGCGATCCGATTTCATCGTTGCCACGGAAGGCGAGGTCGTGGCGCAACTGGCCGAGCGCGACGGCCTCGGCGTGCTCGGCGACCATCTCGACGCCGCGCGTTAGGCGGCGGGCGGCGAGATCGGCACCGAAGAGGACGAGGATGAGCGCAAGCGCGGGGTAGACGGCGAACTTGACGAGCCGGTCGCGGAGGTTCGCGACGATGTCGTCGGTGCGCATCATGGTCACGATAAACCCGGCGGGGCTACCGCCACCGCGAGCGACCGGCGCTTCGGCGATGATCATCGTCCCGACGATAGTGTCGCTGACCTGACTCCACGCGGCGCGCCCGCGAGCCATCGAGTCGGCGAGCTCCGGAGGCGGCGTCCAGCGACGGTTGTACTGAGGCTGGCCGGCATTCCATGAGGAATGGACGAGGTACCGGTAGCGCCCCCCTTCGCGCCGAAGCACGGCAAGCCCATTCGCGAGCTGGCTGACGTCGCCGCCGTTGGCAGCCCAGAGCCGCTTGAGCATCGAACGGCCAAACGCGAAGGCCGACCCATCACGGCCATCGGGATTGGCGATCGCGTCGAGCGTGTCGGCGGGGAGCATCGCCGCGGTGGTGCGCGCGATGGCGAGCAGGCGGCGGCCGTGCGCGTCGGACAGTTCCTGCTCCGACGAGCGGTACAACGGAACGAGAACGAGCACCAGGGTCACGAGCACCGCGCCGGCGCTGAGGAACGCGAGCTTGGCGCGGAACGACCAGGTAGTTGACCGGCGGGCGTGCTGCACGAAGAGAAGGGTCGTTCGAGGAGGACTGCAGCGGAAAGACGCCGTGCTGGGGGGCGAAGTAAAACCCGCGACGCGCAGCGCAGGGGTGCCCGCAGGCTCGCCAGGGGGCGATTATTAGCGGGCGGGAGAACCGGCGAACGGAGGCGGCGATGTACGAGGGGTTGATGGTGAGCGTTTCTGGAGTGCGGGGGCGCGTCGGCGACGCGTTGACTCCGGAGATCGTGGCGAAGTTCGCGTCCGGCTTTGGCGCATGGGCGCTGGCGCCGGGCCGTTCGAAGCTCGTCGTCGTCGGTCGCGACAGCCGCGTCTCCGGACCGATGTTTCAGCGGATCGTCACCGGCGCGCTGCAGTCCGTCGGAGCGACGGTGATCGACATCGGCATGTCGACGACTCCAACAACCCAGATGGCGGTCGAGCACCATCACGCGGCGGGCGGGCTGATGATCTCGGCGAGCCACAACCCGATCGAGTGGAATGCCCTGAAGATGATCGGACCGAGCGGGCTGTTTCTCGACGCGATCGAGGGCACGGCGATGCGCGAGCTGATGGAAGCAGGGCCGACGCGCGCGAAGTGGAACGAGCTCGGGGATGTGGTGACGGACGACGAGGCAATCAATCGGCACGTGGACGCCGTGCTGGCACTTCCGTTCATCGATTTCGCCACGATCCGCGCGCGGAAGTTCAAGGTGGCACTCGACCCGTGCCGGGGCGCCGGAGCGGTAATCGTTCCGCAGCTGCTCGAGTGGTTCGGGTGCACCGTGTCGACGATCAACCTCGAGCCCGACGGACGGTTTCCACGCCCGCCGGAGCCGATCCCGGAAAATCTCGAGGAACTCGAGCGACTGGTGCGCGAGAGCGGCGCCGACATCGGTCTGGCCGTGGACCCGGACGTCGATCGATTGGCGTTGGTCGACGAGACGGGACGTGCGATCGGCGAGGACTACACGCTCGCGCTGGCGGCAAAGCTCGTACTTCGCTTCCGGAAAGGTCCCGTGGTGATCAATCTCTCGACGAGCCGGGTGGTGGACGATGTCGCGCTGGCCGCGGGGGCGCCGGTCATCCGCGCGCCGGTCGGGGAGGTGAACGTCGCGCTCCGGATGCGCGCCGAGCGCGCCGCGATCGGCGGCGAGGGAAACGGTGGGGTCATCCTCCCCGAACTCCATCTCGGCCGCGACGCGCCGTTAGGCATCGCGATCGTCCTCCAACTGTTGGCCGACGAAGGGCGGCCGCTCTCGGCGATCGTGGCCGACCATCCGCGATATACGATCGTGAAGGACAAGCTCGATCGGCCGGACGCCGCACTGACGACCGTCTACGAGGCATTGCGCGCCGCATTTCCCGACGCTGAGGCTGACATGCAGGACGGATTGCGGCTGGCGTGGCCCGATCGCTGGGTTCACATTCGGCCATCAGGAACGGAACCCATCGTGCGAGTGATCGCCGAGGCGCCGACCGCGGCGGAAGCAAAGGACCTCGTCGCGCGGTCCCGGGTACCGCTCGACGCGCTCGGACGTTGATCGGG
>JBKJQR010000228.1:0-41223 GCA_046593895.1 Gemmatimonadaceae bacterium | reverse complement strand
ATCCGCAGCGAGCCCGCCGCCGAATTCCGCGGATTGGCGAATACCGGTTCGCCATTCCGCACTCGTGACGCGTTCAGTTCCTCGAAACCGGAGAAGGGCATGTAGACTTCGCCACGGATCTCGAGCTGCCGCGGATGCCCCGCGCCCCGCAACCGCAGCGGGACGTCGTGCACCGTGCGGATGTTGGCCGTGACCACCTCGCCCACCGTGCCGTTGCCTCGCGTCGTCCCGATCTCGAGCACGCCATCGCGGTACGTGAGGCTCACCGCGGCGCCGTCGATCTTCAGCTCGGCAGTGTATCCACTCGCCGCGACCGAACCGCCGGCGAGCCGGACGATGCGCTTCTCCCAGTCCTCGAGCTCCGACTCAGCAAACGCGTTACCGAGTGAGAGCATCGGCACGAGGTGGGTGTGCTTGGCGAGCTGGGTTGCGGGCTCGGCGCCGACGCGCTGCGTCGGCGAGTCCGCCGTACGCAGCGACGGATACGTCTCCTCGAGCGCGCGGAGCTCGCGGAACAGCCGATCGTATTCGCGGTCTGGCAGCGACGGCTGATCGAGAACGTAATACTCGCGGTTCGCGTCGTCGATCTGCTTGCGCAGGGCCGCCGCCCGCGCCCCAGCATCCGGAGGGACGGCCGTCATCGGGGCAGAATATAGCGTGGCATGCTGACGCGACGCGTCACCCGACGCACGCGCCTGCTACCCGTCCGCTTCCTTGTCGATCACCTGCAGCGCCACCGTCACCAGGCGCTCGAGTTCCTCGTCGCTCGCCTTCGGCAGCAGCGTCTCGGCCCACATGTGGTCTTCGGTGCGCGTGTAACGGTCGAGCAGTCGCCGGATGAAGGCGACCATCGCGATGCGCTGCATCTCGCCGCGGCGCTGCGCCTTGCCGACGTCCTGCGTGTCGCGGATCAGTGCCTCGAAGCGATATGCGTTGCGCAGCGCCTTCGCCGTGAGCGACGCGACGACCTGACAGAAGCGGACGTCGCTGTCGCTGAATGGCGATGCATCGCGCTCGGTGCGGAGGAAAATCGCGCCGATGGTGGTGCCCTGCGCGCGGAGCGGCACGACGACGATCGAGCGCACGTTGCGCAGGTGGAGCTGGTCGCGCACGCTGCGCAGCATCGGATCGGTCGCGGCGTCGGGGATGAACACCGTTTCGCCGCTCTCGAATGCACGCTGCAATTCCGGGTAGCGGTTGAGATCGACCACCAGATTGCGGATGGTCGGATCCTCATAGCTCGCGACGAGCCTGACTTCCTCCTTCTCCCCACTGAGGAAGATCGAGCAGCGATCGAGGCCGAACGACTCACCGAGCTTGCGCGCGATCGTCTGCAGGATGTCGATGAAATGCAGTGACGACGAGATTTCCTGCAGGATGTCGACGATCGCTACGAGATGGTCACGTTCCCGCTGGAGCTCCGAGATTTTCGCCTCGAGTCGCGCGATCTCCGAGCTCTGTGGTGATGGTGCTGGCGGTGACGACGGCGTCGCACTAGGCGGGGGAGCCATCAGCGTTCCCGATGTGCTTGTTGAATTCGTCGCTCGCGAAACGGACGACTTTGTTGCGACCCGTCTCTTTCGCGACGTAGAGCGCGTCGTCAGCCGTCTTCACCAGCGTCTCGCAGTGCGTGACCGCGGGGTGCGGCCAACCGGCGACGCCGAAGCTCGCCGTCCGCTTCAGGGTGCCGCCTTCGAACGTGAATGTATGCTCCTCGACCGCTTTGCGCACGCGCTCGGCGAAGGTCACGCCGGCATCGAGCACGGTGCCGGGAAGCAGCATCACGAACTCCTCACCACCGTAGCGGCCGATGCGATCGATCTCGCGCGCCTCGCGCTCGAGAATGCGCGCGAACTGCTTCAACACCTCGTCGCCTGCCTGGTGGCCATAGGTGTCGTTGACGCTCTTGAACTTGTCGATGTCCGTCATCACCAGCGAGAACGGCTCGTTCAGCCGGAGGCTGTGCTCGAACATCTCGCCGAGCCGCTCCTCGATGTGTCGGCGATTGTGCAGCTGCGTGAGGCCATCGGTCTGCGACACGCGCAGCAGCTGCGAGTTCAACTCGGCGAGCTCGCTGGTCCGCTTTTCCAGTTCGAATTGGAGACGCTTGATGCGGAGCATCGACTTGACGCGCGCGCCAAGCTCGGCGAACTCGATCGGCTTCGTGATGTAGTCGTCGGCGCCGGCGTCGAGCCCCTTGACCTTGTGCTCGGTCGCGTCGAGCGCGGTCTGCATGATGATCGGAATGAACGGGAGCGCCTTGTTCTGCTTGACCCGGCGCGCCACCTCGGTGCCATCGATCGTCGGCATCATGACGTCGAGCAACACGAGGTCCGGAGGATTCTCCTCGATCATTCGCAGCGCGACGTCGCCATCGTTGGCGGTCGACGTCAGGTACCCCCACGCTTCGAGGCGGGTCTGGAGCAGGTCGACGTTGTCTTCGTGATCGTCGACGATCAGGATTCGCGCGGGGCGATCCCCGATCGGCTCGTCATGCGGCATTGCCCGTCCCGAGGAATCGCTGCACCTCCGCGACCACTGCTCGCGGCTCGCACGGCTTGGCGAGGTAACCGTCGCAGCCGACTTCCATCGCCTTCTCGCGATCCGACGCGAGCGCGTGGGCGGTGAGCGCGATGATCGGGATGTGGCGGGTGAGCGGATCGTGCTTGAGGACCTGCGTCGCTTCCCATCCATCGATGATCGGGATGGAAATGTCCATCAGGATCAGGTCGGGGTGCTCGCTGCGCGCCTTTGAAATTCCTTCTTCCCCGTTCAGCGCTTCAGTCACCTTATACCCGAAGTGCCGCAGAATCGTGGAATAGACGATGCGGTTATCCTCGTTGTCTTCAACGAGCAGTACGGTCTTTCCATTTGGAGTCATGCCAACCCTCGCGCCGGTCGCGCGTGAGGAACTGGACCCCTCGCCCTGACCGGCCAGCGCTGCGGTGTCGTGTGACGTCACGGTGTGCTCCGATGCCCTACCGATAATGCAAAAACGTCTCCCGAGGGCTGAACGGGTGACGGGCGGGTAAACGTTCCACTGCCCAAGCAAGTTTCTTACCAGACTGGAGGATGAAAGCACCGATGTCCTACGCCCCGAATCCGACCCGTTCCGGGTCACGAACCGAGGCTGTCCCGTCGCGAGGGACAACTGCAGCCGGCCAAGGTCGCGGACGCGCCACCAATGGGTCGTCAGCGCGCGGAAAATCGGCGCCTGCGAAGGGTGCGGCTCCAAAGACCGCGCCCCGCGGTCGCCCGTTCGAGGAGGCGAGGAACTGGAAGGAGCTCGGCCTTCTCGCCGCCGGGATCGCGGCCGGCGCAGCGATCGGAGCGGGCGTCGCGTTGCTCTTCACCTCGGAAACCGGTCCGCAGCGCCGCGCGGGAATCGCGCGCCGCGCCCGACTTTTCGGGCACGACACCGAGCAGCGCTGGGAAGACCTCGGCTTCGCACTCAAGGAAGCCGGCCGCAGCGCGCGCGATCGCTTTCGTCATCGGCACGCTGCCGCCGACGAAACCGACGTCGACGACTGACGCTCCTGCGGAAAACAGCCGGGGGCGCGTGCATCGCACGCGCCCCCGGCAATTGCACCCGTCCCGCTACAGCTTCTTGAGATCTTTCTCGGCGCGCGTCTTGTAAAAGCGATCGTTATAGTCCGTCGCCGGCTGCGAGATCACCGCCTGCAGCTGTTCGCGCGCCCTAGTCTTGTCGCCGACGTCGAGGTAAATCTCCGCGAGATCGATGCGGTGCGAGAGGCGGCCTGGCTCTGCGGCGACTGCCTTCTCCATGTACTGCACCGCGTTCTTCCAATTCGCCGAGCCGAACACCTGTCCCCCCAAAACGTTCTTCGCGATCCAGCGCGTCGGGCCACTGAGCCGCATCACTTCCGCGTTCCACATGCCCATCACGTGCAGCGCACCCGGGTGATTGGGATCGATCTTCAACGCGTCCATCGCATGCGAACGGACGTCGGTCGCGTACTTCACCCGGTCGCGCGGTCCGAGCGACTGCGCGGTTCGGCCGAGCGCGCGCGCGAGGAAGAAATGCCCGTCAGCAGCCTGCGGGTTGATCTCGATCGCGCGCCGGGCATACAACTCTCCAGTGTGATACATCCGGAAGCGGGCGTCCTTGTCGTCGGTGAATTCGCCGATGTCGACCGCGTCGCGCGATGCGTTGATCAGCGCGTGGTAATTCTTCGGCTCGTCCGCTATCGCCGCTTCGTATTGCTTGAGCGAGGCGGGGAGGTTCATCGCGGTGTGAAGCGAATCGCCCTTCGCGAGATGATCCGCCGCGGTCTGCGCGCCAACCACGGGAGCCGCGCTGACAAGCAGCGTGATTGCAGCGGGCGCGATGAAGTGAACGAACGAACGGGTGACGATGCGCATGACTGCCTCGCGAATTCGCGAAAAAGGAGAGGAGCGAGTAAAACTGATCTGGCCACGGATGCCGGGCAGGTCGGGAGGAGTGCACCCCGATCGCACTGCCGAGATCATATGGTTACCCCAGAGTCCGGTCAATGTTGGCGCATCGGCTGATCGAGCGTAAGCGGGATGGCGGTCGGATCGACGCCGGCGAATGGCGTGCGCTCATGAACGCGTACGCGGCGAACCACATTCCCGATTATCAGATGGCGGCGCTGGCGATGGCCATCTTCATTCGCGGGCTCGATCGCGAGGAGACGAGCGCACTAACCGACGCGATGCTCCGCAGTGGCGCGACGCTCGACCTCTCGTCGCTCACCGTCCCGCGGATCGACAAGCACTCCACTGGGGGGGTGGGTGACAAGGTGTCGCTCGTGCTCGCGCCGCTCGTCGCAGCCTGCGGCGTCGCCGTACCAATGATGTCGGGCCGCGGGCTCGGCCACACCGGCGGGACGCTCGACAAGCTGGAGTCGATTGCCGGATTTCGCACCGACCTCACACTCGCCCAGGCAAAAACACAGCTCGAGCAACTCGGCTGCGCGCTCATCGGCCAGACGGGAGAGATTGCGCCGGCCGACCGCAAGCTTTACGCGCTGCGCGACGCGACCGCGACAGTCGAATCGATCCCGCTGATCGCGGCGAGCATCATGAGCAAGAAGCTCGCGGAGGGACTGACCGGGCTGGTGCTCGACGTGAAGCGCGGCTCCGGCGCATTCCTTCCCGAGCTCGAACGAGGCCTCGACCTGGCGCGGACCATGATCGAGCTTGGCGCCGATCACGATTGTCCGACCGTGGCGCTGATCACCGCGATGGACCGCCCGCTCGGCCGGGCGTGCGGCAATGCGCTCGAAGTCGAGGAGTCGATGCTCGCGCTTCGTGGCGAAGGACCGCCCGACCTGATGGAAGTGACCTACGCGTTAGGCGCGGAGATGCTGGTCCTCGGCGGCATTGCCGCCGATATCGACTCGGCGCGTCGCGCCCTGGAAAAAGCGATCGGCACCGGCCGCGCCGCCGAGAAGATGCAGGCGATCATCGAGGCACAGGGCGGAAACCCGGGGGTCGTGGACGATCCCGCTGTGCTGCCGCAGGCGTCACACGTCGAGTTGTTCCCGGCGCCGCGCCGCGGCTTTGTCGCGAAGGTCGAGCCGCGGACGATCGGGCGGGGCATCATCGCGCTTGGCGGGGGCCGCACAAAACTCGATGACGTCGTCGATCCGAGCGTCGGATTCGTCATAACGGCGAAGCCCGGAGACTGGGTCGAGGCTGGGGAGCCGCTGGCGACCGTGTTCGCCAGCGACCGGAGCGGGATCGAATCGGGACGAGTGACGCTGCGCAGTGCAATTGTCATCGCCGACGAGGCCGATCCGCCGCTCCCGCTCGTCTCGCACCGCGTCACCGCCGCTGGCGCGGAGCACTACGCCCGCGACTGATCGCGGACGGTGCTCCACGCCGTTAGGCAATGAATCAGAACCTCGACGCCGTCAGCGCGACGTCTGCCGAGCTCCACGCCTTGGCTAGCCGCGCATCGACCGCAGTTGCCTCCGTGTGCCTGCCACGCGCGTGCAACGCCTTCGACAGCCCGTACAGTGACCAGCCGTTGTCCGGGAAGCGGCGCAGGTCCGCGCGATATACGGCTTCCGCCTCCGCGGTTTTCCCCGCCCTGAGCAGCGCATCGCCGAGGGCGTGACGCACCGGGAAGTACCACTGTGGCGGCTCGGTGTAATTGAAGGTGTCTTCCAGTTGCGCCGCCTTCCGGAAATGGTTCACGGCATCGTCGATATCACCGCGATGCAACGCGATCTCGCCTGAGAGTGCCGCCGTCGCGATGTTGAGAACGGTCTTGTTCTCGCCCGCGCCGGCGGACATCGCGACACGATCGGCCGCCGACGTCGCGTTCGCGATCGCGCGCACGCTGTCGAGCATCGCCTGCGCGTTGGCGGAGTCTCCCTTCTGCGCGAACGCCACGCCGCGCGCATAGTCCGCGAGCGCCGTCGCGACGCGGAGATCGGAGCGAGGCATCGGCGCGGCCAGCACCTCGTCCCATCGCCCGAACGTCACGAGTGCCAGCGGATAGAACGCGATCAGTGGCTGGAGCTGAACCACCTTCTGCGCGACATCGGGATTCACCTTCTCGCCGAGCGACCGCGCCGCGTCGATTGCCGTGTGACTCCGACCGGCGAGCATCGCCGCAAAGGCGAGGAAGTGATAGTTGTGCGGATAGTATCCGATCGGATAGAGACCCTGCGGATGCTCGCTGGCGATGTAGCTCTCGTCAGCATGCAACGCGTGGACGTTGGCGTCGATCGCGTCGGCATAGCGCCCGAGGCGGATGTAAATGTGCCCGGGCATGTGGACCATGTGTCCCTCGCCGGGCATCAGCGCCGCGAGTCGCTCGGCGCATGGCAGCGCGCGCAGCGGGTCGACGGCTTCGACAGCATGGATGAAGTAGTGGCAGGCGCCGGGATGATTCGGATTCGCGCTGATCACCCGCACGAGTTGCGACACGATGATCGAGGTGCCCGGCTGGGGCTTGCCATCCTTCGTCCAATAGTCCCATGGGCGCGTATCCATCAGGGACTCGGCGTAGAGTGTCGCAACGTCGAGGTCGCGCGGGAACGCCTTGATGACATCGCCCATCGCTCGGGCGTAGCCCTTGTCGAGCGAGGCACGGTCCGTCGCCGGAACGGCGACATAGCGGGTGGTAAGCGCTGTGATCAGCGCCTGCTCGATTCTCGATGCATGCGGCGCGAGCGCGATCGCCTGCTGCAGCTGCCCGTAGGCGGCGACTCCCGAGGCGGAGTCCATTGGTGCGTTGACGTGCGGACCATACGCGAGGGCGGCACCCCAGTGGCAGATCGCGCAGTTCGGATCGAGTCGAGCGGCTTCATTGAACGCACGGATCGCTTCGCCGTGATTAAAGCCGTAGACGAGCCGCATTCCCTGATCGAAGTAGCGTTGCGCCAGCGGCACTTTCGTGCTGATGGCAACGTGATAGTCCCCGAGATTGGTGTAGAGGGGGACCGCAGTGGTGTCGGAGCGGGCGGCCGACGCTGCCGGAGCGTTAGGCGCGAGAGCGGCAAGGAGCAGCCATCCGAGCGGCAGGATTACCATGGGGAAACCCTCGACGAGGCCGGGAGATCAGGCGGCCCGGCTGACCTCAGCGCCGAGCCGGCGAGCACGTAGCTCGACAATAGCACCAAGCGGTTGGCTTCGCAAATCGTCGGCTGAGCACTGCGCCAGAACGTTAGGCAGGCGCCCGCCGCCGCCGCCCTGGAATCGCGACGCACGGGCGGGACCGCAGCCTTCCGCGGCCCCGCGCGTCGCCGTCGGGTCATCAGGCGATCTCGAGGACCACCCGGAACCGCGCCTCGTTCTTCATCATCCGTTGATACGCTTCCTCTGCCTTCTCGAGCGGAAACCGCTCGACCATCGCCTTCGCCCCGCTCAGCGCGCTGAAATTCAGCGTGTCCTCGGAATCGCGCGCGTGACCGCTCGGCCACCCGGAGATGCTGCGCCGGCCACCGATCAACTGGAGCGGCGAGACCTCGATCGGCGTCGAGTCGGCGCCGACGACCACCAACCGGCCGCCAATCCCCAGTCCGTCGATCAGTGGCGTGATCGACTTCCCGCTCGGCGCCGTTGCGAGGATCACACGCGCCCCGCCTAACGCCTGCAGCGCCTTGGCCACATCAGCTGTCGCGCTGTCGATGTACCCGCTGGCTCCGAGCTCGCCGGCCAGCGCGCGCTTGTCCTCGCCGCGCGAGATGGCGACCGTCCGGAAACCGAACTTGCTCGCGAACTGCACTCCGAGGTGTCCAAGGCCGCCAAGCCCCTGCACGGCAACGAGGTCACCGGCTCGCGCACCGGCATTCCGCAGCGCGTTGAAGGTCGTGATCCCGGCGCAGAGCAGCGGCGCCGCCTCGACGAGATCGAGCCCATCCGGAATTCGCGCCACCGCTTCGCTACGCGCGATCATGTATTCGGCGTATCCGCCATCGGACGAAATGCCCGTCGTCTTCGCGTTGCGGCAGGCGACGAAGTCGCCGACGCGGCAGGGCTCGCAAGTGAAGCAGTGCCCGCCATGCCAGCCGACACCGACCCGCTGGCCTTCCTTGAACGTCGTGACGCCAGCACCGACCGCGTCCACCGTGCCCGCGACCTCATGGCCAGGAATCCGCGGATATGCGATGCCCGGCCAGGCACCCTCCTTCACGAAGGCGTCGCTGTGGCAGATGCCACAGGCCGCCACCTTGATGCGAATCTCGTTTGCACCGGGCGCGGGAATCGGCCGCTCGACCAGCTCGAATGGCGCCTTCGGCGCCCGCACCTGTACCGCCTTCATCGTCTTCGCCATGTGTTCTCCGATTGTGAGCAACTACGGTGACGACGGAGAACGCCACTATCCGTCCGGAAGTTCGCGCCGGCGCAGAAGATCGTCGCCATTGTAGATCCAACGCAGCGAGGGGCGGCCACCCCCGGTAGCCGCCCCTCGCTGTTCATCCCTCATCCCTCATCGCCGTGTCATAGCCGACGGGGCGATTCGATCTCTAGACGTCGATGTTGCTCGCGAACTTCGCGTTCGCCTCGATGAAGACCCGCCGCGGCTCGACTTCATCGCCCATCAGCATCTGGAAGATCTGGTCGGCCATCAGTGCATCCTCGAGCCCCACCTTGAGGAGCGTGCGATGCTCGGGATCCATCGTCGTCCGCCAGAGCTGGTCGGGATTCATCTCGCCCAATCCCTTGTAGCGCTGGATGTTGATCCCCTTGCCATCGCCGTTGCCGTTGCCGCCGCCTAACCGTTTCACATACTCGTCGCGCTCGGCGAGGTCGTAGGCGTAGTACTCTTCCTTCGCCTTCGCGACGCGAAAGAGCGGCGGCTGCGCGATGTAGATGAAGCCGGCGTCGATCAACTCCGGCATCTGGCGGAAGAAGAACGTCAGCAGCAGTGTGCGGATGTGCGCGCCGTCGACGTCGGCGTCGGTCATGATGATGATCTTGTGGTACCGCGTCGCGTCGATCTTGAACTCGTCCTTGATCCCCGAGCCGATCGCCGTGATGATCGTCCGGATTTCCTCGTTCGAGAGGACCTTGTCGATGCGCGCTTTTTCGACGTTGATGATCTTGCCGCGGAGTGGCAAAATCGCCTGGAACGACCGGTTTCGTCCCTGTTTCGCCGAGCCGCCGGCCGAGTCGCCCTCGACGAGATAGATCTCGCAGAGCGCGGGGTCGGACAGCGAGCAGTCGGCCAGCTTGCCGGGCAGGTTGCCGATGTCGAGCGCCGACTTCTTCCGCGTGAGGTCGCGCGCCTTGCGCGCCGCCTCCCGCGCCCGCGCCGCACTCATCGCCTTGTCGATGATCGCGTTCGAGACGCGTGGGTGCTCGTCGAGGAATGCGGCGAGCAGTTCGTTGACGACCGACTTGACCGCGCTCTCCGCCTCGGAGTTGCCGAGCTTCGTCTTCGTCTGCCCCTCGAACTGCGGCTCACGCACCTTGACCGAGAGGACGGCCGTTAGGCCTTCGCGGACGTCGTCGCCGGTCAGCGTCGTTTCCTTGTCCTTCTTGGCGAGGCTCGACTTCTGGATGTAGAGGTTGATGACGCGCGTCAGCGCGCTCTTGAATCCAGTGAGGTGCGTTCCGCCTTCGTGGGTGTTGATGTTGTTGACGAAGGAGAAAACGTTCTCGGTGTAGCCGTCGTTGTATTGCATTGCCAGCTCGATGCCGATGTCGTCGCGCTCGGTCTCGAGGTAGATGACGTCGTTGTGCAGCGCCTTGCGGCTCGCGTTGAGGTACTGGACCATCTCGCGAAGGCCGCCCTTGGCGTGGAAGGTCTCATCCTTCTCTTCGCCGGGCCGCTCGTCCCTCAGCGTTATGGTGACGCCCTTGTTGAGGAACGACAGCTCGCGCAGTCGCGCCTGGAGCGTCGTGTACTGGTAGACGAGGACCGTGAAGATCGCTGCGTCGGGCTTGAACCAGACCTTCGTGCCCGTCTCCTTCGCGCCGACCTTGGCCAGCATCTTGAGCTTCGTGCGCGTGTCGCCACGCGTGAAGTCCATGTAATACTCCTGGCCAGAGCGCTTCACCCAGACCTTGAGCTGCTCGGAGAGCGCGTTGACCACCGAGACGCCGACGCCGTGCAGCCCGCCCGAGACCTTGTAGCTGTTCTTGTCGAACTTCCCGCCGGCATGGAGGACCGTCATCGCCAGCTCGACGCCCGGAATCTTTTCGATCGGGTGGATGTCGACCGGAATTCCGCGGCCGTTGTCCTCGACGGTGATCGAATTGTCCTGGTGGATGATCACCGAGATGCGATCAGCGTGTCCGACGAGCGCTTCGTCGATCGAGTTGTCGACGACCTCGTACACCAGGTGGTGGAGGCCGCGCTCCGACGTCGAACCGATGTACATGCCGGGGCGCTTGCGAACCGCTTCGAGCCCCTTGAGCACCTGAATCTGTTCCGCACCGTACGCCGACTTGTCGTCCGATTTTGCCATGAACCACGCTGTCCGAAGAAACGCCGAAAAAATCTCAGGGGTAGCTTCGGAAAGGTAACGCGTTCAAGGCGGGAAATCAACTCTGCGGCGCGTTGGTATCACGTTGTCATAAAAGGACTTAGGGGTTGACGCGAATTGTGTGATGCCGCGTTTAGCTGCAGGCTGATCCACGATCGTACTCGAAACAGCGATGAACGGGTCAACGTGATACCGCGATCCTCGATGCGTGATCAACGAAACCAACGCGCGGCGCTGCAGCGCTCGCGAAACCACGGTGGTTTCGAAAGCGCCATGCATCCCGCATCGCCTCCTCGTGACCGTTCATCGCTGTTTCGAGTAGCGCGTGCATCGCCGTCCCCTGAACGTTAGGCAGCGCCCGTCGTAATCGCAGACATGCCGGTACCTCCGTCAGGCGCGAACGGCCTGGATTTCGAGGGTGATCTTGATGTCGTTGCTGACGAGAATCCCGCCAGTCTCGAGCGCCTGATTCCAGGTCAGTCCAAACTCGCGGCGATCGATCTTCGCAGTCGCGGTGAAGCTGATGCGCTCGCCGCCCCACGGATCCTTGCCGCGCCCTTCGTACGCCGCCTTCAGTGTCACTTCGCGCGTCGTCCCGCGAATGGTCAGGTCGCCCACCACGGTGAACTCGTCACCCGCCGAGGCCCGCGCACCCTGCACCTTCTTGCTCTTGAAGGTGATCGCCGCGTGCGTCGCCGCGTCGAGGAAGTCCGCCGACGCGAGATGCTGATCGCGCTGCGCGACCCCGGTATCGATCGTCGATGCATTCATTGACGCCTCGACCGTCGAGCGATCCGGGTTCTGTTCGTCAATGTTGATCACGCCGCTCACCTCGCGGAATCGTCCCTTCACGGTCGTGATCATCATGTGTTTTGCCGAGAACTCGACGAGCGTGTGGGTGGGCTCGATGTTCCAGGTCGTGGTGCTCGTGGGTTGTGCGGTGGTAGCCATGCTGGACTCCCTGCGGTGGTGGGGTTGGTCAAACAGAAACAATCTTATTACTGAGATATAAGTCGGATCACTTTCAAACGGTTCCCGGTGCCGCGCTCTCCGCAGCGTGGCGACCGAGGTCGCGGAGCAATTTGATGGCGATTCGTCGTTCGTCCCGCGACAGGCCGGCAAGCGCGCCGGCGATGACCTCGGCGTGGCTGGGGAAAATGCGTTTCATCAACGCGCGCCCCGCCGGCGTCAGCACGGCATAGCGGGCGCGCCGGTCGCTCGGACACGCCTCGCGCGCGACGAGGCCTTTCTCCGCCAGTCGGTCGACGAGAAAGGTGATCCCGCCACTCGACACGAGGATGCGGCGCTGGATCTCGCCGAGCAGCAACGGTCCCCTGTGATATAGCACTTCGAGAATCCCGAACTCGGCGATCGACAGGCCATGCCGAGCGACGTCGGCTTCAGTATGTCGGCGAATCGCGGCGGTGGCACGCGACAGTACGACCCAGAGCTTCAACTCTTCCGCGTACCGTTCATCCAGCGGCGGCGGCGTGTGCGCCGCCGCCGCACGCTCGGGTCGGACCGCCGGGCGGCCGCGTCTTTTCGAGGGAGTTTCGGGAGACATCTTAGTACTAAGATATCTCGGCCGGCGCCCGCACGCAAGCGCCACGGCCCAGCAGGGCGCTGGACGGTCAGCGCCGGAGGAGCCAGCGGATCCGCAGCACCGGGCGGCGACCGGGCTTCGTATTCAGCTGCTTGAGGAGCTCCGGCTCGAGGAGCGATAGCTCCATCATCCAGCCGTGGCTCGCGACGGCGACGAAGAGCAATCCGTCCTGGGTCACCGACAACGGATTGGTGACCGCTGCGATCTGCGGCCCGACGAGCGAGGCCCACTCCGGAACCACCGCGGCCTGTTCGACGCGCGGCGCAAGCCCGCTCCGCGTGAGGAAGCTGGCCAGCGCCTCTCCGATGGACGCGGTCTTGTGCTGCTTCTCGTCCGGCTTTCGTCGCTCGCGCCCCGTCATGCCGCACCAGTCCGCGTCCACGGTGACAGCGCACCCTGCTGCACGCGCCAGCGAGCAAGCCGCGTCAATCCGGCGGGGATGTCGCCCTCGCGCGGCACCGCAAGAATGATCTGACCAGCTCCCTCGCCGGCGAACAGCTCGAGGATGCGCGCGGAGCGGCGCGCATCGAGCTCGGCGAACGGATCGTCGAGCAGCAGGAGAGGGGCGGCGTCTCGCCGGTCACGCAGCGTTTCCTGCTCGAGGACGCGGAGCGCGATTGCGGCGGTGCGATGCTGTCCGGCCGATCCGAAGGTGCGGAGGTCGCGTCCATCGAGCATGAGCTCGAGATCATCGCGATGCGGGCCGGCGTGGGTGAGTCCGCGCTTGAGGTCGAGGGGACGTTTCGCCGCGAGAGCACGCGCCAGCGCGCCCGCCACATCGCCCGCGTCGGCGTCGAGCGGTGTCGCGTAACGCATCGTTGCGGTGCCGTGCTCGCCGATGCCTTCGCACACCGATGCAAACCGCTGCTGATGCTGCGCGACCCAGGCAACGCGTGCGGTCCAGATTCGCGCGCCGTGCTCGGCGAGCGCCGGTTCCCAGACGGCGATGCGTCCTTCGTCGCGTACAGCGCGTGCGCCCTCGCGCAGCGCGGCGTTCCGGCGGGCCAGTGTACCTCGATAGGCCTGCAGCGCAGTGAGGTACGGTCGCGATGTCAGCGCCAGCGTGACGTCGAGATAGCGGCGTCGCTCGCTCGGCGAACCGGAGATCAGCGCAGCATCGCGCGGCGAGCAGAGCACGGCGGGCAGCGCGCCTAACGCGTCGGATAGTCGCGGCGGCTCGGCGCCGTCGAGGGTGACGCGCTTGCGGCGCGTCGCGCGCTCGAAGCCAACGCCGATCACGTGCCCGCCCTTGGTGACGCTGGTATCGGCGCCAACGTGAAACGCCGGCGCACCGAAGCGCACCAGGTCGACATCGCGCGCGCCCCGCGCCGAGCGCAGCAGCTGCAGGTAGTACGCGGCTTCGAGCAGGTTGGTCTTGCCGTGTCCATTCTCACCGACGACCACCATCCCCTCGGGAGGCAGCTCGAGCTCGACGCGCGCAAGGTTGCGAAAGTCGCGCACCGACAGCCGCGCGAGCCGCATGAGAGGAACTACTTCCCAGCGAAGTTCGGCGCGCGCTTGGCGAGGAACGCGGTCGCGCCTTCGCGCATGTCCTCGGTGAGCGCGCAACGCCCGAAGTTGTCCGCCTCGAGCGCGATCGCCTGTTCGATTGGCAGGTCGAGCCCTTTGTCGATCGTCTCGATGGCCAGGGCGAGCGCGACCGGTGCATTGGCGAGCATCGCACCCATCATCTTGCGGGCTGCAGCTATCAGCTCGGCGCCCGGCACGACGGCGTTGACGAGCCCGATGCGCAATGCTTCCTGCGCGTCGATGGTTTCGCCGGTGAGGATGAGCTGCAGCGCGCGTCCCCTGCCGACGAGCCGAGGAAGTCGTTGCGATCCGCCGTACCCGGGAATGATCCCAAGCTTGACCTCCGGTTGGCCCATCTTCGCGGTGTCGGACGCGATGCGCACGTGACAGGCGAGCGCCAGTTCGCAGCCGCCGCCGAGGGCGAAACCATTCACCGCGGCGATCACCGGCTTCGGCGATGTCTCGAACCGCCGGAACACCGTCTGCCCGTGCAGGGCGAACTCGCGTGCCTGACGTTCGGTCAGCGTCGGGAATTGCGAGATGTCGGCGCCAGCAACGAAGGCGCGCCCGGCGCCGGTCAGGATCACGCCACGGACGTCGTCACTCGCCCGCGCGCGATCGATCGCCTCACCGAGCGCAGTGATCGTCGCCTTGTCGAGCGCATTCAGCTTGTCGGGGCGCGAAACGGTGATCGTCGCGATCCGGTCGCTGACCTCGTAGGTGACCGGAGCGGACGGAGCGGCGGAAGCGGTCATCGTTGGGCGAGAGCTCGCAGGGCGGGGCGATCGGGCATTGCGCGGGAGGCGGAATCTAACGCCCCGGACTGCTTTTTGCCCCCTCGCGCTCGCAATGCCGACATCGACACGCGAACGCTGGATTCTCCGCAAGGGGACCCCCGCGCGAGCCTTCCAGTACGTAACGGAGAGCGGGACGCGCGTTCGCGACGCGGCGACGGTCGAACGTTTCAGGGCACTCGCGGTCCCGCCCGCGTGGACTGACGTTCATCTCGCAGCGAGCTCGCGCAACTCCATCCAGGCGTGGGGATTCGATGCGCGGGGCCGCAAGCAGTATCGCTACCACGAAACGGCGACAAAGCGGGGCGAGCTTCGAAAATATTATCGCGTGCGACAACTCGGACGCGACCTGCCGCGAATCCGGCGCGTGCTCGCGGCCGACGAGCGGAAGCGTGAACCGTCGCTCGAGCGGGTTGCGGCCGGCGTGCTCCGCCTGATTGCGGAGCGCTGCTTTCGCCCGGGCAGCGACCGCTACGCGAAGGAGAATCGTTCGTTCGGCATCACGACGCTGCGCAAGTCGCACGTCACCGTGAAGGGTGCTGTCTCGACGTTTGCCTTTCGAGGCAAGAGCGGAGTGCAGCAGCGTCAGACGGTCGTCGATCCAGCGGTCGCACGATTTCTGCGGACCCTGCTCGCGACGCCGGGGACGCGTCTCTTTCGCTACACCGAAAATGGCCGCTGGTACGATCTCGACGCCGAAGCGCTGAACGACTATCTCCGTGATTCACTCGGCTTCCCGTACACGGCGAAGGATTTTCGAACCTGGGGTGGCACGCTGCGCGCCGCGACGGTATTCGCCGAGCTCGGACCGGCGCGCACGGTAACGGAAGCGAAGCGCAACGTGAACACGGTGATGCGCCTCGTCGCCGCAGAGTTGGGGAACACGCCGACAATCTGCCGGAAGTCGTACGTGCACCCGGTGATCGTCGAGCGGTATCTCGAGGACGGCGAGACGATTGCCGACCGGCTGCCCAGTCACGGGAAGCGCAGCATGAACGCGGTGAGCCACACGATCGAGGAGCGCGCGCTCGTGCAGTTTCTCGACGAGCATTTTCCCGAGCGACGCAAGCGGCGCCGCGCCGCGGGCTGACCCGCGCTCGGCTTCACGAGACGGAGCGCGGGATTCCTCACGCGGGCGACGCGGGCTAGCTTTTTCTCGTGCCGACCATCGCTCAGCAGGAGCCACTTGCCAGCGCGCGTCCGCGGGTCATCGAAGCGGTACGGTGGTCGCCCGACGGCAGCGCCGTTCGTATCATCGACCAGCGCCGCCTTCCGTCGGAATACATCGAGTGCGACCTCCGCAGCATCGACGAAGTATGTGACGCGATCACGACGCTCGCGGTGCGTGGCGCGCCGGCGATCGGCATCGCCGGCGCGATGGGCCTCGTCGCGTCGCTTCTGTCCGAGCGCGAGCAACCGCCCGCACGGTTCGCTGACTGCCTGATGGAGAATGCGGCGCGGATTCGTGCGACCCGCCCGACTGCAGTCAACCTGCCGTGGGCGATCGATCGCATGCTGTCCTGCGCACGGAGTTCCGGCGGCACGCCGGACGCGCTGCTCGCCGCGCTCCGCGACGAGGCGACGACGATCCTCGCCGAGGACCGCGCAATGTGCCGCCGCATTGGCGAATACGGCGCGGCATTGTTCCCGCCTAACGCGCGGGTGCTGACGCACTGCAATGCCGGCGCACTGGCTACCGGCGGCATCGGGACGGCACTCGCCCCGGTGTACGTGGCTGCCGAGCAGGGAAGCGCGGTTTCGATGTTCGCCGACGAGACGCGGCCCCTGTTGCAAGGAAGCCGACTGACGGCGTGGGAACTGGCGCACGCGGGCATCCCGGTCACCGTGCTGACCGATGGGATGGCAGCGTCGCTGATGCAGCGCGGCGCGATCGACCTCTGCATCGTCGGCGCCGACCGAATCGCCGCGAACGGTGACGTTGCCAACAAGATCGGGACCTACGCGCTGGCGATCGTCGCGCGGCACCACGGCGTGCCGTTCTACGTCGCCGCCCCGACATCGACGATCGACGGCGGCGTGCCTGACGGCGGGGGGATCGTCATCGAGCAGCGCGGCGCTGATGAAGTGCGTTGCTCATTCGGCAAACTCCTCGCCCCCGAGGAAGCACGGATCTACAATCCTGCATTCGACGTGACGCCAGCCGCGCTGGTCACCGCGTTCGTCACCGATCGCGGCGTGATCCACCCTCCCTTCGACTTCAAGCAGTGGAAGCAACGGTGAGCGCCGATGATGCGCCCGGATACTCGTCGCTGAGGACGTGATCGCAGTGAAGGAGACGGACACGCTCGAACGCCATCTCGCACGGTTAGGCGCCTGTCGCCGGTGCGGTCATCCCGAGCCGATCGTGCCGGTGCTGTCGCGCGCGCGCCGGCCGAAGGCGATGCTCGTCGGCCAGGCGCCGGGCAAGGTCGAAATCGCGAGCCGGACGCCTTTCGCGGGCCGCGCCGGACGAACGCTGTTCCGCTGGCTGGCTGAAGCGGGACTGAGCGAAGATGAGGCGCGCGAACGCATTTACATCGCCGCGATGACGCGATGCTTTCCGGGACCGCATCCGAGCGGTCGCGGCGACCGCGTGCCCGCCCGGGCGGAGCTGGAGCGCTGTGCGACGTGGCTCGACGATGAACTCAGGCTCATTCGACCAATGTTGATCATTCCCGTTGGCAAGCTCGCGATCGGGCGTTTCCTCGGCGACGCACCCCTCGCCGAGGTGGTAGGCAGTGAGCACGTCGTCGAGCATCCGGGCGGCCGGAGCGTGATCGTTCCGCTGCCGCATCCATCGGGGGCAAGCAGCTGGATTCACGGAGCGGGGCATCGTGACCTGGTGACCTGCGCATTGCGGCTGATCGCCGAGAAGATGCGGACGCTGGCGGCAGCGGCGGCGCTTCTCGTCGCGATGCTCCTCGCTCCAGCTCCCGCGAGGGCGCAGCATCCAGCGGACAAATGGCTCGGCGCGGACAAGGTGAAGCACTTCTTCACGTCGGCGCTCATCCAGAGCCTCGCATACTCTGTAACTCAGGTCACGACGAAGGGATCACGGCCGTCCCTACTATTCAGTGCATCCGTCGCCAGTGCCGCTGCCGGCATTGGGAAGGAGGTGTACGATCGCCGGTCGTACGGGCATTTCAGTGTTCGCGACCTGGCGTGGGACGCTGCGGGGGCAGGGGTCGCCAGCGTGATGCTGGCCCGCACCCGCCAATGATTGAGGGGCAACGGACTGTTTCCGAGTGGTGCGTGTCGCCGTATATTGCGCCCGTTGGTCCGTTGCCGGCGTCGTCTCTTACCTGACAGTCGTCCGTTTATGACATCTCCGATCGAGACGTCCGCCTCAGCCACCGCCAAGCGTACGAGCGGCGGCAGCAACCGACGGAACAACTTGGTGCTCCGGGCGCTTATCGACGAAATGCTCGAGCGCGTTCGCGAGCTTAACCGAAGCGGCGGAGTCTGGACCGGCGACGAGCGTGCGCGCGCGGAAGCCGAGTTGGATGCGATCATGGCGCGGGTTCGTCGCGTCGCGGCACAGCGACACGCGAACTGAGCGCCGCGGTCCTCTCGCCGCAGACAGGCAGGTCACGCAGTTAGCCCATCCCGCGCCGCTCGCGCGGGAAGTCGAGGGATCGTGAAGGCACGCACGAAGTTTTTGATCGGTGGCGCACTGGTGTTCGGCACCGCTGGCTACCTGATGGCAAGCTCGATCCGGCAGACGGGCGTGTACTACGTCACGCCCTCCGAGCTCGCGACGCACGTCGCTGCCGATGCAGGGTTCCGCGAGACGGGTGTGAAGCTGGGCGCGCGCGTCGTATCTGGTACCATCGTGCGCAACCCGGGCGGCAAGCAATTCGAGTTTCGCGTCACCGACGGCACGACGACATACCCGGTGATCTATCGCGGGCTCGCTCCCGACACCTTCACCGATGGCGTGGATGTCGTCGTCGAAGGCCGGCTCGGGCATGACGGCACCTTCCACGCGACGACGCTCCTCGCGAAGTGCGCGTCGCGCTACGAGAACGCGCCACCGGGAATGGGGCAGCCCGGGGCGCACCCCGCCTCCGTCCCGAAGACGCAGCAGACGTGATTCTCATTGGCGAGCTGTCGCTCTGGGTGGCTGTCGTCATGGCCGCCTGGACGATCACCGTTTCGTTCGCCGGCGGCAAGCTGCGCCGCGCCGACCTGATCGCCAGCGGCGAACGCGGGCTCTACTCGACGTTTGCGCTCGTGCTGCTCGCAGCGATCGGTCTCTGGACTGCGCTGCTCGGGCACGACTTCTCGCTCGAGTACGTGGCGTCGAACACGAGCCGCAACATGCCGCCGGTGTACGTCTTCGCGGCGTTCTGGGGTGGGCAAGCGGGATCGTTGCTTTTCTGGGCGCTGATCCTCTCGTTCTTCTCGTCGCTGGCCGTGTTCAGCAGCCGGACGCGCTCCCGCGACCTGATGCCGTGGGTCACCGGAACGTTAGGCGTTGTCATCCTCTTCTTCCTGCTGACCGCCTGCCTCGGGGCCAACCCGTACACGCGGCTGCCCTTCGTGCCGCTGGACGGTCGTGGGCTCAACCCGCAGCTGCAGAACCCGGGGATGGCGATCCACCCGCCGAATCTCTACCTCGGCTACGTCGCGACGACGATTCCGTTCGCCTTCGCGATCGGCGCGCTGGTCACCCGGCGGCTCGACAATGAGTGGCTGGCCGCGGTCCGCCGCTGGGCGCTCGTCAGCTGGTTCTTCCTCACCGTCGGCATCACGTTAGGCATGTGGTGGGCCTACGTCGAGCTGGGATGGGGCGGGTACTGGGCCTGGGATCCGGTCGAGAATGCATCGTTCCTGCCCTGGCTGACCGGCACCGCATTCCTGCATTCGATCATGATCCAGGAAAAGCGCGGCATGCTCAAGAAGTGGAACGTCGTGCTCGTCGTCTCGACCTTCCTGCTGGCGATTCTCGGGACCTTCATCACGCGCAGCGGGATCATCTCGAGCGTGCACGCGTTCGCGCAGTCGCCGGTCGGCAACTGGTTCGCCGGATTCCTGATCGTCGCGATCGCGGTCACGACCATCCTCGTGATGACGCGGCTGCGTGACCTCGAGGCACCGGTCACCCTCGAGAGCATGGCGAGCCGAGAGGCCGCCTTCCTCTACAACAACCTGCTCCTCTGCGGGATTGCCTTCTCGGTGCTCTGGGGAACGCTCTTCCCGATTCTCAGCGAGTGGGTGCGGGGGACGAAGATCACCGTCGGGCCGCCGTTCTTCAACGCGGTGAACATTCCGCTCGGACTGCTGCTGCTCGGACTCACCGGGGTCGGCCCGCTGATCGCCTGGCGCCGGGCGAGCACCTCGAACCTGAAACGGCAGTTCATCGCTCCAGCCGTCTCTGGGCTCGTCGTCGGTGTCCTCCTTCTCGCGTTAGGCATGCGCGACGTGTACGCGCTGATCTCCTACACGCTGGCCGGCTTCGTCGCGGCGACGATCGCACAGGAGTTCGTGAAGGGAACGCGCGCCAGGCGGAGCATTCACGGTGAGCCACTGCCGCTGGCACTCGTCCGGCTCATCGGCCGCAATCGGCGCCGCTACGGCGGCTACATCGTCCACCTCGGCATCGTCGTGCTCTTCTCGGCGTTCGCCGGGATGGCGTTCAAGCAGGAGAATGATGTCACCCTCAAGCCGGGCGAGAGCTTCCTGGCGAAAGATCCGTGGGGCCACAATTGGCGCTTCGTCAGCCAGGGTGTGTCCCGGTTCGACGCGCTCAATCGCGACGTACTGGCAATCGGTCTCGATACCTACCGCGATGGAAAGCGGATCGGCGTCATGACGAGCGAGCAACGGCAATATCGCGATAGCCGCGGCAATCCGACGTTCAATCCGTCGACGGAGGTCGGGATCTATGGCACGCTTCAGGAGGACACCTACGTCGTCCTCGCCGGCGTCACCGGCGATGAGACGGCCGAACTGCGGATCAGCTTCAATCCGCTGGTCTGGTGGGTGTGGTACGGCGGCGCGATCATGGCGTTCGGCGGGCTGATCGTGATGTGGCCGGCCGCCGAGAAGCGGAAACCGAACAGCGGTTACCGGGCGAGCCTCGCGCCTAACGCGGAACTGGCCGAGGCGGCGCAGTGAGGCCGGTCACGGCAGCCGACGGCGCGAAAATGTTGCGCAACCCGCCGATGTCGCGCCGTCGCGCCGTTCGCCTCGGCGCGGCGAGCATCGCGATGGCAGTGGCGCGCCGAGTTGGCGCTCAGGCGGCCACAGTCCGCGACAGCGCCGGCTCGCCTAACGTCCCGACCGACGGATCGTCCGGGTCGAACCTGTTCGCGATGAACCAGGGCGCGGCCCGCACCGTCCACCGGCCGCCGAAGACGGGCGTTGCGCCGCACGTCAGCGATGCCGACCGCGACCAGGTGGAGAAGAAGCTTCGCTGCCAGTGCGGATGCACCCTCGACGTCTACACGTGCCGGACGACCGACTTCGCCTGCGAAGTCTCGCCAGCGATGCACCGCGACATCATCGCGCTGATCGACGGCGGCTACGGCGCGGAGGAGATCGTCGACGCATTCGTCGGCTCGTACGGTGAGAAGGTATTGATGGCGCCGACGAAGCGCGGGTTCAACCTGGTCGGATGGACGATGCCATTCGGCGCGCTGATATTCGGCGGCGGTGCGCTCGCGCTCCTGCTGCTGCGCTGGCGCCGGCGCGGCGCGGTCGAGGCGGCGGCGCGCGCCAGCGAGCGCGGCTCGCTCCCCGTGGCCGGTGTCGATGCAACCGCGGATGAACTCGCGGAGGTCGACGCCGCGGTGCGCGAAGAGGGCCGGTGATTCCACTCCTGATCGGCACCCTGCTCGCGATCGCGGCGATGGGGTGGGTACTCGCTCCGCTGTTCCGCGCCGGTGCGGGGTCGATCGTAGCGCCCTACTCGCCGGCGCGGGCTGACATCGGCGCGCGGCGCGAACGGGCGGTCGAGGCGCTCCGTGAAATCGAATTCGATCAGGCGACGGGGAAGCTCTCCGACGACGACTACGAAATGCTGAAGACGCGGTATACCCGCCAGGCGGTCGCCGCGATGCGCTCGGAGGCGGACGCATCAACCGTCGACGAGTCCGAGATCGAAGCCGCAATCCGCCGTGCCCGCGAGGCGCAGGCACAGGGCCCCGCGTGCAGCGTGCACGGCATGCGCCCGGAGCCCGACGCGATCTACTGCTCCGAGTGTGGACGCTTCCTCGGCGGCGCCTGTGCACATTGCGGCGCCAGGACGTCAGCGCCAGGCGCTCGCTTCTGCGAAGGGTGTGGCCATCGGCTCGCTGCCTAGCGGACGCGACGACGCAGCACCGAACTTGCACTATTCCGCGTTGGCCGAGCACACACGAGTAAGCTCGGGAGATCCCACCACGGAGAGCCACATGAAGGCCAAACTGATTCTCAGCGCACTGTTCGTTGCCGGCGCGGTCGCACTTCCCCTCGCGCTGCATGCGCAGGACGCGCAGAAACCGGTGACCGGAAAGACGGTCGCCAAGAACACCGGCAAGACGGTGGAGAAGGGCGCCAAGGACACCGGCAAGCAGGCCAAGCGCGCCGCTCGCAGCGTGAAGCGGATGTACAGCCGCAAGGCGCGTCAGGAAGCGAATGGCGAGAAGGCGCGGAAGGACAGCGTGAAGGCGGCGGCGAAGCCGTAGCCTCCGCGTCAACACGGAGCCCCGGGGGAACGTTAGGCGTTCCCCCGGGGCTTTATCGTTCGTCCAGTGGTGAGCCCGCGCCGCCGCCTCAGCCGCGCTCGATCGTCTCCAGCCGACGGAGAGCGATGCGAATCGGAACGATCGTCGACGCGATGCAAAGCATCGCCGCGAGCCCGAAGCCGACCACCATCTCGGTGGCGCTCGTCTCGGTGTTGTAGACACGCGCGCTGAGGTAGCCGTACACTGGCCGCGCCTCGAGGATGATCGTGCCGCCGATCAGGCCGACCGACGCCATCATGAACAACAGTCCGCCGAACGAAGTCGGGATCTGTGCTGCGTTCTCAGTCTCGAACTGCGGATAGAGCGTTCCGAATCCGATCGCCATCCCGGCGATCGCAAATGTCAGCAGGACGATCGTGATCAGCGAGACCCACATGATGAATTCGCTGGTCTTGAGCAGGTAATTCGTCGACCCGACGATCAACAGCGCGAGTGTCAGCAACGGCAGCGTCCCGACCCAGTACTTCGCCCAGAGCAGGTCGTGCATTGACATCGGGCTGGAGCGAAGCAGCCAGAAAGTCCGCCCCTCGAGGCTGACGCCGGGGAAGATGAACCGTGCCGCGATCGACGCGAGCACGAACCCGGCGAGCACGAGATTCAGGAAGGGGACAACGTTGACGATGAAAAACGTCAGCCCCTCGCCGGTCAGCGGCAGGTACTTGATGTTGAATACGTAGACGACGATCAGGACCGCGAGGAGGATCAGTTGCGACCACTGCGTCGTGTCGCGGAAGAACAGTCGCAGCTCCTTCAGCACGAGCTCGCGGCGTCGCACGCCGAACGGTGTGAGGATCGCCCCGATGACCTTTCGCACCGCGCCATCGCGCGCGAACGTCTGCGCGCTCTCCTGTGCCTTCGTGAAGCCGCGCGCGTACAACGCGCGATGGAGGACTGCGCCGAGCACGATCGACGCCGCGGCGCTGGACCAGAGCAGGTAGAACGCCAGCGGCTCGTCCGGTCCGCGGAGCCATCCCATGACCGCCTGCTGCACCCACTCGCTCGGCAGCATCGGGGACGTCGGCCCGCGGAGCAGCACGATGAAGTCCATCAGCGAGCGGAAGCCCTCGGGGCGCGCCAGCTTCTCCGGGCGCAGCACGCGAAAGAGAAGCACCAGTCCCGCGGCCGCGAGCACCGCGATCAGGCTGAGGATGTCGCGCGTTCGCCGCGCCGGGAAGATGTTCACCAGCAGAAGCGTTATGGCGCTCCCGATCACCGTCGGGATGATGAGGAATGGCAGGAACGTCGCGATGACGATCAGCGGGAACAGCCAGCCGCCGTGGTACGCGACCCCGTAGGCACTGAACATCGGCACCGCGAGCAGGATGATCATCCAGCTCGAGTGCACCATCGTCTCGAGCAGCTTCGCGCCGTAAAGTCGCAGCCAGTCGACCGGCGCCGCGACCAGCATGTCGAGATCGCGCGCCAGGAAGAAGCTCGACAGCGCCGTTATGATGTTCGACAGCAGCAGGATCGACATGAAGCTGACGAGCATCAGTCCGAGCAGCTTGCCGGCGAGCAGCGCGCCGATGTCGGTCGCGCCGCGGAAATAGACCAGCATCCGGTATAGCATCCCGAAGATAAATCCCCAGAACAGCAGCCCAAGCACCGTCAGGATGCTGAACCGGGCCGCCCGGCCACGTTCCCCGCTCATCGCGCGGACACGCGCCGTGATCCATTTCGGGCCGAGCAGGTGGAGCAGTGCCGGGTTGGGAAGCTCGTCGTCGACGATGGCGGCGACGTCAGGCATTCAGCACCGCGACCAGCTCACGCGCTGCATTCTCGCCCGTCAAGCGGAGGAAGATCGTTTCCAGCCCTTCCGTTCCGGTCGCCGCGCTCGCCCGCAGCTCGTCCATCGTGCCTAACGCGCGGAGCTTGCCGCCCTGGACGATGCCGATCCGGTCGCACATCGACTCGGCCACCTCGAGGGCGTGCGTGCTCATCATGATCGTGTTGCCGCGGTTGACGTACTCGCGGAACAGGTTCTTCAGGATGCGCGCCGCCTTCGGGTCGAGACCGACCATCGGCTCGTCGACGACGATCACCTCGGGCCGATGCACCAGGGCGCTGCTGATGATCAGCTTCTGCCGCATCCCATGGCTGTAGCTCTCGACCAGCTCGTCGCGCCACTCCTCGAGATCGAACAACGCCAGCAACTCGCGGGCGCGGTGCTCGACGCTCGGCCCGTCCTGTTCGTACAGGCCGGCGACGAAGCGGAGGAATTCGAGGCCGGTCAGCTTCTCGTAGATGAACGGCCGGTCGGGGATGAACCCGAGCTTCGCCTTGGCCGCCGTCGGATCCTTCACGACGTCGACGCCGCCGATCCGCACGACGCCTGACGTCGGGCGCAATATGCCGGCGATCATCCGCAGCGACGTCGTCTTCCCCGCGCCGTTAGGCCCGAGGAACCCGAACAACTCGCCGCGTGGCACCGTCAGCGAAAGTCCGTCGACGGCGGTGAATTTTCCGTAGCGCTTGGTCAGCGCGCTGAGCTCGATCATGGCAGCGGGCGGGGGTGATGCGTTCGCGCCGCGCGCGAACGCATCCGTTAGCGCGCGCTCACGACGTCGATCTTGAGGGTGCCGATCAGTCGCAGAAGCTCCGCCTGGCGGCTCAAGCCACCGATCGTGAAGCGGAGGTGTCCGGCGTCAGCGGGGACCTGGCCGAAGGTCGGATCGACCGCGACCCAGTCCGTCAGATAGACTTCCGGCCAGGCATGGTAGTAAAACTTCCCATCGACGTAGGTGAGCCCCGCCGCGATCCGGGTGGGAATGCCGTTAGCGCGGGCCAGCGCCGTGAACAGCGCTGCGTGCTCGTTGCAATCCCCCGAACGCGTGCGGAGCACCACCGCCGCATTCGGCACGCCGATCGTCACCCGTTTCGCGAGCGAATCGTACACCCAGCGATTGAGCAGGCGCACACGCTGCAGTGCATCCTTCTCCGAGCCGACGATGCGCCGCGCCGTCGCAACAATTGCCGAGTCCCGTGACAACCCCGGTTCGGCGCGCAGTGCCGACATCACCAGTATCGCCTGATTGCCCGCCAGCGCGAGCTTGGTCCACGACCTGAGCGCTTCGCCACTCTCGCGATGCACGACCAGCGTATCGCCATGGAGGTGCTGCCGGCCGCCCTCGATTGAAAAGCCGCGCAGGTCGGTTCCGCTCAGTCGGGCGCGCAACTCGCCGAGCGCATTGACGCGCACGCGGCGATTGCTTGCGATGGCGGTCGTCTCGATGATGTCGCGATCGGCGCTGACGTTTGTCCCGCGGGCTCGCGCGTCGAGCTTCCAGTTCTCGAACGCGATCTCGTACGCGTGGCGCCTGATCGCGAGGCCGCCCGGCAGTTCGGCTTGCACGAGGTGACCCTGCTCATCGACCCACCCCGTGAACGGCTGCGTCGCGTTCGTCTTCATTCGCCACGCGCGCACCGTGTCGTCGTGCGCGACGATCCATCGGGCCGACGCTGTGTCGAGCTTCGCGCTGTCGCTCACCACGAACAGTGATTCCGCGATGATCTCGACGATCACCGGCTTCACCGCTTGGTCGACCGGATCGAAGACGCTGAATGTCGTCCTCGCTCCGATCTTCGGCCGCTCGCCGAGCATCACGGCAAGGGGCAGGAGCGTCGGCAGGAGAATCGGTCCGCTCAACTTCAGGCGCGAGCTATCCGGCTTGAGCGTGTCGCCAACCGAAAGTCGAAGTACCGAATCGCCGACGAGATGCCCGCGCGCCTCGAACGGCAGGGAATCACTCTCCAGCGACACCGTGAAGCTGTCGACGCGCATTCCCCGCGACAGCGAAACCACCGACCGCGCCTCAGCGCGCTTTTCCGCACCGCCGATCGGCAGGTCGGCAACGAGGTAGTCGGTCGCGATGATCTGCTGCGGCGTTGTATCGAGCGTCGACGAGGCGAAGCCGATCTGCTCGCCGGCGCGCGTCACGGCGAAGAACACCGCGCCCGGGTTCACCCGCAGCGCGGCGGCGGCGAGGGTCTCGGCATGCGGGCGGAACATTTCGCGCCGCGCCAGCAGCGCGAGGCCGATCGCCCACAGCGCGAGCACCGCGACGGCGATGGTCCCGCGACGGCTCCGCTTTCGCCTAACGGTTGAGCGATCGACGACCGGTTCGAGCGCGCTCACCGGCCGCGCCTCAACGCCGCTGCGTCTCGCGCGCTCTCTGGTAGGCGAGCGATGCCTCGGCCGGCCGGCCCATCCGGTCGAGGATGATTCCAATCCCCTTCTGGGCGCGCCAGTTTGCCGGCGCCAGCGCCGACGCCTGCTCGTACGCTGATAGCGCCGCCGGCAGGTTGTCGACGTGGTTGTACGCTTCCCCGAGGTAGTAGTGCGCCCCGGTGGTGATCGGATCGAGTTCGATCGCACGACTGAGCGGCTCGACCGCTTCGCGCCACCGTCCGCGGCGGCAGAACACGATCCCGAGGCTGAGCCACGCCTCGGCGTTGCGCTCCTCGACGCGCAGCGCACGGCGGAGGTCGGCTTCGGCGGCGTCGTACTTGAGCTTTCCGCTGAGCAGCGCGGCGCGATTGCAGAGCACCGACACGTTGTCCGGCTCGACCTCGAGCGCGCTGTTGAATTCCAGTAGCGCGCCGTCGATGTCGCCCTTCTTCTCGAGCAGCAACGCGAGGTTGTTCCGCGCCCGCACGTGCGACGGAAACTTGGCGGTCAGTTGCCGGTACGCCGCGACTGCGGCGGGAACTTCGTTCCTGTCGGCGTGTTCGCGCGCGACGGCGAACATCGCACCGCTGCCATCGTCAGGCAGTGTCGCCGGCTGCGGATCGACCGCCACGTCCGGCGTCGGAAAGGTCGTCGTGTCTTCGAGCTGGGGATTCTGGTCGGTCATGCGTCAGGCGAGAGCGAGTGAGGTCTCACCGTCAATCCACTCGAGATACTTATCGAGACCGGCAGACACAGGGAGCGCGAGCAGTTCGGGAACCTTGTACGGGTGCAGGTCATCGAAGGCGAGACGCAGCCCTTCGAGACGCGCGGCCCGCGTCTTCAGGACGATGAAGGTCTCCTGCTCGTCAGCAATCTGCCCGCGCCAGCGATAGAGCGACCGCGCCCCGGGCAACACCGTCCCGCAGGCGATGAGGCGCCGCTCGAGCAGCGCGCGAACCAGCGCGAGCGCCTCGTCCGCGGTGGTGACTGTTGTGAGGACGACGATCGCATCCGTGTGAGGCATTCCGTAACGACTCCGGCGGTGGGACCCTCGCGCAAGCGGACTCACCAGGATGTCCGTCACGTCCCTCGCGCGCGAGACAAATGACTAATTGATCGCCGGGCACTCCGATAGGGGCAGTGACGTGTGGCGGCTTGAACGCGAGCGGTCCGAAAGCGAACTTGTACTGCTTATGGCGGATGAATCGCTGATCGTGCGCGGCGCGCGCGAACACAACCTGAAGAACATCGACGTCACGATCCCGCGCGATCGCCTGACGGTCATCACAGGACTTTCCGGATCGGGAAAGTCCTCCCTCGCATTCGACACGATCTACGCCGAGGGCCAGCGGCGCTACGTCGAGTCGCTGTCCGCGTATGCGCGCCAGTTCCTCGGGCTCATGGAAAAGCCGGACGTCGATCTCATCGAGGGGCTGTCACCGGCCATTTCGATCGAGCAGAAAACGGCTGGCCACAACCCGCGCTCGACCGTCGGAACCGTCACCGAGATCTACGATTACCTCCGGTTGCTCTACGCGCGCGCCGGCACTCCGCATTGCCCGAGTTGCGGCCGCCCGGTCTCGCGCCAGAGCGCGGGGCAGATCGCCGAGTCGATCCTCGCCTGGCCGGAAGGAACGCGCGTCGAAATCATGGCGCCGCTCGTCCGCGGCCGGAAAGGCGAATTCCGCGACCTCTTCGAGACCGTTCGCCGCCAGGGATTCGTCCGCGCGCTCGTCGACGGCGAGATGATCGAACTCGCCGACCCGCCGAAGCTCAATCGGCGACAGAATCATAACGTTTCGATCGTCGTCGACCGCCTGGCGGTGCGCGCCGATGACCGCGGCCGCCTCGCCGACTCGGTCGAAACGGCGCTCAAGCTCGCCGAGGGCACCCTCGAGGTCATCCGCCACGACGGAGCGCGCCCCGAGACGGCGCTCTTTTCCGAGCGCTACGGCTGCGCCGAATGCGGCATCTCGATGCCCGAGCTCGAGCCGCGGCATTTCTCGTTCAACTCGCCGTTCGGCGCCTGCGCGGCCTGCAGCGGTCTTGGCACCCGCCACGAAGTCAGCGAGGACCTCATCCTCGGCGATCCGCGTATCTCGATCCTCGAGGGTGTCGTCCTCCCATGGGGCGAGCCGTCGGGCAGCCTGCGCCGCGTCACCCTCCCGACACTCGCCCGCCGGCTGAACTTCGACCTCAACGCGCCGTGGGGAACGCTTCCGGAGAGCACGCGGACCGCGATCATCCATGGACTGGCCTCGAAGAAGGCGGGCGAGGAGCCATGGCGCGGCGTACTGGCGCTCATCCGCGAGCGTTATGACGAGACCGATTCAGATGCCATCCGGCTCGAGCTCTCCGAGTACATGGTGCCGGTGCCGTGCAACGTCTGTGAGGGCAAGCGGCTCAAGCCGGAAGCACTCGCGGTCACCGTCGCTTCGAGGGGGATCGGTGATGTCGTCGCGCTCTCGGTCAGCGATGCACTCGACTTCTTCGAAGGCGTCGCGATCCGCGGCAACGGACGCCCCGGACTCGACCCAGAAATCGCCGGCCCGATTCTCAAGGAAGTCCGCGAGCGGCTGCACTTTTTGGTCGACGTCGGCCTCGAGTACCTGACGATGAATCGCTCCGCCGAATCGCTCTCCGGCGGCGAGGCGCAGCGCATCCGGCTCGCGACCCAGATCGGCTCGCGCCTCGTCGGCGTGCTCTACATCCTCGACGAACCGTCGATCGGACTGCACCAGCGCGACAACGCCCGCCTGCTGGCCACCCTCCGCCAGCTGCGCGACCTTGGCAACACCGTCATCGTCGTCGAGCACGACGAAGAGACGATGATGGCCGCTGATTATCTCCTCGACCTCGGGCCGGCTGCCGGCAAGCATGGCGGCGAAGTGATTGCCGCCGGAACGGTCGCCGAGGTGATGGCCAACCCGAACTCGCTGACGGCGAAGTATCTCTCCGGCGAGCTCGCCGTCGAGACGCCGGAGAGCCGGCGGTCGCCGACGCCCGACCGCGTGATCCGCGTCGAGGGCGTGACCGAGCACAACCTCCGCAACGTCACCGTCGACATACCGTTAGGCACGTTCGTCGCGGTGACCGGCGTCTCCGGCTCCGGCAAGTCGACGCTGATCGAGGACGTCCTCCATCGCGCGATGGCGCGCCACTTCTACCGGGCGCGAACGATTCCCGGCGCGCACGCGCGGATTCTCGGCCTCGAGCACATCGACAAGGTCATCGACATCGACCAGAGCCCGATCGGGCGCACGCCGCGCTCGAACCCCGCGACGTACACCGGGCTGTTCACCCCGATCCGCGACCTGTTCGCCGAGCTTCCGGAATCGAAGATCCGCGGCTACGGGCCGGGCCGCTTCTCGTTCAACGTGAAGGGCGGCCGCTGCGAAGCGTGCCAGGGCGACGGCCTCGTGAAGATCGAGATGCACTTCCTGCCTGACGTTTACGTCCCGTGTGAGGTGTGCAAGGGCAAACGCTACAACCGCGAGACGCTCGAGGTTCGCTTCCGCGGCTTGAGCATCGCCGATGTGCTCGAACTGACCGTCGAGGACGCACTCGAGTACTTCGAGAACCAGCCGCGCGTCAGGCAGAAGCTCGAGACGCTCAACGATGTCGGGCTCGGCTACGTCCACCTCGGCCAGAGTGCGACGACGCTGTCCGGTGGCGAGGCCCAGCGCGTCAAGCTGGCGACCGAATTGTCGAAGCGTGACACCGGGCGCACCTTCTATATCCTCGACGAGCCGACGACCGGCCTGCACTTCGAGGACGTCCGTGTCCTGCTCGCCGTGCTGCATCGCCTCGTCGACCGCGGCAACACGGTGCTCGTGATCGAACACAATCTCGATGTCATCAAGACCGCCGACTGGATCATCGACATGGGCCCCGAAGGCGGCCAGCGCGGCGGAACCATTGTCGCCGCAGGCACGCCGGAAGCGGTCGCACAGAACCCGGCCTCGCATACCGGTCATTATCTCGCGTCAATGCTCGCCCGTGCGACGACCCGTCGGCTGTCACTCCGCGCCCCGCTTGTCGCTGCCGGCTAGCGGGCGGGGTGATCCTTTACCGCGTTCGGTGGTTGACGGCGCGCCGCCCGTCCGACTGTTTCCCTCATCGCACGTCCCTCGTCGGAGCCTCCCTCATCTCTCGTCGCAGTGTCTGAGCGCGCCCGGTGGTAAGTCTCTTGGACATCATCGGCCCCGTCATGGTCGGGCCGAGTTCGTCGCACACGGCCGGCGCCTGCCGTCTCGGCCTGCTGGCGCGCTGCCTTGTCGGCGGCACGCCAGAGACGGCGCGCATCGAGCTGCACGGCTCGTTCGCTCGCACTGGCGAGGGGCACGGTACCGACAAGGCGATCGTCGCCGGTTTGATGGGCTTCGCACCCGACGATGAACGAATCCGCACCGCCCTCGAGATCGCCGAACGCGAGGGTCTCGACTACAAGTTCGAGAAGACGACGTTAGGCGAGGAGGCCGATGTCCATCCGAACACCGCCCGGATAACGATTCATCGCGGCGAACGCTCGGCCACGATGGTCGGCTCCTCGCTCGGCGCCGGACGCGTGCTCGTCACCGAAATCGACGGCTACCCCGTCGAGGTGACCGGGAATTACAACACCGTGGTCCTCGTCGCCGAAGACGTCAAGGGCTCCGTCGCGCGCATCGCCGCACTGCTCGCCGAGGACAGCATCAACATCGCCACGCTGCGCCTGACGAGAAAAGCACGCGGTGGCGACGCCTTCATGGTGATCGAAGTCGACGAGATGCCGAGCACCGTGTTACGTGATCGGATTCGCGAGCTTCCGTGGGTGAAGTGGGCATTCCGGCTCGACAAGGTGAGCGCCTAACGGCGGAGGAGCCATGTACAAGTCGCTCGCAGACGCCATTCGTGATGCCGAAGCGCGCCGCACGTCGCTCTCCGCCGTCGCCCTCGCCGCCGAGTCGGAAGATCAGGGGCGCACCGTCGATGATATCCGATCGGCTTTGCGACGAGCGCTTGTCGTGATGCGCGGCGCCGTCGCACAGGGCCTCGTCGGTGACCTGTATTCCGCTTCGGGCCTCGTCGGTGGCGACGCCGCGAAGCTGCGCACCGGGCCAGCCGGTCCGCTCGCCGGAACTCCCTTTCGCGACATTCTCGCCCGCGCCCTCGCCGTGCAGGAAGTGAACGCCGCGATGGGCGTCATCGTCGCCGCGCCAACGGCCGGCGGGGCCGGGGTCCTTCCCGCCGTCCTCACCGGCCTCGCTGCGGCAGGCATTATTCCCGATGAAAAAGTCATCGATGCATTGGCCTGTGCCGGATTGATCGGCGCGGTCATCGCGGAGCGCGCGTCGCTCTCCGGCGCGGAAGGCGGCTGCCAGGCCGAGACGGGCAGCGCCGCCGCGATGGCCGCAGGCGCCGCGACCGAGATGCTCGGCGGCAGCCCGAGCCAGTGTGGCCACGCCGTCGCCATGACGATGCAGGGAACGTTAGGCCTCGTCTGCGATCCCCTCGGAGGCCTCGTCGAATTGCCCTGCGTCTTTCGCAACGCGACGGGGTCGGCGATCGCGCTCGCCGGCATCGAGATGGCGCTCGCCGGCATTACCTTCGCCATTCCCGTCGACGAGGTCATCGACGTGATGGGCGAGATCGGCGCCTCGATGGATGTCCGCTATCGCGAAACCGCGGGCGGCGGGCTGGCGGCAACGCCAACGGGACGTCGCCTCGCCAAGGAGCGTCTGTACCAGATCAAGAAGGGCAGCTGAGCGGTCCGTTCTGGCAGCGACGTGGCGCGGCGCCTCGCCTCGGTTCGACGCAGAACGCCCTGCCGTGCGTGCACCCGGCGCTTCTCACGATTCGCCGTGCGCCTTGTTATCTTCGCCTGAAGCGACAATTCCGGTGCGCCACGCTGCAACAGGCGCCATGAAAATCGTGTCGAAGCGAAACACTGCCCCCCGGTTCACTCGTAGGCAGAACCATGGGACACTTCAACCAGGATAAGTCGATGGTGACGCGCGAAGAGATCGAGGGCTTTCTCGACAAGCTGGCCGCCGAGGGTACGAGCTACTCCGAGATTCAGCCGGGACTGTGGATCGTCAAGCCAACGGGGAGCTTTTCCTTTGACGTCGTAGTGAACTACTCCCCGCCGGTCGTGGTCCTTCGCGTAAAGGTCATGACGCTGCCCACCGACCCGCGCGCACTCGCGACACTCAGCCACCGGCTGCTCGAGCTCAACGCCACGGAGCTCGTGCACGGATCATATGGCATCGAACGGGATTCGATCGTGATCACTGAGGCGCTCGAGCTGGCGCATCTCGACTACGATGAATTCCTCGCCAGCTACGAAGGGATGACGTTGGCGCTCGCGTCCCACCTCCGCGAGCTCGGCGCCTATCAGGAGGCCCGCTGACCATGGGACTCATCGATCGCTTGTCATCGCTCCTCAAGTCAAATATCAACGATCTGATCTCGAAGGCAGAAGATCCGGAGAAGATGTTGAATCAGATTCTCGTCGACATGAAGACGCAGCTCGTCAAGGCGAAGCAGCAGGTCGCGTCTGCGATCGCCGACGAGAAGCGGCTGCGTGATCAGGTCGACCAGGAGTATCGCCAGTCACAGGATTGGGAAAAGCGCGCGATGCTCGCGATCCAGGAAGGTCGCGACGACCTGGCGAAGCAGGCGCTCGTCCGCCACGGCGAGCATCTCGGTCACGGTACCACGCTCGAGCAGACGTGGGAATCACACCGGATGGAGACGGAGAAGCTGAAGAATTCGCTCCGCGACCTCAACGACAAGATCGAGGAAGCGAAGCGTAAGAAGAACCTGCTCATCGCCCGGCAGCGCCGCGCGCAGGCGCAACAGCGCATCGCCGAGACCATGTCGTCGATGTCGGAGAATTCCGCGTTCGAGGCATTCTCCCGGATGGAAGACAAGATCGTTTCCACCGAGAAGCGGATTCAGGCGAGCGCCGAGATCGACGAGGAGTTCACCGGCGACAAGCTGGCGAGCGATTTCAAGCGGCTCGAGAAGAGCGCGGGGACGATTGGCGTCGATCAGCAGCTGCTCGCGCTCAAGCAGAAGATGGGGATGCTCCCGGCCGGTGCGCCGCCAGCCAGCCGTCAGCTCGGCACCGGAAGTGCGACTGGCAAGCGCGACGAAACCGTGCACGCCGATATCGAACACCTCAAGGACGAGACTTAGCCTCCCGTGATCGCTGGGACGACTGCGCGGTTCAAGTTCGCGCCAATTCTCGCGTCGGTCGTCCTCACCATCCTGCTGTTGTGGATGGTTGGCCGCGCGGCCGACATCGTCATGCTGCTGTTCCTGGCGGTCCTCATCTCGCTGTATCTCGGCGCGGTGACGGACTTCTTCCAGCGGCGGCTGAAGCTGCCACGCTGGCTCGCCTTCGTGCTCGCACTGTTCGGAACGTTAGGCGCGATCGTCGGGCTGTTCTGGTTGCTCGTCCCCCCGGTGATCGCCCAGACGCAGGAGCTGCTGACCGTCCTCCCCAGTCAGATCGAAGTCTGGGAGAAGGGGATCGACAACATGGTTTCGCGGATGCCGGCCCTCGCCCCGATGTGGAAGCCGGGCGAGCATACGCTGCTGATTGCCGCCTACGACCAGGTTGCCGGGACGTTCAGCGGGCTGGTGCCGAAGGTATTCTCGCTCGTGCACGTCGCGATCAGCGTGTTCTCCGTGCTCGTCATGGCGATCTACCTCGCACTCGAGCCGGCGTTCTATCGTGAATACCTGATCGCTCTCTTTCCACCGGTGCACCGCGACCTCGTGCGCGATGTCCTCGCTGACCTCGCGACGACGCTTCGCCAATACATCGTCGGGCAGCTCTTCACGATGAGCGTGCTCGCCCTGTTGACCGCGATCGGCTTCTACTTCCTCAAGGTGCCGTACTGGCTGACCTTCGCGCTCGTCACCGGTGCCGTGGCCGTTATCCCCTTCTTCGGCACGTTGGTGTCGACCGCGCTGCCCGCCTTGTTCATGCTCGGTGAACGGGGCGTCGGCGCTGCGATGCTCGTTGTCGGCTGGGGGATCGTGGTCCATCTGTTCGAAGGCAATGTCCTCATGCCCACGGTGATGCGCGGCAAGGTGCACCTGCCGCCCGTCATGACGATCCTGTCGGTGCTGATCATCGGGACGATGATCGGTGGCGTCGGGCTCGTCGTCGCGGTGCCGATGCTGGCTGTCGTGATGGTGGTCGTCCGACGCATCCTCATGAACCGCATCTACGAGGGGAAGGGGTTCCGTCGCGTCGTACGCGACCGGTTGCTCGTCCTCCGGGTTCCGGTGCCCGACGGAAACGTTCTCCTTCCGACTGCGCCAGCCACCGACATCATCAGCCTCCGCGAGCGCGCCATCGCCGAGATGGCAGATGTCGCCAATCGGCGCGGCGGCAATCGTCGCGCGGGTGAACGGCTCGAAGCCTGACGATGAGTTAAAGCTCCAGATAAAAGCGCGCGACCTCCGACAGTAGAAACTGCCGAGCACTGCAACGCGCAAACGGGGCCACCTCTACGGTGGCCCCGTTTGCGTTGCCGCCGCCGGTTGCGCAGGGATCTCGTCTCCGGCCATCGAACGCTGTCTGTCGCGCGCTTCGGATGACGGTCCGCTGACGACTGATTCCTATCGTGCCTTCGCGAATCGGGGAGCGCCTGACACTCAATCTGGAGATGCTCATGCGAATCCGACTCACGCTCCTCGGAGCTCTCATTGCCGTGGCGCTGTCAACCGCGCCGGCGCATGCGTCGAATTACTGGATCAGCGGGTGGGGCTCCGAATGCGAAAGCATACTCCCCTCGTTCTGGGATGACCCGAATCATCCGTGGTGCCCGTTCGGCGGTTCGGTCTGGCAGTGACAAGCAGAAGCTGAACGAACCACGCGATGAGCGATTTCAGCGCAAAGGAGGTTCCATGACTCGAACAAGAACGTTACTGCTCGCTGCGACAATTCTCACTTCGGCAACCGCACGCGCGCAGAGCTGCAACGTGACACAGGTACTCGAGAACATCGCATGGTGCGACGCCTTCATCGGCGAGATGGTGCCGGTCTCCGCGGCGGTCCGCGGGTGGTGCTATCTCCTGACGAGCGCCTGCATCGTTTTCTAATCAACCCGGAGATACCATGAAACGGACAATCCTTGCCAGCGCGCTCGCGCTCGGCGCAATCCTCGGCACTCCGCGCCAGGCGCGGGCCGACTGCCTCATCGATGCCGTCAGCAGCTGCGACGAAGACTTCGGCGCGTCGAACGGCAACTACTACACGATCGCGATCCGCGGATGGTGCTACCTGATCCGCGCCGGGATCTGCTCGTCCGGCGGCTGACCTCTGCTCATGCCTAACGCTCGCCGATTCGCCCTCTCCGCGCTCCTCCTTGGGGGGAGCGCGGTAGTGGCGGCACTCGTCGCCGTCGTCTCGACGCCGCGCCATGCGGGTGCTCGCGTCCCGGCAGCGGCAGCGTTGCCGTGGCCTAGCCGCGCCGCCGTCCTCGATCGGCGGCTCCCATTTCTGCTGCTCTACGTGGACAGCCACTGTGCGCATTGCTCACGCGCCGCCATACTCGTCGACTCGGTCGTCGCCGCGCGCGGGTTGCGTGCAGTCATAGTGAGCGACGATACCCCCGCCGACGCTGACGCATATCAGCATCGCCTCGGTCTCCACCTGCGCATCGAGACCGATTCGGCATCAGCGCTGCTGCACGCGATCGCGACCCGCGCTGTGCCGACGCTTGTCATGTTTCACGCGGACGGTTCGCGGGAGCTTGTGGTCGGGTTCACCCGCGAGGCCCGGTACCGCGCCACGCTGGCCGGCTTCTCCCAATGAAACCTATTCACGTGCTGCGCGACGTCCCGCGTCTGAGTTGCGTAGTCGCGATCGCGCGCATCCGGTTCAAGCGCGTCCTCCGCACCGGTCTCGGCGTTGCTGCGCTTCTTATCGCCGCGGTGCCTTGGCTGCTCGTCGAAGGAACGACGTTGTTTGCGCGAATGTCCGCACTCGCCGAGTTCAGCGTCGTCAGCCTGACGGTGCTCGCTGCCGGCGCGATCGCCGATGACATCGACAGCGGCGAATACGCAATCCTCCTCACTCACGGTGTGTCGGCGATCGAGGCCATCGCCGGCGGCGCCATCGGAACGCTGGCGCTTGGCGTCGCGATAGTCGCCCTGCAGCTCCCGATCGCCCTTCACGGTGTGGTCACCTGGCAGCTGACGACGATGTTGCTCTGCATGTTCTGGCTCGCGGCGCTGCTCGCCGGCTGGCTCGGAGTCATGCTCCTGTTCGCAACGATGCTTTCCGGAAAGGCGAACGCCGTCGCGATGGTCGGATTGCTGATCGCAGTGCCGGTCGCCCTCGGGTCTGGGCTGCTCGAGCGAATCCCGCCTGCGCCTGCTGCGGTTTTGCGTAGCGCGCTGCAGGCGATGCCGCAGCTCAACCACGTCAATGCAATGTTCAGGGGGGTGATCTACCGGTCGCCGGCGTCGCCACTCGCCGCGGTCGTGCTCCTCACCTCACCGATCGTCTGGTTCACTTTCGCCGCAGTTCGGCTCCACCGGATTGAAGGTGCAGGGAGGCTGACGCAATGAGCAGTGTTCTCTCCGCCTCGCGCCTCGTCAAGCGCTATCGCGCCGGCGTCGCGCAGTGGGGCGCATCGATTGAGGCGCTGCGCGGCATGGACCTCGAGCTGGCGCACGGCGAACTGCTTGGGCTCCTCGGGCCTAACGGCGCCGGCAAGTCGACCTTCCTGCTCTGCGCCGCTGGATTGCTTCGCCCCGATAGCGGGACGCTGAACTGGTTCGGTTCGTCGCGCGCGCCATTCGGCCGACCACCGGGCGTCGCCTACGTGCCCGAACGCTCGCTGTACCCGCGCTTCCTCTCAGTCCGCGAGGCACTTGAGTTCTACGCGACGCTGCACGAGCTGTCCGGCACAGAACGCGCTGAGCGCGTACGCGCCGCACTTGATCGCGTCGGGCTGGCTGAGCACGCGAACAAACGCGTCGCCCATCTCTCCCGCGGGATGGTCCAGCGGCTCGGTGTCGCGCAGGCGGTCATCGGCCGTCCGCGCCTGCTGCTGATGGATGAAACGCTCTCCGGACTCGACCCGGTCGGTGCGCGCGAGATGCGCGAGTTGCTTCGCGGGCTCCGTGACGAGGGCGTAACAATCATCCTGTCGTCCCACGACATGCTCTCGCTCGAGCATCTCGCCTCGCGAATTGTCGTAATGAAGAACGGACAGGCGCACGCTGCCATCGACCCGTCCGGGTTCACCGGCGAACGCACGCTGGTGCTGACTGTCGACGCACCGCCCCTGGCCGCGCGGCGACTCCAGACTCGCCGCCCCTCTGCGACACTCCAGGGCGATGAACTGCACATCCCGCTCGGCAGTGACTCGCCAGAGGACGTTCTCGCCGAATGCCTCGCTGTCGGCGTTGGCGTTCGCGCGTCGGCGATTCGGCGCGACGATCTCGAACAGCGTTTCTTCGACCTCATCGATCGGCCCTCGCGGGTCGCGGAGCCTAACGTATGACACAACTCCCCAGTGAATCACGGAACACCAGCCAGTCGCTGCGTACGCCATTCCCGCCGAGCGCTTCTCGACTGCCGGACCAACGCATTCGGCGCGCACGACCCGCTCCGTCGGCCAAGCCGGTCGCGATGCTCGTCGCCGGCTCCCTGGCGATTCACCTGCTCGCTGCGGCTGTCGTCTATCACGACGTTGTCCGAGACCTCTACGCGCTTTTTGACGCCAATCCGCGGCTCCTCATTCTCGAACACGGACTGGTACGCCTAACGGCGCTCAGCGTGTTTCTCCCGCCAGTCGTGCCGGCACTGCTGCTCGCCGGCACCGCGCTCTGGCTCGGCCAGGCGCGCCGACTGCCGGGTGTGGCGCGCTGGCTCGCATTGGGCGCCGTTCCACTGGCGGCCGACGGCGTGTTGCGCGCGATCGGCGTGGTGATCGCGCCCGCGCCGTCGTCGATCGGCGAGCTGCTCGATCTGCCGAGTCGCTTCTCGCTCGGGCCGCGCCTCCTGCTCGATCTCGCTGGCGTGCGCCCGCCCGCGTCGATTGCCTACTGGGTCGTGATCTGCACGGTCGCGGCAGCGGTCAGCGCGTGGTGCGTCGCGCGCGCACTGCTCGCCGCTGAGCGGGCAGCGGACGACGCGCGGCGCCCGCATCGTCAAGGGTCGTCGGCAATGGCCGCGCTGCAGGTCGGCGTCGCAACGGCCGGAGTGTGGCTCGCGCTCGGGTTCGCCGGCCAGGTTGCGCTTCCCTGGGCGACACAGCTCTTCCTCCGCGCCTTCGGTTAACGCGCGCGCTGGTGATGCAACCTGCAGGCGAGTTGATTCTCCTTTTCGCGGCGCCTAGCTTCCGCGCCACGGCGACCGCGTTGCCGTCGCCCTCTTGCAACCACGCATGTCGATCGAATTCCGCCTGTACAACACGCTCACCCGCCAGGTTGAGCCATTCGCCCCGGCCGATGGCGCGTGCGTGCGCATGTACACGTGCGGACCGACGGTGTACAACCCGGCGCATCTCGGAAACTTTCGAACGTTCCTCTTCGAGGATCTGATGCGCCGCGCGCTTCGGCTGCGCGGCTGGCGGGTCAATCAGGTGATGAACCTGACCGATGTCGACGACAAGATCATCAAGCGCGCGAACGAACGTGGCCTGACGATCACCGAAGTCACCGGTCCGGTGATCGCGACCTTTCATCAGGATCGGGAGTACCTGCGCATCGAGCGCGCCGAGTCCTATCCGCGGGCGACCGAGTTCATCCCGCAGATGATCACGCTCGTCGCGACGCTGATCGAGCGAAACGTCGCCTACCTCGCCGAGGATGGCAGCGTGTACTTCGCGATCGCTCGCTTTCCCGATTACGGCCGATTGTCTCGACTGGATACGCGCGAGTTGAAGTCGGGTGCCCGCGTTGCGCAGGATGACTACTCGAAGGAGAACGCGCAGGACTTTGCGCTCTGGAAAGCAGCGAAGGATGAAGACGAGCGCACCGGCGCGGCGTGGGACTCACCTTGGGGTCGTGGGCGACCGGGCTGGCATCTCGAGTGCTCGGCGATGGCGATGTCGCTCCTCGGTGAAACGCTCGACCTGCACTGCGGGGGAATCGACCTGATCTTCCCCCATCACGAGGACGAGATCGCGCAATCGGAGGGTGCGACTGGAAAGCCGTTCAGCCGCGTCTGGTGCCACGGTGCGTTCCTGCTCACCGACGGCGCGAAGATGGCGAAGCGTGTGGGGAACGTGCAGTCGGTCGCCGACCTGCGAGCGAACAATATTTCCGCCGCCGCGGTTCGACACTTCGTGTTCAGCACGCACTATCGTCAGGAGCTGAACCTGTCTGGTGAGGCGATCGAGTCGGGAATGAATGCCGTGCGCCGCATCGCGACCTTTGCCCGGCGCCTCGAAAATGCCCGCGGTGGCACGCCCGCACTGGCGGCTGCGGCAAAAGTCGCAACCGAATCAGCGCAGGTTGCATTGTTCGACGATCTCAACGCACCCGAGGCGCTGGCGGCTCTGCACGTGTTCATCGGCGCCGCCAATGCGGAGCTCGATCGTGGCGGCTCCGACACCGCGGCGATCGATGCCGCTCGCGCTGCATTCACGTTGATCAACAGTGTGCTCGATGTCGTGCCTGACGATGCAGACGTCGACGCTTCGCTCGCCGCGCGAATCGAATCGATGCTCGCACAGCGGCGAGATGCGCGAGGGCGTCGCGACTTCGCTGCTGCCGATGCGATCCGTAAATCGCTCGAGGCAGAGGGAATCGCCGTCGAAGACCTCGCGAGTGGCACGCGCTGGACGAAGGTCCGCTAACCAGTGAGATTTTCAGCGAGCTCGGCCGCGGGTCTCGATTCGGGTTGGCGTTGGGAACCGAATCAGGCAGCGCGACGCAGCGCCCCGGTGCCCGGTGATTCGGGCGCTTTTCGGATAATCGCTCGTCGCATGATCACCGCTGGGCGTCGGGCGAACGGAACGGATCGGCCCGGGAGCGCCTAAGTCCGCGCAGGTGCGTTGCTTGACACCCCTCTCCGTGCTGCTTATTCTAAGGGTCTCGCGCAAAAATGCGCCGGACTGCTGACGTAGCTCAATTGGCAGAGCACCTGATTTGTAATCAGGCGGTTGCGAGTTCGATTCTCGCCGTCAGCTCTGAGGGCAGCGGGTGCTCCGGCGTGTTGCGTGTGAGCGTTGGGTGGGGTACCCAAGTGGCCAACGGGATCAGACTGTAAATCTGACGGCTAACGCCTTCGAAGGTTCGAATCCTTCCCCCACCATCGTCGGAGCGGCGGAAAGGGCTGGCGCGGACTGGAACGCGCTGCGCGGGGCGTCCGGACGACGAACTCGCGGGAGTAGCTCAGTTGGTAGAGCGCAAGCCTTCCAAGCTTGATGTCGCGGGTTCGAGCCCCGTCTCCCGCTCTGGGACGCAGGACACGGCAGGTTGGTAACGGATGGTGGAGTCGCTCACG
>JBKJQR010000102.1:0-12479 GCA_046593895.1 Gemmatimonadaceae bacterium | reverse complement strand
GGATCAGCTTCTGGACCACCTCGCCCTCGGCGCCCATCGCCCAGAAGCGCAGCTCGACGACCTCGTGGGCACCGGCCGCGCGGCAGCCGGCGCCAGCTAGCAGGAGAGCGCTGGCGGACGTTAGGCGGACAAGACGTCGGAGGATGCGGGTGTGTGGCAAGCGGGCTACGAGTCGAGACGATGATCGTGCATTGAACCACAGAGAACGGCCGCGGCGTGCGATGCGTCGCGGTCGCGCGCGGGCTGCGATTGATTGGGCGTCAGGTGAGATATTTTCGCCCGGCGCGCGCCATCGTGGCTAAGGCTCGATCTTCTTGCCCGACGCGCAGCATTGCGCATGCGGTGAGATACGCTCGCCCGGCGTGCCCCAAAGTTGTTACGACCCGCCATCCCGAACCTCCATCTCGCGGCAGTGCTCTGTGGTTCACCAGCAGTAGCGGTTCGCTTACGGGGTCGCCAGCCATCCGCCGGTGAAACCGGCGCGCTCGAGGCCGCGGCGGATGTAGGGACTCTTTCGCATGTACTTCCAGATCAGTTCACTGCGGTAGTTCTCGATCATTCCGAGGATCGGGCCCTGGTCGATGCCGAGGTAGTCGTTGTCGATCCAGCCGATGTTGGGAACGACGCGGCCCTGGCGCGCCGCGCCGGCATTGGTGAAGGTCGGGTTGAACGCATCGAGAAATCCGTACTGCTGGAACAGCTCGTTGCCGTACTTCACCCGCATCGCCTTGAGCGCGGCGATCGAGATATCGGGCGTGAATGCAATCGACCCGCCGGCCGCGGTCGGGGCGAGCGTGCCGTCGTCGACGACCTCGTTGGACGCGACCCCGCGCGCGGCGTAGGTCCGGAATTGCCGCGACCGGCCATCGATGACGAGCGTCGTATCGGATGGACCATCGCTGGCGGTGATCCCCCAGATATTCGCCGAGTAGTCGCGGTAACCGTTAGGGTTCGCCGTCGCGTAGCTGCGCTGGGACACCGTCGCCCGCCGCGAGTTCTCGAAGTAGTCGATTCCGTGCGCGCGCATGAACGCGTCCTGGATCCCGCGGAAGTCGATGAACATCTGCGAGTACTGGTGCCCGAACAGTGGCGCGAAGTTCACCTGCTGCTCGCCCTGATAGGGCGCCCAGGTGTAGCTGCTCGTGTAGGCGGGCCAGGCGCTGGCGTCGATCGGGTGCGTCGGCGAGCCTAACGCGAGGACGTAGAGCAGCATCGCCTCGTTGTAGCCGTTGTAGGTGTAGGGCAGCCATCCCTTCTCCGGGGTTTGCCCCATCGAGATCTTCGGCGCGGTAGTTGCCGTCGCCGCCGTCCAGTCGACGCGAACGTAGAGCGAGTCGGCGTAGGCGCGGATCGCCGCCTCGGTGCCATCGGCGTGGTCGAAGTACTCGCGGCAGAAGAGGACGCCGCCGAGGAGGAGCGCGGTGTCGATGGTCGAGAGCTCGACGGTCTGGAACCGGAGGCCGGTGTCCATGTCGAGGAAGTGGTAGAAGAAGCCCATGTTGCCGCTCGTGCCCGAGGCGGCCGCACCCTGCGGCGCCTGGTAGAACCAGCGCAGCGTCGTCAGCGTCCGCTCGGCGGCCTGGGTGCGGGTGATGTAGCCGCGCTCGACGCCGATCGGGTAGGCGGTGAGCGCGAAGCCGACCGCGGCGATGCTCGAGAAGCTCTTTGCCGGCCAGCGATCGGGGGTCAGGCCTGACGATGGCCGGGATTGCTCCCAGAAGAAGTTGAAGGTCCGCGACTGGAGCGTATCGAGGAACGGTTCGTTACGGAGGTCTGGTCGCGGCCCGGTGATCGTCGTGTGCGCGCACCCACTCGCGAGGGTCGCGATGGCGAGTGCCAGGGCGAGGGAGTGCAGACGGGGCGAGAGTCGGCGCATGGGAAGCCAGGGTGAAAAGGTACGACGGGGAGCCAATGCATGATTCGCGCTGGCTCCCCGCCGGTCAAACGATACTGCTGCTGAAGGTCAGAAATTCACTTCGGCGCCGACCTGATAGCGTCGCGCGTCGCTCGCCAGCTCGTACGGCTGACCGAAATCCTTTGCCTTCCGGTCGCCCGTTGCGTAGCGGCTGTAATTGTCGTGGTTCGTCGCGTTGAATACGTCGAGCGTGAAGCCGATCCGGCTGAACGTCCGGCCGAACGACGGCAGGTCCTTCCGGAAGCGCAGGTCCACGTTCTGGTACGGGAAGGTGCCAGGCACGACGAACCCGCCGCGAGTGAACTGGTTGCCCGTAGTACCGGCCTTGCAGAAGCGGTAGGGGCATCCGACGTCCTGCCGGAACTTGCCGCCTAACGTGATGAGGCCCGAGAACTGGATGCCGAATGCGTACGGGATGTCGGTGATGAAGTTGGTGACGATACGATCCCTTTCGTCGTTCGACAGGTGCTTGCCGATCGCAGCCTGGTTCGGATAGTCGAAGTCGTCACCGAGGTTGTCCGCGCCCTGCAGCTCGCGAACCGCGCGCGTGTACGCCAGTCCACCGCCCCAGCCGAAACTATTCGAGTCGGCGCGGGAATACGGACGCTCGAGCTGCAGCGTCAGCGCGCGATACCAGGTCTTCCCGTCGTTGGTCGAGTAAATGAAGTTGCTGAAGCCGTGCGCCCCGACCGGGAAGCCGTTGCCCTGGCAGCACGTCCCGTCCGCCCGCAGCGAGCCGGCATCGCCGAAGTTGAGGCCGATCTGGTCGTAGCCGAGCTGGGTCACGTAAGTCGCCGTGACCGTGAGCGCGCTGAAGACCTGCCGGATGCCGACGTTCATCTGCTTGGAGTACGGCACCTTCGCTTCGTTGTCAATCAGGAATGCCTCGGGCTGGCCGAAGGTCTTCACGAGGTTGTTCAGCGTCGCCTTGTCGGCGGTCAGGTACGATGGATTGAATGCAACCTGGCCAGCGGTCGGTGCGACGCCGGGCGCCGCGAACCGGATCGTGTAATCCGGGTGCCGGATCTTGAGGATCGGATCGACCGCATAAAGATCGAACGGAATGCGGTCATAGTAGAGACCCCACCCGGCGAAGAGCGTCGTGTGGCTCTCCTTGTCGATGCCATACGAAAATCCAACGCGCGGCTGGAATGCACCGAGGAAGGCCTTACGGTTGCTGCCGTCGCTGATGTAGCGGTTCGGGTCGAGCGGCCGGGCCAGCTGGCTGGCATACCGCCTGAGCGTGTCGGCCAGCGTCTGCGGCGTCCGGTAGCCCGAGTTGAGCATGTTGGTCTCGACATCCCAACGAATGCCGAGATTCAGCGTTAGGCGCTCGACTGGCGTCCAGTCATCCTGGATGTAGGCGCCGATCTGCTTGTTGTTGGTGTTGACGTTCGGATCGCCCGTGCCGTAGGAGAGCCGGAAGGGCGCCTGAAACTTGTACGACGTCGCCTGCGGGTTGCAGGTCGGGTTGCAATTGACGGAATCGGCGTAGGTGAACTGCGGCGTGGTGTTGTTGTCCTTGATGATGTCGTACTTCACGAAGTCGATACTCGCCCCGCCCTTGAAGATGTGCTCACCGGCGAGATGCACACCCGAGTAAGTCAGGTCGTCGCGCAGACCGAGCCGCTTCTGAGTGAAGTCCTGGTTGCTGCGATTGCTCCCGATCGTGGCGTCCGTCCCCAGGTACTCATACCGCCGCGACGCTGTTCCCGGCGTATTCGGCGTGGGATTGCGGCGGAAACTCGAGTAATCGACCTTCGACTCGTTGAGCAGTGGACCCTTGAAGTAGTTGTACTTCAACTGGCCAATCGCGATGTTCTGCCGGAAGTTGATCGCCGAGGTGATCGCCTGCGTGCCGCCGAAATCGCGGACGTCCGTCTCGTGACGGTTGCTCAGGCTCAGCTCGAGCGATGAATTCTCGCTGAGTGCGTCGTCGATCTTCCCGAAAAGCAGGTTCTCACGAAACGGCGAGCCGAGCGAGCCGTTGTACTTCGACAGGTTGACCGTGTCGAGCGCACTGAATCCAGTCGGCGTCGCGGCGAAGTTGACGCGGTTCGCGCGGTTCTGATAGTTGCCCTCGTACGATCCGAAGACGTGCATCTTGTCCTTGATGATCGGGCCGCCGATGTTGAACGAGGTCAGCGTGCGGTTGTAGTCGGGACGCTTGAACGTGGACGGGCTGTTCGCCTTGTCGCGTCGCTGAAAGGTGTCGAGCTGCACGAGGCTCGCGTTCTGATACGTGACGAGCGCGCTACCCGCCCACTTGTTGCCGCCTGACTTCGTCGTCGCGGTGATGATCGCGCTCGACGCCTTCTGGTACTCCGCCTTGAAGTTCTGGCTGATCACACGGTATTCCTGGATCGCACCGCGCGGGAACGGATTGCCGCGGCTTGCATCCTGACCTGAGACACCACCAGCGGTCAGGTCGTTCTTCAGGCTCGTGCCATCGATGAACAGGTTCACCGCGTTCGCGGTCTGCCCGCCGGCCGAAAACGTTCGGAAGCCGGTCGTGCTGACCCGATCCGGGCTGACGGTCACGCCTGGTGAAAGCGCCGCGAGGTCGAGGAAGTTGCGGCTCGACGTCGGCAGCTTCTCGATCTGGGCGCGCGTCACGTTGGTCGCGACTTCTGACGACGCCGCCTGCACGTTAGGCGCGGCGGTCACCGCGACGGTGGACAGCGTCGTCGTCTGCGAAACGAGCGAAAAGTCCTGGAGGGCGGTGGCGCCGATCTGGACCACGACTCGCCGGGTGATCGGCGCGTAGCCGATCCGCCTGACGGTCATGTCGTAGGTGCCGGGGACGATGCCCGGGAGTACGTAGCTCCCGTCCTCGCGGCTTTCCGTTCCTCGCGGCACCCCGCTTTCGACGTTCCGAGCCGCAACCTGCACGCCACCCATCGGCGCGCCAGCGTCAGCCGTCACGCTCCCGCGGATCGTCCCGGTGCTGTTCTGCGCCGTCGCCACTCCCCCCAACCCGAGTAGCGCCGCGGCGACCGCGATGCCCCCGAGCCATCGATTCACGTTCCTCTGCATGGTGCCTCCCTCAGTGTGAGCCCCGCCGGTGGTCATGCCAGTGATGTCGTGCATGTATTCCCTCTGCCTAACGTTGAGTTGATCCCGCCCTCCGCCACCACCCCCCTGCCCGCCCCGCACGACGCCCGCACCACCAGCTCGGTCGCCAGCGTCGCCCGCACCCGCGCATGCTCGTTCTTCCCGGCGACCGCGTCGATCAGCGTGCGCACCGCCCGGGCGCCCAGTCCGGCGATGTCGACGCGCACCGTCGTCAACGCCGGATGCATGTAACGAGCGATCGGGATGTCGTCGAACCCGGTGACCGCCACGTCCTCCGGGACGCAGAGCCCCGCGTCGCGCAGCGCGCTCATCGCCGCGATCGCCATTGCGTCGTTCGCGGCGAACAACGCGTCGGGACGTGGCGATGTTGCCAGCAGTTTGCGGACCGCGGCCAGTCCTGCAGTTTGCTGGAAGTCCCCCTCGAGCTCCCATTCAGGGTCCGGCGCGATCCCCGCGCCGCGCATCCCGTCCCGATACCCGCGAAGCCGGGCGTCGGCGTCAGCGTTGCCATCCGGCCCGCAGAGGAAAGCGATCCGCCGCCTGCCTAACGCGACGAGGTGGCGCACCATAGCCAGCGCGCCACCCCGATTGTCGATGTCGAGCGCATCGACGTTGTCTTGCCCGCCGGCGCAATTGAGGAGGACCAGCGGGAGTGTCGCCGGCAGCTCGGCGGCCAGCGTGCGGGCGTCGATCACCGGCGACATGATCGCCACCCCATCCACCCGCCCGCGCATCGTCGCCAGCGCCGCCGAGATTTCGGCCGGCGCATTGTGCGAGCTCGAGACGAGCACATGGTAGCCCTCCGCCTGCGCCGCCTGGTCCACCCCGCGAATGACCTCGGAGAAGAACTCGCCGTGCAGGTCGGGGAGGAGGAGGCCGAGGGTGTTCGTGCGTCTCGTGCTGAGACTGCGCGCGGCAACGTTCGGTGAGAACCGGAGCGAAGCCGCGACTTCACGCACGCGTTGCCTGGTGTCGTCCTTCACCGGCCCGCTCCTGTTGAGCACACGGGAGACGGTGGCGACGGAGAACCCGGACACACGCGCGACGTCTCGGATCGTGACGGTCATGCTCGCTCGTTCGGCTGGGTGCCGGCCGGTGAACCGGGCCGGCTCGGCGCATCGTTGTGACGCGTAGTGGAAACGGTTACATGGGGGGTGGGGGGTTGTCAAGCGGGAGCGGGGAGCGGCGGTCAGATGGCTGCGGCGCGGCCGACGTGGGCGGTACCGAGAGTCGTCAAAAAAAACATGACGTGAAACCGACGCCGCCAGCTTGACTGAGCGAGCGAAAAACGTCGTGGCAGGGACAACCTGGAATGCCCTGGCGATGTTAAAATTGCCGGGGCACTCCTACGCAGTTGCCGTCGGTGGTACGCAACAGCCCCCTGACGCAACCCGTTAGGCGGAAAAATCGAAGTAGTAACATCTCAAACACAGCCTAACGAGCACTGGGGAGACTCAGGTTCGACTACCGGGAGCCATCCGAGCATGCGAGATTTCCTGGACCGGGCTACGCTGCCTTGTGAATCCTTTGCATGCAACAATTAAACGACGAGAACGTGGACCACAACCTTTCCGATCGCCACGAACCTGCAGCATCGTCGACCGCACTCCGCCTCGTCGGTTACTCCTTCCTGATTCTCTTCATCGAGCTCGCCTTCATCCGCTACATCTCCGCTTACGTCCGGGTGTTCGGATTCTATCTGAACATGGTGGTGATCGCGACCTTTCTCGGCATGGGCATCGGCCTGCTACGGGCCCGCGATGAAACCCGTGTCCGTTGGATTGCGCCAGGCGCGCTCGTCCTCCTCTTCGCGGCAGTCAAGCTCTGGTCGAACTTCATCGTCCGCACGCAGAAGGATCCGAACGAGCATATCTGGGCGATCTACGGTGAAATGCACGGGACGTGGGGAAAGGTCGGAATCCTTCCCACCGTCCTGATCCTCTTCACGCTTGTGGCGCTCGTAATGCTGCCGTTAGGCGCAGGCATGGGCACACTCTTCCGCCGCTTCCGTCCGCTCACCGCGTACTCCCTCGACATTGCCGGAAGTCTCGGCGGCATCGGCCTGTTCGCCGTTTTGAGCGCGCTGCGCACGCCGCCGATCGTCTGGTTCACGATCGCGTTCGCGATCTGGGCACTGTTGTCGCTTGGCACTTTCCGCTACGCCGCGGCGATGACCGGCGCGGGGGCTGCCGCAGTTGCACTCGCCGCGTGGACCGCGGGGCCGATGCCTGAGTACTGGTCGCCGTACTACAGAATCAACCTCATCCCGCTTCGGTATGCGACGAGCCTTCACGTGAATGGCTCGATGCACCAGTGGATCCTCGATGCATCACCGGAGGGAGCACGCACCGACACCGTGCTCGCCGGGGTGCGCGCCGCGTACCTGGCGCCCTACCGCGCTGCCCCTCGATTGGATACGGTGCTCGTGGTCGGCGCCGGCACTGGCAACGATCTCGCCAATCTTCTCGAGCTCGGCGCCAAGTACATCGACGCGGTCGAGATCGATCCGACCATTGTCGACATCGGTCGCGAGCGGCACCCACGCCGTCCGTACTCGGATCCGCGCGTGCACGTCACGATCAACGATGCTCGCGCATTCCTTCGGCAGACGGATCGCAAGTATGACGCGATCGTGTTCGGCACGCTCGACAGCCAGACGCTGCTCTCGGGAATGGGATCGCTACGCCTCGACAATTATGTCTACACCGCCGAATCGTTCGATGCGGCGCGCGCGCGCCTGCATTCCGATGGCGTGATGATCACGTATCACATGTCGCAGTATCCCTACATCGCCGCGAAGATCTATCAGACGCTCGAGACGTCGTTTGGTCGTCCGCCCGTCGTCGTGCGCTACAAGCCGTGGTACCTGTTCAACTACACATTCATCGCTGGTGCGGCGGTCAATGCCGCCGCGCTTGCCTCCGACTCCAGCGTGGCCGACCTGCGAATGAATGTCGCGTTGCCGCACGACGACTGGCCCTATCTGTACCTGCGGAAACACACGGTGCCGACGCACTACCTGACCGTGCTCGCCGGCATTCTCGCGATCGCGTTTGCTTCCGTCCGGTTCGGCGCACCGGGCACGCTCAAGGGGCGTGGTGACTGGCCAATGTTCTTCCTCGGCGCTGGCTTCCTCCTCGTCGAGACGAAGAGCGTGGCGGAGATGTCCCTCCTGTTCGGCGCGACGTGGCAGGTGAACGTGCTGGTGTTCGCGTCGATTCTCGTAGTGGTGCTGTTCGCGAACCTACTGACGATTGCGGGGAAGACGTTGCCCAGGTCAATGCGCTTCGCCGGACTGTTCGGATCGCTTGCAGTCGCCTATCTGGTACCGGTGCGGTCGCTGCTCTGGCTCGGGACAACGGGGCAGTGGTTTGCCGGTGGATTGCTCGTCGCGCTGCCAGTGCTGTTCGCCGCGTTGATATTCGCCGAACTGTTCGAGTCACGGGTCGACACGTCGCGCGCGCTCGCATTCAACGTCTTTGGGGCTGTCGTCGGCGGGGTGCTCGAGTATCTCTCGATGGTCACGGGGACGAAGGCACTGTACCTGATCGCGGCTGTCGTCTATGCGGGAGCGCTTCTCGCGCTCCGAATGGACGAGCGGCAACGCGCCGACGTTGTTCCGGGAACGTCCACCTAGCCGGGTTTCGCGGGCGCTGCAATGCGATGCTGCCGCCCTTGCGTCTTTCCCGACCCGCTCGCTTTTTCCGAATCACCCCTGCAAACCCTCCGGAGAAAAACCCGCGTGCCCCGTCCGTCCCACTTCGCCGCTCTCCTCGTCGCGCTCGCAGCGACATGCGTCCCGCTCGCTGCCCAGTCCGGGGCCGCGCCCGACTCGACCTTCGCCGCCATGAAGTGGCGCGAGATCGGCCCCTACCGCGGTGGCCGCTCCGTCGCCGTCGCCGGATCCAAGGCGAGACCGAGCGAATACTGGATGGGGACGACTGGCGGCGGCGTCTTCAAGTCCGTGGACGGCGGGATGGCGTGGGCGCCGGTGACGGACAAGTTCTTCGGCGGCACCATCGGCGCGATCGCGGTCGCACCCTCAAATCCCGACATCGTCTACGTCGGCACCGGCGAGTATCCGATCCGTGGCAACGTCTCGCACGGCGAGGGGGTGTGGAAGACGACCGACGGCGGGAAAACATGGACCGACCTCGGACTCCCCGAGACGCGCCAGATCTCACGCGTCCGCGTCCACCCGACCAACCCCGACATCATCTACGTCGCCGCGCAGGGCCACGTCTGGGCGCCTAACGCCGAGCGCGGCGTCTATCGCTCGCGGAACGGGGGCAAGAGCTGGGACCGGATCCTCTTCCGCAACGACTCGACTGGCGCGTCGGACCTGACGATGGATCCGTTCAACCCCAACGTTCTCTATGCAGCGCTCTGGCAGGCCGGCCGCACACCGTGGCAGCTCGTCTCCGGGGGCAACGGCTCCGGCATCTTCCGGACGATGGACGGTGGCGACCACTGGACCGAAATCAGCCACTGGGCCGGCCTCCCCCATGGAACGTTAGGAAACATCGGCCTCTCGGCATCGCCCGCCCGGCGGAACCGAGTCTGGGCCATCGTCGAGGCGGCGGATGGCGGCGTCTACATGTCCGACGACGGTGGCACGACGTGGACGAAGACCAACGAGGAGCGCAAGCTCCGCCAGCGCGCCTGGTACTACTCGAAGATCCACGCCGACCCGCTGGACTCGAATTCGGTGTGGGTGAATAACGTCTCCTTCCAGAAGTCGACCGACGGCGGGAAGACCTTCAAGGCGATCCGCGCGCCGCACGGCGACAGCCACGACTTCTGGATCGCCCCCGACGACAACAAGCGGATGATCGAAGGCGATGACGGCGGTGCGACCGTCTCGTTGAATGGCGGCACCTCATGGTCCGACGAGGACTTCGCCACCGCGCAGTTCTATCACGTCGTCACCACCAACGAATTCCCGTACAAGATCTGCGGCGCGCAGCAGGACAACTCGACGCTCTGCGGCCCCTCGCGCAAGGAAGGCGGCATCGACGCCGCTGCCTGGGAGGAAGCCGGGGGCGGCGAGAGCGGCCACATCGCCGTGCGCTCGGACAATCCGGACATCGTTTACGCCGGCAGTTACGGTGGACTGCTCACACGTCGCGACATGCGCACCGGCATCGAGCGCGACGTCAACCCGTGGCCCGACAACCCGATGGGCCACTCGGCGAGCGACCTCAAGTATCGGTTCCAGTGGACGTTCCCGGTCGTCCTCTCGCCTAACGATCCAAATACGCTCTACGCCGCGGCGAACGTCCTCTTCCGCACCGTCAACGAGGGCCAGACCTGGACGGCGATCAGTCCCGACCTCACGCGCCACGATCCGCGAACGTTAGGCGCGTCGGGCGGGCCGATCACCAAGGACCAGACGTCGGTCGAGTACTACGCGACCATCTTCGCGGTCGCCGAGTCGCCGCTCGCCCGCGGGCAGATCTGGACGGGGAGCGACGACGGATTCGTCCAACTCACCCGCGACGCCGGCAAGACGTGGAGCAATGTCACACCGAAGGACCTGCTCGCCTACACTCGCGTCTCGATCATCGAGCCATCGTCGCACTCGGCGGGCACGGCCTACGTCGGCGCGAACCGCTACCAGTTCGACGACTTGCAGCCGTACATCTATCGCACAACTGATTTTGGAAAGAGCTGGCTGCGCATCGACCGCGGGATCGCCCGCGACGAGTTTGTCCGCGTCGTCCGCGAGGACCCGACGCGCAAGGGACTGCTTTACGCCGGTACCGAGCGCGGAGTCTGGGTCTCGTTCGACGACGGTGGTAACTGGCAGCGGCTGCAGATGAATCTTCCGCCGGTACCGGTGCACGACCTCGCGGTGAAGGACGGAGACCTCGTTGCCGCGACGCACGGCCGCTCGTTCTGGATCCTCGACGACCTCTCCGTGCTGCGGCAGCTGAGCGGCGGTAGCACCACCGGCGCGGCGCGCCTCTTCCGCCCGCGCGACGCGGTCCGCGTGAGCTGGGGCGGCGGATTCGGCGGCCGGGCAGCCGCGGCGCCTAACGCTCCACCGCCGGTTCATCCGCGCGGCGCGAACCCACCCAGTGGGGTGGTGGTCTGGTACATGCTCGACCGGGCGGGGCATGAAGTCTCGCTCGACTTCATGGACGCGAAAGGCACGGTGATCCGCAGCTTCGCCAGCCGGCAGGACAGCGTCGCGGCAGCCGATTCGGTGCGCGGTGAGACCCGGCGCCGCACCCAGATCGACTCGCTGCAGCGCGCCGGTGCCGATACCACCAAGGCGCTCGAGCGTCGCGGTGAGGAGACGACCCCCGAAGAGGATGGGCCACGCCGCGCGCCCAGGCCACCGCGGGTTGCCGCGAAGAAGGGATTGAACTCCTTCGTCTGGAATCTCCGCTACGCGGATGCGAGCACCTTCGACAACATCATCATGTGGGCAGGCGGCACGGACGGTCCGGTCGCCCCGCCGGGCACCTACGCGGTCCGGATGAAGGTGGACGGCGCAGTGGTCGCGACCGATTCGTTCCTCGTCAAGAAGGATCCGCGGACGCGCGCGACGTCGGCCGATCTTCGCGAGCAGTTCGCCTTCCTGCTCAAGATCCGCGACCGGGTGACGGAAGCCAACGATGCGGTCAAGCAGATCCGGTCGATCAAGCAGCAGCTCGACCAGCGCGAGCCCGCACTCGGCGGCGCGCCGGCGGTCGGCGCGATGGTGCTGACGCGGGCGCTCCGCGAGACGGTGGCCGCGATCGAGGACTCACTCTACCAGACGAAGAACCGCAGTGGCCAGGACCCGCTCAACTATCCGATCCGCCTCAACAACAAGCTCAGTGCGTTGAGCGGTGTCATCGCCAGCACGGAGGCGCGGCCGACCGACCAGTCGTACTCGGTCTTCAACACCCTCTCGGCCAAGCTCGACATCCAGCTGCTGACGCTGAAACGGTCGCTCGACACGCTGGTCCCGAAGCTCAACGCAGCGTTAGGCACGCTGAAGCTGGCGCCGATCGATCCAAACGCGCCGCTGCAGGTGAAGGAGGGCGCGGTCGCGCCGAGCGAGGACGAAGACGACGATGAAGATGGGGACCGCAAGCCGGGTTGGTGGTAGTCAAAGCCGAGGGAAGCCATTAGCCTTTAGCCGTTAGCGTCGCGCTCCGACGTTAACCGCGGTTCCTCCCCGCTAACGGCTAAAGGCTGATTGTTAGAGTGCACGTCTACCTGAACGGCCATTACATCGCGGCGCGTGACGCGTCGATTTCTCCGCTCGACCGCGGGTTCCTCTTCGGCGACGGGATCTACGAGGTTGTTCGCGTCGCCAATGGGAAGCTGATCGAAGCCGCGCGCCACTGGACGCGGCTCGGGCGGTCGCTGCGCGAGGCGCGGATCGAGCGCCCGCTGACGTTAGGCGACGACGAGGTGTCGGCAATCGCGCTCCGACTGCTCGAGGAGAATGGCCTGATGAAGGCCCATGCGATCATCTACCTGCAGGTGACGC